>DASRJH010000173.1:0-39271 GCA_035649575.1 Planctomycetota bacterium
CGCAGTCAGGCTCTCGCCTCGGGCAGCGCAGGCCGTCCCGAGAAGACCGCGAGCAACGCGACCGGCAGGATCTGCAGACAGAGCCGCTGGCACGAAGTCCCGAGGTGCCACTCGAGATTCACCGAGGTCGTGAGATACGTCGCGAAGTAGCCGAGCAGCAGCAGGCCAGCGACGACGAACGGCAGCCGCGGACAGTCGCGTGCGCGCGCGCTGAGCCAGAGCCCGGCAGCGACGATCAAGCCGGGGCCCAGCGACCAGGTGCACTCGACGAACCGAAGCGCCACGGTCAGCCACCGTTCGCCCTCGAACAGACGCGCCCATGCTTTGCCGGCCTCGACCTGCGCGACGAGGTCGTTGTCGGCAGTCAGCGACGACTTGAACACGACCAGCGCGACGAACCACGGCGCTGCGCCGATCGCGAGCTGCAGCACTTCGCGTGCTTTGTGTCGCAGCGCGCGGCGACCCAGTACGAGCATGGCGGCCGGCACGGCGACCGCGAACAGCATGCCTTCGTTCTTCGTCCACGCGGCACAGCCGAGCGACGCGCCGGCGAGCAGCAGCAGCCGGCGGCCGCCCGCGGGGTTGCGTGCGTGCAGGATCAGCAGCGCGACGGTCGCGCCGGTGAAGAACGCCAACGGAACGTCGGCATACTGCATCGCGCCCACGGTGACGTAGGGCGGGCATGCGAGCAGCGCTGCGGCACCGCCGAACGCGGCGACGCTTCCGCGCAGGATCCGCAGCGCGCCCCAGCACACGCCTGCCGCCGCGAAAGTGAACGCGAACGCATTCACCGCCGGCACCGCCGGCGACGTTTCGCTCGCGTATTGCCATGCCCGCGCGACCGTGATCGGCACCAGCAGCGGGTAGTCGACGTGGTGCAGCGATGGCTCGAGGACGCGGCGCCACGCACCACCGCTGTCGAACAGCATGTGTGCGCGGATGTTCCAGATCGTGAGCGCATCGACGACACCCTGAGGGTTTCCGATCGTCGCGAGCGCGAACGAGAGCAGCGCCGCTGCCGCGGCGATCCCGAACGCGGCCGCAGCGAGCCCTGCGCCGCGCTCGCGCGCGCCCGCGGCCGGCATCTTGGCGGCGCGCACGCCGCGCCGGTTCGCGAGCGCCAATGCCGCGAGCAGCACGAGCTCCACGGCGAGCACGTTGCCCTGGTGCGCGGCGCCGAGCAGCACGAGGTGCAGAAACCACACGGCGCTGGCGAGCCCGGCGCCGAGGCCGACCGCGAGCGAACAACGCAGGACGAGGCTGCCGGCGCGCTGGTCGGCGGGCCAGAGCCCGCGCACGATCAGGAAGCCGAGCAGCCACTGCAGGCCGAACGCGAATCCGATCGTCATCTGCCCTCGCGGAACAAGACGACGCCGTCGCCGAACTCGCGCACGACCGTGAGCCCGCGGCGCTGCGCGAGTGCTTGGTGATCGAAACCGGGCTCGAACACCCCGACGAGCCACGGAGCGCCAGCTCGCACGACGATCGGCGCGAGCCCGTACTCGATCTCGGTCTGGTGTATCCCGATCAGCAGCTGCACCCACGAGTCGCGCAGGTTCGTGCGCACGGCGGCGGGATCGGCGTTCTGCTCGGGGGAGAACGTCGCGCGGAAGTACGCCACCTGCGCGTTCATCCACGCCGCGTCGAAGCCCGGTGGCGGATCGCACACACCGGTCGTCAGCTGGCGATGCAAGGCCGCAGCCGCGACATCGATCAGGGCCTGCGGCGCGCCCTCGAGCTTGCCCAGGTCGACGTCCGGCCTCGCGAGGTCCACGAATGCGAGGTTGCGCGAGGCGAGCTCGGCCCGCGCCGGGGCAAGACGCCTGCGCATCACGGATGCTGCGTCGTTGCCGACGCGCGTCCGATCCCAGTCCGCGACGTCGTGCCAGCAATGCACGACGCCCGTCGCGGCAATCAGCAGCAGGGCGATCGGCACGGTCAACGAGGCGAGCTGCACGCCCGCAGGCAATCCGCCGCGGGCACCGAAGTCAATGAGGCGCGAGGCAAGTTGGCGCCAGCCTGCCGCCGGGATACCGTTCGCGCCGTCCCGTGTCGAGCACAGGGCTTATGGTTGTGCCAGGTCGTGCCACGTTGTGCCCGGTTGTGTCTATGAGTGCCACGCACGCGAGCTTGTGGCGCCTCGCCGGCCCTTCGGTTGTGCCAGGTCGTGCGAGGTTGTGCCACGTTGTGACCAACCCCATTGCACACTGCATTGCACACTTGTCGCGCACGAGGTCGCCATCTCCAGGCGCTGGTCATATCCTGAACCGTTTTCCCGATCTCAGTTTCGCCGGGGGTCCAGCACTGGTCCAGCACGAAGATCCAACGTCTCGTCGATTCCGAGCAGTCGCCGTTCCTCGTGCCGGCACCAGACGAAGTGCGCCCCGACGCGACGACCACGCTGTGGATCGTTAACCAATACGTATGTCCCAGTCTCCTCGTTCGAGGAACGCCCTCACAGCTCTCCTTTCTCCGGCGTGCGACAACTCCTCTGTGTCGAGGATTTTCATGAACGTGGTTATCCGCTCGGCATCTTCCCTCTCTACCCGGTAGTAGACCCGGTTGGCGTACCCGAGCATCAGCGCGTATGCGATCATGACCGCGTGCACGCTTGTCAGCCGTTTCCGGCTCGCGCGTGTCGCCCGGCCCAACGCTGCGATGGCGACGACCAGGAGCACCAAGCCCCTCGTCGTGAAGATGTATCTCTGCCCCCATTCGTCCGCCGGCCCCATCGTGTGCGGTCGCGCTGTAAGCGCACACAATGGAATCGCCACGGCTATGAGCAGATCCCATCCGGAGGCCGACAGCTCGACCGTCTCGTTTCTCATTCGACGACGCTTTGCAATGATGATCCAGGCCGTCCAAGCGATGCACATGCCAACTCCGATCGCGCCATGAACGGCCGGTGCTGGCGAGTACCAGTAGCTCTTCAGTGCTGTAGGCACGATCAACTCGATTCCGCCCCTTACTCCTATGTAGCTGAAGCAATCCAGAGGACGCCAGGCAACGTCGACGTCGTTGCCGCGATCCAGGCCGAAGCACACATACAGCAACACCGACACTAGTGCACTGATCCAGAATCCCATGTTGATTCTCGCCCTTCGAACCATCCACGCCGACATCATCACTCCAACGACCACAATGCTGAGTGGATGCGACCATATGCAAAGATGTGCCATCGCCGTGACGACCGGTCTGACGGTCGCGTGGCGAGCGGTCCAACATGCTGCCGCGAGCATGAGCAAGAACGACACTCGCGAGTACATGACGCAAGCGCTGAGGGCGTAGCTGCCAATCGCGAGGGACGACATCCAGAGCGCTGCAAAGACGACCAGGCGCCGAGCAGCGCCGCCGAGAGCTGCCGCAACAAAGAGGCAGATGCCGAACGCATGGAGCACGAGCGATGCCAAGACCATGCTTCGCGGAATCCAAGTAGTTGGCAGGCAGCAGACCAACCAGCCGACGAAGTTCGGTAGAATCGATTTGTAGCCGCTGAACGACTCCCAGATGCGCTGGAACGATCCTTCCGCGTAGAACCGCGTGAGGAGAACCGATCCATCCTCGGCGTGCATCGTCGGATGAAGCACGCTCGACCAATTGAGAACCGCCTGGATAAGCAGCGCCACGCCACCCAGGGCCAAGTGGCGGACAAAAAGCGGCCGAGATCTCGATGGTGCGTCCAAGCAACAAGAGCATGCGACTTACGGCTGCGTCGGTCACCAGGAAACAGGAAACTACTCTTCGGGCAAAGGCGACTCTGCTGCAGGGCATCGCGCGCGGACGAGACCGCAACGCAGCTGAGCTCGATGGACGTCAGGTGACGACGTTGGCGGAGGCGACAGTTGTAGTCCACCAAATCCGCTCATGTGGCCATGGTTCGCGACGTGCACGATATTGTCGCGCGTTGTTACTACATCGCACCTATAGAACTGCGACCATGACTGGCGAGGAGCGAGAATGGTGTTACGAGTCGCAATAATGTAGTGGCTGAGATTTCCGAAGGTGACCGCGTGCCCGGAGGTGGGAATGAAGGACAGAAGGACACGCCCGATCTCGCTCGACTGACTTTCCGGACAGGACGCTGACGGCCTTATTCCTTCTGCAAAGCTACGAGCCTGCGCTCCGAGTCGCGCCACGATCCGCTCGACGAGAACGCGCCGGGAGGATTCCACAGCCGTCGCAGTCCAAGTGGCCAATTCGAGCCCGATCTCGCTCGACTGACTTTCCGGACAAAACGCTTTCAAACCTCTCCGGCTCGCAACCGCGGTGTGCACCTGTTTACAAGCCCAACGATACACAGCATGCCAACGACAGTCATCGGAACGACGAAGGCTACTACCGGAACTGTGTATCTCGGAATGGACTGTTCAATTGCAGCCTGGCACAGGAGCAACGCGGGAGCAGCCGTCGCCCATGCAACAGTTTCAACCCGCCGACTTCTGACAAGGCGGACAAATCCGAGGCATGCGACCGTCGCGCAGAATGGCCACAAGAGCCCTTGGGCACCCCGTACCTTTCGCAGAGCCCAACTTGCCGTTAGGGTAGCTCCACAAACAGGAGCCCAAGTTAGTTCGGCAGGCGCGAATGATGATTCATTCCCCACGGGCATCTCCGGATTCATGAACAACTGCATAACCGACTGGCGAATCGAGTAGGAGCCGTAGGCAAGCCAATTCTCCCCGACACCCTCCCAGGCGGCGCGACCCAAGAGCTGCATGCTCCCCTCATAGCTCATACCGCACTGTTCGAGGCGTACGCGAACCGCCGTATGCTCACTGCCTTTCTTGTGGAGTGGGCCTGCCAAGGCGACGATCCGTCTAGTCGCAATACCATCGTGATTCACCAATCCCTGTTCATTGATGATCCGGTTAAACAGATGGCCCTCGATAGAATTCGCGGGCCCGAAGTGCCCACTCCATAACCATCCTACGGAGCAGCAGAGGAGAATAAAGCAGCCGGCGGCGCAAACGCCGATGCCGCAGTTGAGCCATCGCGTTCGCCAATCTCCCCCCCAGCTAACAATCACCAATCCCGTCAGAAAGGCCGCGATTGGAGCGACGCGAATAGTACAAGCGACACCAGCGAGGAGGCCAGCAGCAATAGCATCCTTCGCCCGCATAGAATCATGCAGACGTACGCAGTACCATAGGCTGCCAATCACGGTACTGTGCGCCAGCGACTCCGAGCACACGGCTTGGTGCATTGCAAGCGTTGCTGGAAAGACGTGCGTGAGGGCGGCCGCCGTCAATGCTGTTGCCTCCGGCAGAAAGGACGCCAGAATACGATACAACCACCAAGTCGCGAGACAACCAAGGATCTGTTGCAACAGAGTTGATAGCCCACCTATGGGAATAAGACCGACAAACTCAAGACAGCCGAGAAACACTGGGTAGCCGAGTGGATAATATGTCGAGCCCCCACGCGACAGAGACCACCAATCGCGAAGCTGGCCGAGGGAGTCGTCGTTGAGACCGACATCCTGCGTACACCAGTACAGTAGACTAGAGCCAATCACAATGGCCACAACCATGCTCCTAGGCCAGCCCTGAATTTTCTGCCCCAACACGCCCCGCCTCAAAAATACGCGGTATTGTGAGCAACCAAAGAGGAGCCCGCTAGCCAAATGTTTAGGTAGGCATCGCGGATTGCGTTACCTGTACACATGACTCTGTCTGTGGTGAAGCCATGACACATCCAGTAACCAGGTTGTTGCACTGGCCTATACAGACTATTCGACCCGAACAGCATATCAGTAGCGGCTTGCTGACCGGCATGCTGGTGTCCCAGATAGATGGCGTCAGGGCCAATGCTAACATTCGGAAAGTCCACAACATTCCCACAGAAGAGCAAGGCGCTACCGCCCGCGGAGACACCCGCGTTCGCACTCGCGCTCAGGACATTGGCAACTGCGGCGACACATCTACTCTGCGCACCAGTGACCACGTTCTGAGGGATCGCAATGCCGTGAGGTTGTCCGCGAGTTACGTTCGCGAATATTGTTGTTGCCGATGGGTAGAGATCCCCGTTGGCAACACGCAGGCCGGCAAACGCAAGCGCAGGCTGAGTGTACTCCAGTGTGTTACGGGCATAGACCAGCGATGAAGACTGATACGAGAGGATGCCGGCTGTATGGTTGTCGAGAACGCTGCAGCCAGCGACTACAACTTGAAAGGTGTCGTTGCCAAGCGTAATCGCGTGGGCGCCACCGCCAGTCGAGGGGCTGCTCAGATAGTGCCTGCCAGTATCCTCCAGGAGGCAGCGCGTAATAATGCCCCTAACACAGTGATCTGCCCATACCCCGTGGTCCCACGTGTGGGAGACCGCCGTGCGCTCGAGGTAGAGCCCATTGACTTGTTGGAGATGTATCCCACTCGCAGTACCAGATCCGTCCACTCCGATATCGTGAAATGATACGTCTGCGGCGCCGGCGGCTGTTCGGAAGACGTGCCCGAGAGTCCCAACGGCCTTGACTACGGAGGCTCTGCAACCCGATCCGCGGACCGCGATATTGCTTGGAATCGAGACCGTTGTCTGAACCAAGAACGTCCCAGGTGGGAAATACAAGCAACCCCCAGTAGGAGCAATGTTCTGTAGGGCCGCCTGGATAGCCGCAGTGTCATCCTTCTGATCATTGCCGATGGCTCCATAGGTGGTGACATCGGTCCATCCCCAAGCACCAACCTCCCCTCCTTGGGCTGAACTAGACAGGAAGTGCCGTGAGGAGTCCGGTATGATGGCAAGTGAGCTGAGCAGGAGAAGAGCTACGCCGGCCTGATAGGAGGTCATGACACGCTCACGGAACATGGATGTTCTGATTCACGACTGTAGTCGGGGGAACTGAATAACCTTGGACAGTGCTGCCCTTTATTATGTTGTTAGTCACAATATGGTATTGGCCCTGAGTGATGAGGATGCCGGTTTCCAGCAGCCGCGTAGCTCCTGCCCCATTATCCTTAATGACGGTCTGAGACACAATCACGCGATCTGGCACAACGGGTCCGTTGTTATGAATCAAGATCGCAATACGACTGCCGATTGCCTCCGCGCGGCAAGGATCGTCGATGACGTTGCCAGTAATGGTGCAGTCCGCACCAGCCACCCAAATGGCCTGTTTGCACGTCTGAGCGATGGTATTTCCGCAAATCGTCGCTCGGGAAGCGGGGATCGCGGCGGAATCGTGAACCCAGATGCCACGGGAATACGATCTTATGGAGTTCGCAGTTATCGAGAAAGCGTAACACCCGACCTCGGCGACTATTGCGGCGTAGCCCGGATTGGAGGAGCAGGAAGGCAAAGCGAGGTTGTTGGCTGATATCGTAACATCCGCCGAGTCTTGGAGATAAATGCCGCTTTGGCCAGTATCGGATATGATGCAGGAGTCGACCACAATGCGCCTCGCAGGCGATGTGGGGGTGCCGACGACTACTATTCCTTCATTCCCTACGGGTCCTATCCTCGTCGCTGTTATCGATACGTCCGTCACGTTGGAGCCAGACACGCGGATCCCGGCGTGAGGAGTGCTTGTCACGGCGACTGCGTGGATACTGACATGGCTCGAATTATCGACGTGCAAGAGGTTTCCGGAACTGCCCGCCGTGCTTCCATCGATCGCGACATCACGGATGGCGATGTTCTGTGAACCGACCGCGGACACGGGAGTAAACGACAAGCCTGCCTTCCTGAGGATCCTCGATGCACCGGCTCCGCTGCCGCGGAGTTCGGAGTTTGACGGAAGCGCAATCTGTTGTCCCAAAAGATAGGTCCCAGGGGGAAAGAAGAGCGTAGACCCCGACGCCCCCAATGCGCTGACGGCAGCCATGATGGCCTGGGTATCATCCGTGACACCGTCTCCAACTGCCCCGTACTCGACTACGTTGACCCACTGTGAGGGCGCCTTCGAAGTTAGCCTCGCAGTTCCGAGGCCCAACGCGACTGCGACGCAGCTCAGAAGAACTACGCCTGAACTCAGGAAGCCCAGGGTTGCTTTCGTGGTGTCGCTAGGGACGGAAGAAGAGACGGCCATAGTTTCCTCGCTACGTGCATAGTAGATTGAAGAGCAGGCAAGTCGCCGCAGGGTACCTTGCGGTCCTCAGACGCGGATGCTAGCACGAATGACGGTGGACGGGAACTCGACCCCGAGTCGCTCGAGTCGCTACTAGCCGCTGCGGCCTGGTCTCGCGTGGCCTGCCGGACACGGCCGAGCATCCTGCCGCATCGCGATGCGAGCTGCTCGAGGACGGCGTGCCGTTGCCGCTGCCGCACGCGCCGCACAAGGACATTCGCGAGCTCGGACTCGGCCGGTATTCGCACTGGTACGACGCGGTGTACTTCTCGACGCGCGACAACACGGACCCCAACCGCAACCGCCGCAAGTACTGCCTGCGTTTTCTTGGCGGGTGAACTGATCGAACGGCTGCGCGGCGCGGTCAGCCGCTCGTCGCCGCAGTGGCGTGTTCCGCTTCTGTTGGACGACGCCTGCTGCCAGCTGGCGCGCGTGGTCTCGACCGCGGCGCGCATGTCTTCGAGCCACGAGACGAACGTCTGGTTCACCGCGGGATCTTCGAGCCGCCCGCGCGCCGATCAACCACGGCGAAGTGGACGAAGGAACCAGGAACCCTACGCTGCGCACCGCCCCAGGAGCTCTCAATGCGCAACGTCCTGATCACCGCCGCCGTCCTCGGCTCCCTCCTCATCTCCACGCAGGCCCAGGAACGCAGCGGCCCGAAGAAGCCGCAGACGTTCGCGGAGGCCATCGAGACCGCGAAGAAGGCGGTCGAGGCCGACAAGCTCGGCGCCGCGATCGCCGCGCTGCAGGCGGCGGTCGCGGATCTGCAGAAGAAGCAGCGCGCCGCGATCCTCGCGGCCTTGCCCAAGCCCGACGGCTGGCAGGTCGAGGACCAGGCGGTCGACGAGCAGGCAGAGCTTACCGCCGGCATGCTCGGCGGCGCCTACGCGGCGACGCGGCACTACCGCCAGGGCGAGAAGAGCATGCACGTCGAGGTGACCGCCAACTCACCGCTGCTGCAGATGGGGCTCGCTATGGTGTTCAACAACCCGGCGCTGATCGAGGCCGACGGCGGCGAACTGGTCAAGTACGGCCAGCACAAGGCGATCCTCAAGAAAGCCGGCGACAACGGCCAGGAACTGACGATCCTGATGCACGACGCGCACCTCATCAAGGTCACGAGCGAAGGCATCAAGGCCGACGACTTGCTGAAGGTGTTCGACCAGGCCTGCATCGACCGTCTCGAGAAGCCGCTCGGCAGGTGAGCGTCGCGGGTTCCAGGCGGCCACAGGAGCTGCTTGCATCAGATGCCCCTGGATGAGAGAGCCTCCTGACACAGACCGCCGGAACGTGGCCATCGTGCTCGTGCTGGCATCGGCGCTCACCGCACAACAGCCGGCCGCGACCGCCGCCGAGCGTTTGGTGACGATCCGCGGCCGCGTGGTCGACGTGGAGCCGGCCGATCCCACCGGCAGGTGATTCTCGCGGCGGCGGCCCATCGCAGCGCGAGCATCGCCAACGTCCAGTCATGCCTGTGTCAGTTACTGCGCGCCGCTGGCCCACTATCCAGGGCGTGGTTCCGAGTCCACATCGAATGGCATCGCGCGATGCGCGACGTCGTGTCGCGCGAGCGCTGCAAGCAGACCGTGACAGCGGCGATTGGAACACCATGCTGCGGCTCGGCGCAGAGAGCGAGGCCTGGTGAGGCGCGCTCTATTCGTTGCGTTCGCTGCGCTCGCGCTGCCTGGGTGTCGGCATGGCGACGCAGCCGCCGGCGACCCGACAGGCGACCCTCCGGGTTTCGACGGGCCGGCGGCGGCGGTGCACGATGCGGAGGCCGACTTCTACCTGGTCAGCAACGTGCGCGGCGCGCTGCTCGCGAAGGACAACAACGGCTACATCGCGCGCGTGTCGCCCAAGGACCGCAGCATGCACCGCTACTGGATCGAAGGTGGCAAGAACGGCGTCACGCTGCACGCGCCGAAGGGCATGGCGATCACGGGCGATATCCTGTGGGTCGCCGACATCGACACGCTGCGTGCGTTCGATCGCACGAGCGGCGCCCCGGTCCGCTCGATCGAGGTGCCCGGGGCGTCCTGTCTGCAAGACGTCGCGGCCGGCGCCGACGGCATGCTGTTCGTCAGCGATGCGGGTCTCGATGCGAACGGGCAGCCGACCGGCAGCGATGGAATCTGGTACGTGGAGTGTTGGGCCAAAGCCGGTTCGGTCTTGCGCTACGGCGAGCAGTGGACCCCCACACCGCTCGTGCGCGGACCAGAGCTCGGCCAGCCGCGCGGTCTCGTCGCCCACAAGAACAGCGTCTACTACGTGAGCTGGCGCGACGGCACGTTCTGGCTCGTCGAGCCGTGCGGCGCGCTCACGCAGCTCTCGAAGGCCGCGACGGGGCAGCTCGACGGTCTCGTCCGCGTCGAGGCGAAGGACGGCACGGGCGCGCCGGCATGGATCACGACCTCGTGGGCGGGCAGTTGCCTGCATCGCTTCGACGTGCGCGGCGGCTGCACGACGTTGCCGGAGAAGCTCGAGCAGCCTGCCGACTGTGGTTTCGACGCGGTGCGGCGGTTGCTGCTCGTGCCGTTGTTCGGCAGGAACAAGCTCGAGTTCGTGCAGCTGTAGCTGCTGTCCCGGATCGCGGGCCTCAGCGTCCCGCCGGCTGCGCGCGCTTCTTCTGCTCCGCGAAGGCCGGAGGCAAACGCGCCTCGCGCGCGTGGAACGCCGCGAACTGCTTGTCGATGATCGCCTGCGTGACGGCCGGTGGCCGCGGCTCGTCGGCCGTGAACGCCTTCATGAGGTTGTCTTCGTAGGCCTTGCCCGGCATCACGTAGTCGCACACCTCGCTGCCCTGCGTGCCGATCAGATACTCGGTGACGCCCGCGCGCCGCACGATCGCGAGGTCGTTGTCGAACAGGCTCCGCAGCAAGCTCGGTTCGGGCTTGCCTTCCTCGCGTTCGGCCCTCTTGGCCTCGCGGTCGAGCGAGCGCTCGACATCGCGTGCGAGCTCGGCGCGTTCGGTCCGGTGATCCTCGTCGGCGAGCGGCCGCCGGAAGCCGAAACCCGCGCCGTCGATGATCACGACGGGCCATTCCTCGTTCGCGGCCTTCTCGAGCAGCGCGCGCGTGGCGGCCGAGATCTTCTTCTCCGCGAGCATCGCCGTGCGCGCGATGCGGCTGCACGCGGCCGCGAACTCCTTGGGCCGGTGCACGCGCAGGAACTGGTAGAACGACAGGCGGCCCTGCTCGTCGGTGAAGAACGCGCCCGCCTCGATGTCGAGGAACGGTATCAGCTCGCGCCACCGCTGCCAGTCGGCGTCGTCGTCTTGCGCCGTGAAGTCCATGACGCCCATTCCTGGTACGGGCACGGCTGCGACCTCGCGGCACTTGCGCAACTTCGCGAGGTCCGAGGCGAGCTCGCTGTCGCTCTTCGCCGAAGACCACACGCCGCGGCTCACGATCATGATGTCGAGGCGGTCGTTCTTGCTGTCGGCGACCACACGCACCTCCATCGACTCGACTTCGAGGCAGCCGGCGACCGGCAGCAGGAACGCGAACAGGACGGCGGACAGGCGGGTCGGCATCGGCGGCTCCTCGGCAGCGTCGGGCGGTGCATCATCGCGGCGGACCGCACTTGCGGGAACAGACCACGTCGGTTTCGCGGTATCGTGGGCAGTGGGTGCCTGCACCACCGGCACCCAAGGAGTTCCTCATGAACATGCTCCCCTGCCTTTCCTTGACCGCTCTCTTGTTCGCCACACCCGCGTTCGGCCAGGTCGTCATGGGCCGCTTCGGCTTTGTGGCGACCGGGCAGCTCGGCACTGCCGGCGAGTTCTGCTGGGTGTTCGACTGCACGCCGCGCCAGCTCTCGGTCGTCGCCGGCGAGACGTTGACGCTGCGCATCAACGCGCCCTACCAGGCCTTCTATGCGATCGGGTGGGCGCCCGATGCGCCCAATTGCGTGCCGATCCCGGGCTTCAACAACTCGCTGATCCTCGGCCTGCCGATCGGCGTGTTGACGGCCGGATTCGTGAGCCAGCAGAGTCCGATCCTCGCGTGCTGGGGCGGGACCGAGCAGGTGTTGCTGCCGCTGCCGAACGGCGTGCCTTCGGGCGCTTCGGTCGCGCTACAGGCGATCGCTGATTTGCCGAGCCCGACGCCTTCGACGCTTTCGTTCTCGGTCGCGGTCGTGCTCACCGTGCAGTGAACGGGCGCTGCGCGGCGCGGGCCCGCTCCCCGGTGGCCGGCAGCGTGGCTTGACGCCTGCTTCGCGGCTGCTGCAATGTCGCGATGAACGGAGCCATCCTGGGACTACTGCTCGTCGCGAACGCCGGCGGTGCACACGCACAGCAAGGCGACGAATGGACGGTGCGCGTTCGCTCGCTGCTGCCGTTCACGCGGCCGTCGCTGCAGCTGCCCGACCAGATCTGCACCGCGATCCCGGGCGACGTCGTGTTGGAAGCGCCCGTGCGGCTGGACGCTGCGGCGGAGCAGAGGCCGCCGACCTGGGTCGTGACGCTGCTCGAGCAGCGTCACCGCACGGCCGTCGACGCCGGACGACTGTCTCTCGTGCCGACGCATCCGACTTCGAAACCGGCCAGCGAGGGTGAGAACCCAAACGGCGCGAGCGTGATCTTGCGCGGCCGGACCTCGGACGTCGCCGCGTGCGAACGGGATCTGAGCTCGCTGGCGGCTGCGCTCGGCCGGGCGATCGAAGTGACGGCATGGCGGTTGCCGCTGCCGGACGGTCCGCTGCCGCCTACGTCGTGGGACCCGGCCGCCGTACAGCAGGCGCTGCAGCGCACGCCGCCGTTGTGGACCGCGCGCGCAAGGACGCGCTCGGGCGGCGCGGTGCGGCTCGCGGACGAGCGCGGCATCGGCATCCTGCGCGATCTCGACACCGAGGTTGCGGAGCAGGCCAAGTTGTACGATCCGAAGATCGACGTCGCGTTCGCCGGCGTGCGCGCGACTCTCGTCGTCGACGCGCTGCCGCCCGAAGAGCTCGTGCTGCGCGGCAGCTGGCTGCTCAGCGAACCCGTCGCGTTGCACGAGCAGGAAGTCTGCGAGCGTTCCCTGACGGTCGACTTGCCCGAGCACAAGACGGCGTGGATCTCGTTCGCTGGCAGGGTCGCGAGCGGCGGCGCGCTCGTCGTCGCTGGCCGCGGCGGCGGTGTCGGTCCCGACGGCTTCGTGCTCGTGCTCGGCGCGCGCTACCTCGCTCCGGCTTCGCCCGATCCGGCGCCGGACCTGCTCGTGAGGCCGGTGGGCGCGTTGCTCGCCGCAGCGCCGCCGGTGCAGATGCCGCGCAGCTGGCCGCGCCCTGGCGAAGAGACAACTCAATTCATGCGCGCCGACCGCGACGGTGGACTCGCGAACAACGACCTGCTGCCGTTGCTCAACGTGCAGCCGCCTGCCGAGGTGTTGCTCGAGGGCACGACGCTCGTCGTGCATGGCGACCCCGGTGCGTGCCGGCAGTGCGACGCGTTGTTACAGCAGCTCGCGGGCGGACTGCGCGCGGCCACGCTGCACACGCGCGCGGTCGGCGACGGCGAAGTGCTCGAACTGGTGCAGCCCGTGTTTGCGGACCGCGCGGCCGGCGCGTTCGTGGGCCGCGAGCGCGCGGTCGTGAAGGACCACGAGGTGGAGATCGCCGCGAAGATGCAGGCAGCGAACCCCGTGGTCGGCGTCGCGTACAGCGGCTTGTGGCTCGGCGCGACCGCGGCGCGCAGCGGCGACGGCTGGCACATGACTGGCGTGTGGTCGCTCGCGGCGCACGACGAACCGCGGGAGCGGCGGCACGCCGACCGCGCGCCGATGGTGCTGCAGCTCGTCGACTACCGTCTCACGACGTTGCCGTGGGACGCCGCGATGGCGCCGAACGTCGAACAAGCGCTCGGCGACGGACCGGCGTGGACGAAGGACGGGCCGGCGACGCGCGTCGCCGTGAAGCTCGTCGTGCCCTGAGGATCACTGCTACGGCTGGCGCTCCAGGCGGACGTAGTCGAGGCCGAGCAGGAAGCGCGGCGTCGCTCTCTCGTTGCGGCCGGTCAGTTCGAAGCGCAGCTCGGCGTCGCCGGCGGGCAGGTCGATGGTGCCGAGCTCACGCGGGCCCGTGCTGCGCACCCGTTCGGCCCAGCCGTCGAACGGCGCGCCGAGCGGCTGGCCGCCCATGGAGACCTGCACGATGCCGAAGTCGTCGGCCTGGCAGAACGCGGCGTGCACCTTGTAGCGGCCGGCGGCCGGCACGGGCACCGCGAGCACCAGCGCATCGCCGACCTTGCCGTCGCGCCAGCACAGCAGGCGTTCCTTGCTGAACGTGTTCTCGACGAACCACAGGTCCTGCACCTCGTGCGTGCCGCTCGCACACGCGACGACGCGCAGGTCCTCGCCTTCGAGCGCTCCTTCGGCGACGAACACCGGCGGCGGTGCTTGCCGCTCGATCGCGCGCTCGGCCGCCTTTGGCACGGGCGGCAGGCCCGAGGTCGCGCCCGGAGCGCCATACCAGTAGGCGACCGTCGCGTAGTCCATCGCGATGTTGTCGACCCAGTGCCAGCGTTCGAGCTCGAAGCGGAACGACTGCTGGAACGGCACCGAGTCGAGCAGGTGCGTGCGGTGCAGCTGCGTGATGCCGAAGTTCTTCGGCCCCTGGCACTCGATCTGCGCGTGGAACGGCGCCTGGAACGGCGTCGGGTCGCACCACGCGTAGCCGAAGTAGTCCTCGGTGCCGGTGCCGAACCACGACGGGAACGCCTCGCCGTCGACCGTGAACTTCTCGTCGCCCTCGCCCCACCAGACACGCGACGGGTTGCGCACGAGCAGCGAGCAGCCGACGAAACGGCCCTTGCCCTTCGCGTCGAGCACGAGGTGCTCGCCGAAGGGCCGGGTCTTGCTGCCCTTCACGACGTGGTAGCTGGCGCGGAACAGCAGCGGATCGCGCACGGACTCCGGCAACGGCTCGGTGAGCAGATCGAGTTGGATCTTCGCGCCGCGAAGGTCGCCCTCGTGCTCGAGCGCGAACTCGCCACCCGCGGGCATCGGCATCGGCCAGCCCGACACCGCAAGCCCGTCGGCTACCTTCAGCATCGCGCCGTACCAGTGCGACCACGCTGGCCCCGCGGCGAAGAAGTCGGCGACCGGCACGCGCACGGTCTCCTCGCCGCCCGCGCGCACTGCCAACACGACGCGCTGCAGGACCTCGGCCAGGTCGGAGCCCCGTGGCGCTTCCGCCGCCAGCATGAGTTGACGCACGAGAATGCGCTTTGGCACGACGACCCGTGCGTCGCCCTCGCCCGCGCGACACGAGAGAGGCTCCTCCCAGAGGCCAGGGAGCTTGATCAAGTAGGCGTAGCTGTCCTGTACTTCCTGGGTCATCGCCGGTGTGAAGCTCGGCACGTCGGTCCCTTCCGGCCACAGCACGACGTCGAGCGCGTAGTAGCAGTCGCCCGCCGTGCACGAGACGACGAGCGACTTCCGGAACGGGATCGGCAGGTAGCTGTTGCCGCCGCGCGAACGCATGCCGGCGAGCGGCTGGGGCACGCCGCCGACCTTGCCCGAGCACAAGGCGAGGAAGTCGACACTCCAGACCCGCGCGCCGTCGACGTCGAAGTGCAGCGTGCCCTGCGGGTTCGCGGACCAGATGCGCGCGACGCAGCCGGGCCCCTTCGTGTCGACCATCACGAACTCCTTCACGCCGTCCTTCTCGACGACGCGGAGGTGCTGGCCGCGGTCGTCGTTCGCATACCACGCAGCGTGATCGGCGGGCCCCTTGTGCGACGCGCGGTCGTAGCTGCTCCACTGCACGCACCGCTCGCCTGGCAGCGGCGCCTGCCACAGCCAGTCGACATCGACGAGGCGACGCAGCAATTGCGAGTACTCATGCACGGAAGCCTGTGCGCCAGCGAAGCCGAGGCAACACACCAGCACGGCGAGCGACGGCAAGGGACTCATCGTCGCATTCGAACGCAGCTGGGTTCCTGGTTCCAGCCGGGCCGGGGACCAGCGGCGGGATAAGCTGGCGAAATGGCCCTAGCCGACCCGTTCGATCTCGAGCGCTTCGTCGCGGCGCAGGCGCCCGTGTATGCGGCGGTCTGCCTCGAGCTCGCGCGCGGCCGCAAGACCAGCCACTGGATGTGGTTCGTCTTCCCGCAGCTGAGGGCGCTGGGCCGCAGCGAGATCGCGCAGCAGTACGGCATCTCGGGCCGCGCCGAGGCCCTTGCATACTGGCAGCATCCGCTGCTCGGCGCGCGGCTGCGTCATTGCACCGGGCTCGTCTTGCAGGAGCAGGGCCGCACGCTGCACGAGATCTTCGGCAGCCCCGACGACCTGAAGTTCGTCTCGTGCATGACGCTGTTCGGCGCCATCGCACCCGAGGAGCCGGCCTTCGCGCAGGCGATCGAGCGCCTGGCCGGCGGCCACTCCGATGCACGGACGCTCGAACTGCTCTGACTTCGATGCGCCCGGACGCCGCGGCGCCGCAGCGGACGTGTCGTTCGCAGCGGATAGCATGGTGGCGTGCTGCATGTTCCTTCGCTGTTGGCTGCGCTCGGCGCGACGGCGCTCGCGTTCGCGCAGTCCGTCCCCGACCAGAGTGCTGCCGTGGCGACGGGTTTCCTCGACAAGACGATCACCATCGCCGGGCGCGAACACCGCTACGTGCTCTACGTGCCGCCGGACTACGTCCATGACGCCAAGAAGGACTGGCCGCTGCTCGTGTTCTTGCACGGCATGGGCGAGTGCGGCACCGACGGCAGACAGCAGGTCGACGTGGGGCTCGGTCCGGCGATCCGGAAGGATCACGATCGCTGGCCGTTCGTCGTCGTCTTCCCGCAGAAGCCGGACCAGCCGTCGGAGTGGGCGGACCACCAAGCACTCGTGATGGGCGCGCTCGCGGCGACGCAGAAGGAATGCCGCATCGACGCGGCGCGCCGATACCTGACGGGGCTGTCGCAGGGTGGCGCGGGAACGTGGGCGCTCGGCGCGGAGCACGCGGACGTGTTTGCGGCGCTCGCGCCGGTGTGTGGCTACGGCCGGCCGGCGGAGATCGCGCCGGAGCTGAAGGCGAAACCGATCTGGGCGTTCCACGGCGTCGACGACAAGACGGTGCCCGCGCAGCAATCGAAGGACCTGTGCGCGGCGGTCGAGAAGGCGGGCGGCCATCCGGTGCTCACGCTCTACGAGCACACGGCGCACGACTCGTGGGACAAGGCCTACGGCGAGTCGAACCTCGCCGAGTGGTTGCGCGTCGTTCCGCTGCTCCCGTTCTCGCCATACGACGTCTTCGCGGCTGCGCTGCAGGATCGGCCGCTGTCGCACCGCTTCGGCTTCGAGATCGAGCTCGCGAACACGCAGGAACGCGTGACGATGTGGCTTCACGCCGGTCAGGATGGCTGGAAGTGGGGGCGGGGGCGCGAGCGCGAGATACGCAAGTCGAGGGGAACGCGGCCTGCCTATGCAGCGGATGGTGTTCCCGAGATGGGCAAGTTGTCGGCGCGCGATGGGGAGGCGTCGTTCGCGGAGTGCATTGCCATCCTCGTCCGCGGTGGCGTTCTCGACTCGGTCCCTGGCGAACGACCAGAGACCGGCGCTTACGTCAGCTTCGACGTGATGGGGGTCCCTGGCGGCGAGAGGGTTCGACGTCACTGGCCCGTGCGCAACGCACCGGATCCGGCGGTCGAAGCGATCCGGCGTGTCTCGGAGAAGATCGCGCAGTTCCGTTGAGCGCGCCGCGATAATGAGGGGCTGGTTCCGTCCTCCGCTCACTTGCCGAACGCCTGGACCGCGCGCGTGCTGTCCTCGCCCCAGATCTCCGGGATCGAGCCGTCGGCGCCGAGCATCGGCCGGCCGTAGCGCCGCGGTGCGATCGCGATCATCACCATCTTCTGCTGGTTGCCGTTCACGTTCACCTCGACGCCGTCCTTGAAGTAGCGAAACGACGTCTTCACGGTGCGCGTGTCGCCGGCCGGCAACGCGACCACTTCGGCCTTCGGGTCGCCCGGCATCAGCAGCGCGTCGACCGGCAGTTTCTTGTCGGCGAACAGCTCGGCGAGGTCGTTCGGCCAGCGCCGGTTGTCCTTCTGGAACGTCTCGAGCGCCGCCCACACGCCCTGCAGCTGGTGCCTGGCGACCGCCGACTCGACTTGCTCGAGGCTCCAATCGCTGTGGAAGAGGCCGGACAGGAACGGCCCCCAGGTCATCGCGACCGCGGCTGCCTCGACGCCGCCGAGCGCGCCGAGCTGCTGCAGCCGGAAGACCCTGCCGTCGCGGCGCAGCACGCCGCGGCTCTTGCCCAGGTGCGGCAGCACCGCGTCGGGCGACGGCATCTCCTTCTCGCCGACGAGCGGCTTCGCCTCGCCGCGGTCCGCGACCAGCTTCAGCAGCGGCAGCCACACCTTGTGGAACGTGCGATACAGCTCTTGCTCGTCGCAGCGCACGTCGAACGTCGGCAGCACGTCGCCGGCGCCCTGCGGCAGCGGTGCGTCGCCGACGTCCATCGCGTCGCGGTCCGTGTCGCCGCCTTGGGCGCGGGCCTTCAGGAACGCGCGCATCGACAGCGGCGACTCGGCGATGTGCAGCACGCCGCCGACGCGGCACCAGGTCGGCTGCAACGCCGGTGGCGCGTCGGGCAGCTCGAGCACCGTGCACGGCACGTCCTCGTAGGTGACTTCCTTCGCCTTGCGGACGAGCGACGTGAGCAGTTCGCCGGCCGCCTTGTCGTCGGCGATGCCGAGCGACAGATACAGACGCGGGATCATGCCGCCCGGCGCGGGCGCGCAGATGCCGAGCGCGACGCCGCCCGTGAGCGCGCTGCGCACGAGCTTCGCGAGCTGCTCGGGCACCAGCTCGCCGAGCCCCGCGGGCTGCGCGCACTCGAGCAGCATCGGCAGGTCGACGCCGCAGCGCAGTTGCGCGAGTGCGCCCGCCGGCAGTGGCTGCGCGGGCAGCGCGGCTTTGCCGGCGAGCAACGCGCCGACGAGACCCTTCGGCTCTTCCACAAGCTCGACCTCGATCTCGTCGAGGATCCGCGTGCCGTCGAAGCTGCCGCGCCACTGGATCCTCGTGAGCGCGTCGAAGCCGAGCACGGCGAACCCGGACGGCGGAGCGCCCATCCGACTCCGGAACATCGCGGCGAGGTCCATCTCGGCGACGACCTGCGCCGGCGGCCGAGCCGGCGGATCGGCCAGGACGCCAGAGGCGTCGGGGGAACGGCTGCCGAACGCGAACAGCCCCGGCAGGTGCAGCAGCCACGCAGACGTCGGCACGCCGAACGAGTCCTGGGTCTGGTCGTTGCTGCCAGCGGTTGGTGCGAACTGCCACACCGGGAAACCGCCGAACTTTGCTTCCGCGTCGTGCTTCCACTGCTTGCTGTCCGCCATCGCCTTCGCGCAGCGCTCGAACATCGCCGTCCAGCGCCCCTCGGCGCGCGGCCGGCAGGACAGCGTCACGACGGGGTGCGGGATCCGCTGTTCCTCGGCGAGGACCGCTCTGAGCTCGATCCGCTGCAGGTCGGCGAGGTCGATCTGGCGCACCGCGGCGTGACCGTCCGCATACATCAGGTTGGCACGAGACCAGGGCTCGAGCTCGATCTCGTGCGAGCTCGCGAACGAAAGCAGCGCTTCGCGGCGGTCCGCGATCGCGCGGTAGCGTTCGAGGCCGGTCGCGAAGGCGGCGGCGACCTCGGCGTCGGCGAGCAGCTTGCCGACGGCCGACGCCGGCAGCTGCTCGAGCAGCTTCGGCACGTCCTCGGCCGCGAGACGCATCAGGTGGGGCTTGGGCAGGAACGTCGGCGCGCCGCCCTGCGCGAGCAGCGACGTGGCGAGGGCGACGAACGGGAGCAGTGCGCGGAGCATCGGCGGTCCTTCGCGGCGGACCGCCGCGGGGCAACCACGGTAGCCGGCCCCGGAGGTGCCCGCACGGGTGGGGGCGGGGAACTGATGCCGGGTCGCGGTCGCGAGCCGTTGCAGCAAGACGGGACGCCGCGACACTTGGCGCCATGCAGGAGACCGTGAGCCGACGCCGCGCGGTGCTCGAATTGGTGGCGGTGCTCGCGAGCGCGCTGCTGCACTTCGTCACGACGCTGTGGCTCGAACTGCGCGGCGTCGACCAGGCCGTGCTCGGCCTCGGTTGGCTCGCGTATGTCGTGGTCCGTGCCCGCACACCCGGCGTGCTCGCGGGGTGGGGCATGCAGCGCGCGGGTCTCGGGCCGTGTGCGCGCGCGGCCGCGATCGCGTGTGTCGTCGGTGCTCTGGCGTGCGCCGCGATCGGTCTCGGGCGCGGCACGTTCGTCATCGACGCGCATCTCGTGCCGCTGCTCGCGGTGTATCCGCTCTGGGGCTGGATCCAGCAGCTGCTCGTGCTCGGGATCGCGGTCGGCAACCTCGAACGCTTCGGTGCGCCGCCGCCCGTGGTCGTGCTCGTCGGGGGCGTGGGGTTCGCGGTCGTGCACGTTCCGGACTGGCCGCTGTGTGGCGCGACGCTGCTGCTCGGGCTGTGCTGCTGCGTGCTGTTCCTGCGCTGGCGCAACCTGTGGCCGCTCGGCGTGCTGCACGGCTGGCTCGGGGCGCTGTTCTATCGCTGGGTGCTCGCGCGCGACCCGTGGGCCGACGTGCTCGCGGTCTTCGGCTGAGCACGCGAGCGCCGCGGAGGCTGGCCGTCTGCTCGCGGCGCACCTACAGTCCGATTCGATGCAGGTTCTGTTGACCGCGATCGTGGCTGGCCTCGCACTCGCGCCGCTGTGGCTGCCCGCGCCAGGGCGCGGTGGCGCGGCCGCGCGCGTGCTGCTCACGCTCGCCGCGGTTGCGGCTGTCGTGCTGGCGTCGCTGACACCCTCGGTCGACACGACGCCCTCGCCGACGCGGCCGCTCGAGACGCCCGGTGACGGCTACGTGGGCTCGCGCGCGTGCCGTTCGTGCCATCCGGAGCAGCACGCGACGTGGCACGACTCGTTCCACCGCACGATGACGCAGGTCGCGAGCCGCGACGCGCTCGTGGCGAAGTTCGAAACGCTGCGGCTCGACTGGTTCGGCAAGCCCGTGCAGCTCGACTGGCGCGGCGACACGCTGTGGGCCACGTTCGAACGCGGCGGCAAGCAGCCGGCGCGCGTGCACCGGCCCGTCGAACAGATCACGGGCTCGCACCATCTGCAGGTGCTCTGGTACTCGACCGGCAAGGGCCGCGAGCTCGCGCCCGTGCCGCTCTGCTACAAGCTCGAGGAGCGCATCTGGCTGCCGGTGACCGCGGTGTTCGTGTTGCCGCCCGAGTATCACGATCCGCCGGAGCCCGGCGCCTGGAGCCAGAGCTGCCACATGTGCCACGCGACGAACGCGCGGCCGCGGTTCGGCGCCGATCACAACGACACGCAGGTCACCGAGCTCGGCATCGCGTGCGAGGCGTGTCACGGTCCCGGCGCCGCGCACGCGGCCGCGAACGCGAACCCGCTGCGGCGCTACGCGCGCCGTTTCGCGGGCAGCGACGACACGATCGTCGATCCGGCGGCGTTGCATCCCGTGCGTTCGTCGCAGGTCTGCGGTCAGTGCCACTCGGTGTCGATCCTTCGCCAGCAACATGCCGAACGCTGGGTCGAAGACGGACTGCCCTACCGGCCCGGTCAGGATCTGCACGCGACGAGCCTCGTCGTCGACATCGGCGACCGCGATGCGCCGGAGCTCACGCGTGAGCTGCGCAAGAACCCGCACTTCTTCGCGAGCTCGTTCTGGCCGGACGGACAGGTGCGGCTCTCGGGCCGCGAGTTCAGCGGATTGCGCCAGTCGCCGTGCTACACGCACGGCGATCCCAAGAAGCAGATGGACTGTTCGTCGTGCCACGTCATGCACGGCGAACCCGGCGTCGGCGTGACCGCGTGGCGCGACGACCAGCTCGCGGTGGCCGCGCGTGGCAACACGGCGTGCACGCAGTGCCACGAGAATCTGCGCGATGTGAGTGCGCTCGCTGCGCACACGCATCACGCGCCGGAGTCCACGGGCAGTAGCTGCTACAACTGCCACATGAGCTACACGACGTTCGGCCTCATGAAGGCCATGCGCAGCCACACGATCACGAGCCCGAGCGTGCAGCAGGAGCTCGCGACGGGGCGGCCGAACGCGTGCAACCAGTGCCACCTCGACCGCTCGCTGTCGTGGACGGCCGAGCACCTGAGTGCTTCGTGGGGCATCGCTGCGCCCGAGCTCGACGAGGAGCGGAGTACGGTCGCGGCGTCCGTGCGCTGGCTGCTTTCGGGCGACGCGGGACAGCGTGTGCTGGCCGCGTGGAGCTTCGGCTGGCGCGACGCGCAGCTCGCTTCGGGCACCGACTGGCAGGCACCGTATCTCGCGCGCCTGCTCGACGATCCCTACTACGCCGTGCGCTTTTCCGCCGCCCGCTCGCTGCGCTCGTTGCCCGGAGGTGCGGCCGCGCTCGCGGGCTACGAGTTCCTCGCCGAAGCGCCGGTGGCGCGTTCGTTCGGGGAACGCGTGCACGCGGCCTGGGCCTCGGGCTACCGTGGCAGTCCTCGCCACGCGGTGCTGCTCGGCACGGATGGGCTGCAGCTCGACGCCTTCCAGCGCATCTACGCACGCCGCGACGATCGCCCCGTGTATCTCGCCGAATGAACGACTCCGACCCCGTGACGCACCTGCGGCTCCGCCACGTGCGCTTCGGCTGGACCAGCCTGTTCGTGTTCGTCGTGCTCGGCGTCGTCATCGAGGGCATGCACGGTTTCAAGGTCGACTGGTATCTCGCGGTCGGCAACGAGACGCGGCGCTTCCTGTGGCGGCTCGCGCACGCGCACGGCACGTTCCTGTCGCTCGTGCATCTCGGATTCGCGTGGTCGCTCTCGTTTGCAGGCGAACGGCTGCCGCGGCTCGGCTCGCGTTGTCTGATCGGCGCGAGCTTCGCGCTGCCGGGTGGGTTCCTGCTCGGCGGTTTCGGCGTGCAAGGCGGCGATCCGGGCGTCGGCATCGTGCTCGTGCCGCTCGGCGCGCTGTTGCTGCTCGTCGCGATCGGCGGCATGGTGCGCGCGCTGCGAGCGTGAGCGGCGCGGCCCGCTCTCGGCTCACGCGCCCTTGTAGGCGAGCACCGGGCGAAGGCGCCGGACCACGACGTGGCCGGCATTCGGAACGTCGCACCTGACGGGTTGCGCGGCCGAGTCGTGCTCGGTGTGCCGCTCGGGCCGCGCGCGATCGCCGAGGCGTGGCCCGGTGCACCAGTGCCCGACGTGTTCGCAGCGCTGACGCCTGCCGTCGGGACACCGCCGGGAGTGTTGCTCGTGTACGGCGACGCCGATCCGCGCCCGCTGCGCGAAGAGGCGTCGGCGCTTTCGATGCAACTCGCGGCTCGTCACATCGGCGTGCACCTGGTGGAACTGGCCGACGCGACCACGCCTTCGGTCTTGGCCCACCTCGGCACGCGCGACGACGTGCTGCTGCCGGTGCTGCGCGCGTTCGTGCTGCCGTGACCCGAGCAGGTCGCGCCTTGCCAGTCGGCGGTGCCCATTATAACATGTGTGGCAACATGGAGCTCAAGCTGCGCAAGATCGGCAATTCCTACGGTGTGATCCTGCCCGCCGAGGTCGTGAAGGCGCTGCAGGTGAGGGACGGCAGCAAGCTGACGTTGCTGCCCAACGAGAAGGGCTACCAGCTGTCGGTGGAGGACGCCGAGTTCGAAGAACAGATGCGCGTTGCGCGCTCGCTGATGAAGCGCTACAGCCGCACGCTGCGCGAACTCGCCAAGTGAAGGCGCCGATCTGGTTGACCATGGAGGCAGTGCTGGCGATGCACGCCGACAGTGTCCGCCTGTTCGGAGGCTCGGTTGGGCTGCGCGATCCGGGGCTGCTCGAGTCAGCGCTGGCGCGTGCGCAGCACCTGTTCAGCTACGAGAAGGCGGACCTGTGCCGGTTGGCCGCCGCGTACGGGCACGGTATCGCCAAGAACCACCCTTTCGTCGACGGCAACAAACGCGCGGCGTTCCTCGCGACGACGGTGTTCCTCGAACGCAACGGGCTCACGTTGACGGCGCCCCCGGCGCACGCGGCGGCCTTCATGCTCGGCGTCGCGGATGGCGCGTTGGACGAGGAAGCCTTCGCCGCGTGGCTGCGCGACAACACGATGCCCCGGCGTAGGGGGTCGAAGCGCAGTGTGCGCCGTCGTGCCCGTGATTAGGCCCGGGTCGTGCGGGTCGCCCGGGGCCTTGCGCGGCCCACGCGCGGCGATACTCTGCCCATGGCGCTCGACCCGCGCCAAACCTCTCCCGACCCGACCCCAGCCCGGGTCACCGCGAGGCAAAGGTGGGCATACCGCCGGGTCGGCATCGAAATCCGTTCCGCTGAGTGGAAGGCTGCTGGGGAGCACTCCGCCCGGCCTTGAACGAGGTTTGCTCCGATGCCGAAGAACAAGGATCTGAAGCGCCTGGTCCGCGCCCGCATGGCGAAGACCGGCGAGAGTTTCACGACTGCACGTCTGCATGTGCTCGCGAAGGCGCCACCCAGAGCAGAGCGCGAGAAAGCGAAGAGGACGGTCACGCGCGCGCCGGTCGTCAGCAGCTTGGCTGCCGACTACGAGAAGCTCGCGGGCATGAAGGACGCGACGGTGGAGGCGAAGACCGGCTGCACGTGGGAGCGGTGGGTCATGGCGCTCGACCACTCGGGCGCGAAGACGATGACGCACACCGAGATCGCCGAGCTCGTGCACAAGAGGTGGAAGGTCAGCGGCTGGTGGTCGCAGATGATCACCGTCGGCTACGAACGCATCCGCGGCCGCCGCGACCGCAACCAGCGCGACGGCGGTTACGCGGTGTCGAAGAGCCGCACGTTCGCGTGCACCGTCGACGACCTGTCGGCGGCGTTCGCGCCGGCGGCCCGGAAGCAGTGGCTCGGCGGCGAAACCGTGGAGCCACGCAAGTCGGTCCAAGGCAAGGTCGCGCGCTGGAAGCGGCCCGACGGCAGCAAGGTCCAGGTGTTCTTCTCCGCAAAGGGCCCCGGCAAGGCGGTCGCGGCGCTGCAGCACGATGCGCTGTCGAGCCGTGACGACGTCGAACGGTGGCGCACGTTCTGGACCGAACGCTTCGGCCTCTTGGCCGAGTGGCTCGCGGCGCACGCGCGGCGCCGTTCGCCGACCGCGGTCTGACGGCCGCGTCAGCGATCGGAGAGCCGAAGTGGCGCGCCGGCGCGCACTGCGTCAGCCGGCGACGGCTTCGCCGCGGGCCTTTGCCGCGAGCGCGTGGATCGTGCGCGCGAGATCGAGGTCGAGCGCGGTAATGCCGCCGCTGTCGTGCGTCGTCGTCGCGACGTCGACGACGCGGTAACGCACGGTCCACTCGGGATGGTGATCCGCAGCCGCGGCCGCTGCGGCGATCGTCAGCGTGAAAGCGACCGCGGCATCGAACGTCGGAAACCGGTAGCTCACGCGCAATTCGCCGTGATCCGAGCGCCATCCGGACAGCGTCGCGAGAGCCGCCGCGACCTGCTGCTGCGTTGCAAGGGGGTGGGGCATGGGGGGATTCTCCGCACGCGAGGAACAAACGGGTAGGATTCACGCGAAGAGCCGCACATCCGTAGCAGCTGCATGAGTTACCCGAGCCGTCGCACGTTCCTCGGCTGCGTCGGCGCCGGCGTCCTGGCCGGCCCGGCGCGCGCCGCGAGACCCGTCCCCACGACCATTGCCGGCGACCTGAACGCGCTGGCGGAGCTGGTCAGAACCACGTCGCGCGCGGACCTGCTGCCGAAAGCCGTCGAGCTGCACCGCAGCGGCACGCACTGGCGCGACCTGCTCGGCGCCGCGTTCCTCGCGGGGATCCGCGACGTCGAGCCGCACCCGGTCGGATTCCAGTTCCACTGCGTGCTCGTGACGAGCTCGGCGTTCCAGCTCGCGGAGGGTTCACCCGAGCCGGACCGGCTCGCGGCAGCGCTGTACAACCTCGACGACTTCAAGCTGAGCCAGAAGGTCGACGAGCGCGACGGCGACTGGACCCTGCCGCCGGCCCCCGCGGTCGCGGACCTCGATGCGCGCAAAGCCACGGTGGCGCTGACCGAGGCGCTGACGGCCTGGGACCGCGACGCGGCCGACCGCGCGGCGACGACGCTGGCGCGCTGCGGCTCGCTCGACGACGCGTTCGAGCCGCTGTGGTGGTTCGGCATGCGCGATTTCACGAACATCGGCCACAACCCGATCTTCGTCGCGCAGGCGCACCGCACGCTGCAGCAGATCGGCTGGCGCTTCGGCGAGGACGTGATGCGCTCGCTCGTGCGCGGTCTGCTCGACGGTAGCGCCGGCGCCGCGGACGACGCGTTCGTCGCGAATCTGGAACGTTGCGCGGCGCTGCGCCTGCCTGCGGACGGCAAGCCCTCGGCGAAAGCGCGCGACGAACTGTTGGCGGGGCTGCGGCACGTCGATGCCGACCGAGCGGCCTCGGGGTTGGCGGAGCTGCTGCGCGGCGGGCTCGCGTTGGAATCCGCGCTCGACGGCCTGCGCCTGTTCGCGGCCGAGCAGATCTGGCGCGATCCCGGTGTGCTCGCGGTGCACGCACTGACGTCGCTGAATGCGCTGCGCTACGCGGCTGCGCACGCGCGGACGCAGCGCACGCAGGCGATGGCGCTGCTGCAGGCGGCCTCGTGGCTCGTGGCGTACCGCGAGTTCCTGTCGCAGCGCGGTGGCTACGATGCGGAGGCGCCGGGCATCGACGCGATCGAAGCGGCCGAAGGCGAGCCGCCGGCGCAGGCGGTGTTCGCGGCGGCCGCGGGCGGCGCGAAGGGGGCCGCGGGTCTGGCTCTGGCCGCGGCGCGCAAGGGTACCGGCGGGATCGAGGCTGACGTGCGCAGCACGTGCCTGCGCAAGGTACATGAGCACCACGACTTCAAATTCGCCGCGGCCCTGCTCGAGGAGATGGGGGCTGCGGCCGCGGACGTCGCGCCGCGCCTGTTCGCGGCGAGCCTCGGTTACCTGCGCAAGCCGAGCGACGCCGACCACGCGCTCTGGAAGCAGATGGCCGCGCACTGATCACCGTGAGCGAGCCGCGTAGCTCATCGCAACAACCGCAGCGCGTGCTCCACCCCCCACGCCGTCGCCTGTGCCGTTGGATCGATCGGCGGAGTCATGCCAGGAAGTGGCACACAGGGGGCAGATTCTGACCCGGGAATCCGCAGCTGTCGTGTCACGGTCCGACGACGAGCGTCACCGCGTCGGACATCACGAGACCGGCCGGGTTGGCGCCGGGGTCGATCACGATCGCCTGGCTGTGCAGGATCGCTCCCGCGAGCGTGGGCAGGCTCGGGATCACCAACGGCCAGGTGGCCTGAAGACCCGAGCCGAGCACGACCAGCGAGACGTCCCACGAGACGCGCAGAAAGCAGGCGGGCATGGCGAAGGCCGCTAGATCGAGCGGCAGCGGACCGAAGGCGGAGCTCACGTTGCTGAAGCCGAAGAGCAGCATGGCTGCGTTCTGCGGCAACGGGCAGATCGCGATCTGCGCGGTGGTTCCGAGGCGCGGCGGTGCGGCGGCGAGCCCAGTCACTCCGAGGCTGCCGGGGCAGCCGGCTGCGAACGTCTGGAAGGCTCCCGACTGGATGACGGTGGCCGTCACGTCTTGGTTGGCCGACACGTCGGCAAAGGTCACGCCGGCCGGCAGTGCCGGTGTGTTCAGCTGGCCATACGCGTTGTCGCCCCAAGCCACGACGCTGCCGTCGCTGCGTCGCGCCGCGCAATGCAGGCCACCCGCTGCCACGTCGACGTAGGTGAGCCCCGGCGGCCGTGCCGGCACGTTCAGCTGGCCATACGCGTTGTCGCCCCAGGCCACGACGCTGCCGTCGCTGAGTCGCGCTACCGAGTGTGTGTCGCCGGCAGCCACTTCGACATAGGTGAGGCCCGGCGGCAGGGCCGGCACGTTGCACTGGCCCGAGAAGTTCGCGCCCCACGCGACGACGCTGCCGTCGCTGAGTCGCGCGACCGTGTGACCCGAAGCGCTTGGTCCGCCACCTGCCGCTACCTCGACGTAGATGAGCCCCGGCGGCAGCGCCGGCACGTTGCACTGGCCGAACGTGTTGTCGCCCCAGACCGCGATGCCGCCGTCGCTGCGTCGCGCTGCGGAATGCCAGCCACCTGCCGCGACCTCGAGATACGAGAGGCCCGACGGCAGAGCAGGAACGTTCAGCTGGCCGAACAGGTTGTTACCCCACGCGACGACGCTGCCGTCGCTGCGCAGCGCCACGGTGTGTGTGCCACCTGCCGCCACTTCGGCGTAGGTGAGCCCCGGCGGCAGAGCAGGCACGGGGAACCGTGCGCTCCCATCCACGACGTTGCCATCGCTGCGTCGGGCCAGGATCTGGAAGTCGCCTGCCGACACCTCTACGTAGCCGAGGCCGGGCGGGAGTGCCCACGCGTTGCACTGGCCAGAGCGGTTCCATCCCCAGGCCACGACGCAGCCGTCGTCGCGTCGCGCGACCGTGTGGTAGCCACCTGCAGACAGTTCGACGTAGGCGAGTCCCGGCGGCAGCGGCGGCACGTTGCACTGGCCGTACTGGTTCCATCCCCAAGCCTCGACGCTGCCGTCGCTGCGTCGCGCCACGGAATGGCGGCCGCCTGCCGCGACCTCGACATAGGCGACGCCGGGCGGCAGCCAGGGCACGCTGCACTGGCCATCGTAGTTGTCGCCCCACGCCGCGACGCTGCCGTCGCTGCGTCGCGCCACGTTGTGATAGTCACCTGCGGCCACGGCGACATACGTCAGGCCCGGCGGCAGCGCCGGGACGTTGCACTGGCCAGCGTCGTTCCGTCCCCACCCCACGATGCTGCCGTCGCTGCGTCGCGCCACGCAATGGCTCCAGCCCGCCGCGACCTCGACGTAGGTGACGGAAGGCGGCAGCACGGGCGCGGTGCATTGGCCGAACGAGTTGTCGCCCCAGGCCACCACGTTGCCGTCGCTGCGGCGCGCGATCGCATGATCGCCGCCTCCCGCCACTTCGACGTAGGTGAGTCCCGGTGGCAGAGCCGGCACGGTGCACTGGCCCGAGAAGTGGCAGCCCCACGTCGCGACGCTGCCGTCGCTGAGGCGCGCCATGGAGAGCCGACCCGCCGCGACCTCGACGTAGGTGAGGCCAGGCGGGAGAGCCGGCACGTCGCACTGGCCGAACGTGTTGGAGCCCCAGGCGACGACGCTGCCGTCGCCGCGTCGCGCCACGGTGTGGTCGGATCCCGCCGCAACCTCGACGAACGACTCCGCGGGCCACCGGCTGTTGTTCACGATCCGGCCCCACGTGAGCACGTGCCCTTGCGCCGGCACAGGTGTTCCGACGAATGCGCAGGCCAAGCCGACGAGCAGGAACGAGCGCCCCACGGGACGCGCCAAGGAGGTACGAGCTGCGAGCATGATCAGCGGGTTCTCCCGGCAAGGCAGGACCATCCTCGCCATGCGGGACTGGATGACGCGACTCTCCGCAGGATGGAGACGCCGGGCCATCGGGGAGAGACTGCATCGCGACTCCCGTCATTGCCCGATGCAGGCGCGACCGGGTGCCTGGAAGGCCTCTCAGTTGCCGCGGCGCCTTCCCAGACGCGGTGCCGGCAGTTCGGCCGCCGGCAAGCACTCTGCCGGAACGGAGTCAGCGTTCGACCAGGTCCTCGAGCCGCGGCGCGGGCCAGCACGCAGGTGCTTGGTGATCGCCTGGCGTTCTCGCGTAGTCCACCTGGACCCTCCGTTCACCGCATCGGCTCACGGCATGACATACGCCTGCGCGCCGTTCGTCAGGCACGTGCGCAGGTCGATGCCGCGCACCGTGGCGGCCTGCCAGTAGAGGCGCGTGCGGTGCAGCGACGGGTCGTTCGGCACGGCGATGCTCACCGTGCTCGGGTTGCCACCGCCGAACGTGCCGAACGTGAACGGGAACAGCAGCGCCGGGTCGAGCGTGAGCCGGCCACACGGCGAAGGCAGGCCGATGTCGATGTTGCCTGTGGCGGCCGCCGCGAACAGGATCCAGAAATCGCCGCCGCCGGCCGCGAAGTCGGCGGTCAGCTCCAAGCGATAGCTCTGCGCGATGCGGACTTCGTCGAGCACGCGCAGGCCGCGCTCGAGGCCCGCAGCGCGCAACAGCACCAGCAGGTCGGGCCGACGCCCGATCGGGTATGGGCTGGTGGGGCTCATCGGCGTCCCGTAGGTCCGCAGCAGGTAGCGGATCGCAAGGTAATCGAGCGACTTCACCTTCGCCGGACTCCAGTGAGCCTTGGCCGCGGACAGCAGCGACACCACGACCGACGTGACCATCGCCGAGGCCGAGGAAGTGCCGCCGAACACCGACGTGTAGTGCTGGCGGACGTCGGGTCCGCCGAACAGGTCGCCGAACCCCGTCGTCGTGACGGTCGATCCCCAGCCGTTCGCGTCCACGCGCGAGCCGTAGCAGGTGCTGCCGGACGGGAACAGCGTCGGACCGTTGGTGGCGGCGACGATGATCGCGCCGGAGTCGCGATACGTCAGGTCGAACCTCCGGCCGAAGGTGGGCGAGTCGAGGTTGGCGCCGCCGTTGCCCGCGGCCTCGACCACGATCACGCCGAGCTTGGTCGCGTTCTGGATCGCGTCGAAGTCGGCCTGCACGTACTCGGTGGCAACGTACCCGAGCGGCGAGCTGGCCTGCGCCTCGAGCAGGATCACGTCCTTGGGGCGCAGCACCGGCAGGCCGGTCACGATGGCGCCCGCGACGCTGTAGCCGGTCGTGGGGTAGACGGTGGCGACGCGCAGCACGATGTCCGGAGTCAGACCATTCACGCCGAACTGATCGGGATCGGCGGCGAGCTCGCCGCACACCGCGGTGCCGTGGTTTCTGTACAAGGTGGTCGAGGCCGGCGGCCCGACCTGCGAGCCCGGGCGCAGCACGGCGAGGTCCTCGTGGTCGAAGTCCCAGCCGTATTCGACGTCGAGGACATAGGTGCCGGCACCCCAACCGCCGATGATGCTGCGCGCCGCCATCGCGTCGAGACCCGTGGGAGCGGCGTTCTGCCACGTCTGCTGCGACGTGAACGAGGGCGTCACGGGTGGGATGTCACCGGGTGGCGGCGTCGCGCGCTCGCGCGCGTAGGCGATCTCCACTTCGGGCAACGCGTGCAGCGCGTGGATCAGCGCGCGGCTGTCGTCGAGGTCGCGCGTGCTGACGATCGCGTAGAGCGAGAGATCGGCCGGTGGTTTGGTGCCGGCGGCAGTTGCCGCGAGCACGCGCGCGCGCAGCGCTCGCAGCGCTTCGTCGCCGACCGTGAAGAACGGACGCACGGCGCGCTGGCCCAGCACCGCGAGCACCGGCGCGAGATCGCGCGGCGCCACGAGTGATCCCCTGCTCGCGCGGATGTCGGTGCCCTCCGCGAACTTCACTACCACCTGGTCGGGCAGGTGGAAGCGCGCGTCGAGCCAGACCTCGGACTGGTCCGGCACGGCACGCAGCAGCGTTCCCTGGGCGCAGAGCCCGGCGGCGAGAGCGAACCAGGCGAGCACAGCTTTCATCGATTCTCTTCCTGCTGCGATCATGGTCCGAGCACGAGTTGCATGGCGTTCAGCGGCACGAACGTCACGTTGCCACCGATCAGATCGAGGCGCAGGCCCTGGAACGCCAGCTGCGTGCCGGTCCACGAGCCCGCTGCCGGGATCGGAATCGAGTAGCTGCCCGGCGACGTGAGCATGACCGGCGCCGGCGACAGCTGCACCAGCAGCTCGCCGCCGAACAGCGGCACGGGGCTCAGCAACCCGCCGGGCGCGAAGACGAGCAGGGTCAGCAGCGTGTTCGGCGTCGGCGCGATCAAACCCTGCCACGTCGTGCCGAGCACGGGCAGCGTCAGGCACCAGAAGTCGGGTGGGTTCAGGTTCGTGCCGTTGTAGAAGTTGCAGCCCAGCGCGAACGGTGGGCTGAAGGCGAGCGTGTCGATGTTGAAGTCGACCTGGAAATCGATCTGCAGCTCGTCGAAGACCGTGTTCTGGAAGCCGAAGTAGTTGTTCGTCTGATACTGGTTCCAGAGCCCCGCGAACGAGTCGACCGTCACACCCTGCAGCACCGCGCGGATCACCGACGGCCCGCCCTGCCCGATCTGGTGATAGACGAAGCTGAGCTCCGTGATCGGGGCTGCGAACCGGATCGTCAGCGTGGTCGGCCCGGTGGCGGTGAAGTCGTTGGTCAGGAAGCCGCCCACGATGTTGTTCACCACGCCGGTCGTGAAGTAGGCGGCATGGGTCACCACAACGCCCCCGATCTGGTTCGTGATCGGCGTCCAGTTCGGAAACAGGTTGGCGCCGAAGTTGATGACCTGGCCCGGATTCGCGAGTCCGGAGGACTGCGCGATGATGGCCTGTGCCGTTGCCGGGGACAGCGAGCAGAGGGCGGTCAGGACGGTGGTGGCGGTCGCGAGGTGCATGGGAGCCTCCGGCTGGTGCTGTCGCAGTGTATCCGGGCCGTTGCTCGTGGGTGCATTGACGCTGCGATCGGGGCATGATCGATGTTTGCGGTCCGGCACGATCCGGGCCCGTTCCCTTGCTCCGCATGTCCCCGTCGTTGACCCCCGTCGAGTTCCGAGTGCCGCCCGTCGACGCCGTGGCGCTCGAGACGCGCGCCGCCGAGCTCGCGACGCGTTCGATCAAGAAGCAGGCGAAGGTGCAGGGCTTGCGCCTCTGCATCGCGATGATGGACCTCACCACGCTCGAAGGCATGGATTCGCCGGGCAAGGTGCGGCAGCTCTGCGCGAAGGCGAAGCACCCGCTGCCGGGTCGCACCGACCTGCCGTCGTGTGCTGCCGTCTGCGTCTATCCGGACCTCGTCGAGGTCGCGGTGCACGCGCTGCGCTCGAGCACCGTGCAGGTGGCCAGCGTCGCGACCGGGTTCCCGTCGGGTCGCACCGACCGCGTGACGAAACTGCGCGAGGTGCAGCTCGCGGTCGAGGCCGGTGCCAGCGAGATCGACATGGTGATCGACCGCGGTGCGTTCCTCGCCGGCCGCTACGGGCAGGTGTACGACGAGATCTGCGAGGTCAAGCAGGCCTGCGGCAGCGCACGACTCAAGGTGATCCTCGAGACCGGCGAGCTGAAGACCTACGACAACATCCGCCGTGCGTGCCGCATCGGTTTGCTGGCCGGCGGCGATTTCCTGAAGACGAGCACGGGCAAGGTGACGCCGGCGAGCACGCTGCCGGTCGTGCTGCTGATGCTCGAAGCCGTGCGCGACCACTACCTCGAGACGGGGCGGCAGGTCGGCGTGAAGGCGGCCGGCGGCATCCGCACCGGCAAGGACGCGCTGCGTTACCTCGTGCTCGTGGCCGAGACGGCGGGCGACCTCTGGCTGTCGCCGCAGTGGTTCCGCTTCGGCGCCAGCTCGCTGCTCAACGACGTGCTGATGCAGCTCGAGAAGGAACGCACGGCGCGTTACCAGCGGCCTGCCGACTTCAGCGCCGACTAGTGGGGGGCACACCATGGACAACGATCACGGCGAGAAGACGAGCGAGAGGACCACCGCGAAGAAACGCGCGGAAGGTGCCCGGCCCGAGCTGGGGTTCGGCGCCGTGTGGCAGTACGAGCCTGCGCCCGAGAGCACCGACCACTTTGCGATCGCGCCGCGGCACGAGTTGTTCGTGGGCGGCGCGTGGAAGAAGCCGAGGTCCGGTGAGTACTTCGCGACGATCGATCCGAGCACGGAGCGCGCGCTCAGCGAAGTCGCGATGGCGGGCGAGAAGGACGTCGACGCAGCCGTCGCGGCGGCGCGCATTGCCTTCCCCGCGTGGAGCAAGCTCTCGGGCGAAGACCGTTCGCGCTACCTGTTCCGCATCGCGCGCATCCTGCTCGAACGCGCGCGCGAGTTCGCGTGTCTCGAGACGCTCGACAACGGCAAGCCGATCCGCGAAACGCGCGACGTCGACATCCCGCTCTCGGCACAGCACTTCTTCTACCACGCGGGTTGGGCCGACAAGCTCGAGCTCTTGTTCCCGGGCCAGCAGGCCGAGCCGCTCGGCGTGGTCGGCCAGATCATCCCGTGGAACTTCCCGCTGCTGATGGCAGCCTGGAAGATCGCGCCCGCGCTCGCGGCCGGCAACTGCGTCGTGCTGAAGCCGGCCGAGACCTCGCCGCTCACGGCGCTGCGGCTCTGCGAGGTATTCGAGCAGGCGGGTCTGCCGCCGGGCGTCGTCAACGTGATCACGGGCGACGGCTCGACGGGTGCCTTGCTGGTCCGGCATCGCGGCTTGCAGAAGGTCGCGTTCACGGGCAGCACCGAGGTCGGCAAGGAGATCCAGCGCGCCGTCGCGGGAACCGGCATCGAGCTCACGCTCGAGCTCGGTGGCAAGGCGGCGCACCTCGTGTTCGAGGACGCGGCGCTCGACCAGGCCGTCGAAGGCGTCGTGCGCGGCATCTTCTTCAACCAGGGCCACGTGTGCTGCGCGGGTTCGCGCCTGCTCGTGCAGGAGAGTGTGCACGACCTGTTCGTCGAGAAGCTGCGGGCCCGCATGGCGCGCATCCGCGTCGGCAACCCGATGGACAAGAACACCGACATGGGTGCGATCCACAGCAAGGTGCAGCTCGGCCGCATCGAGCAGCTCGTCGCGGCCGGCGTCGCCGAGGGCGCGTCGTTGCACCAGAGCAAATGCGAGCTGCCGAAGAAGGGCTTCTGGTTCCCGCCGTCGATGTTCACGAACGTCGCGATGAGCCACCGCGTCGCGCGCGAGGAGATCTTCGGCCCCGTGCTCTCGGTGCTGACGTTCCGCACGCCCGAGGAAGCCGTCGAGAAGGCGAACAACACGAGCTACGGCTTGTCCGCGGGGATCTGGACCGACAAGGGCGCGCGCATCCTTTGGCTCGCCGAACGCATGAAGGCGGGCGTGGTCTGGAACAACACTTTCAACCGCTTCGATGCGGGCTCGCCGTTCGGCGGCTTCAAGGAGTCGGGCTTCGGCCGCGAAGGCGGGCGCCAGGGCATGCGCGCCTATGTGAAGTTGCGCGGCAGCCTGTCGCCGGGCTGAGCACTGTTGCAACGCGGCACCAGCAACGGGCATTGCGCCGCGAGGCCTGACCGCTTGCTGCGCCGCACTTGCTTCGCTCCAGGGCTTGCGGCACCCTGGCGCCATGGCCGTGCCCGTGCCCAAGACCTACAAGCTCTTCGTCGGCGGCAAGTTCCCGCGCAGCGAGTCGGGCCGCTCGTTCGCGCCGCAGAAGAGCCCCGGCATCAACGTTGCGCGCGGCAGCAGGAAGGACCTGCGCGACGCCGTGGTGGCGGCGCGCGCGGGCCTCGCGGCGTGGAGTGGCAGCAGCGCCTACCTGCGCGGGCAGATTCTGTATCGCGTGGCCGAGATGCTGCAGTCGCGCCGCGACGCGATGCAGGCCGAACTGGGTCTCGGTGGCGTCGCGGCTGCAGCCGCCGCGAAGGAAGTGGACCTCGCGATCTCGCTCACGACGTGGTACGCGGGCCTCTGCGACAAGCTGCAGAGCCTGCTCGGCAGCCAGAACGCGGTGCAGGGGCCGTTCTTCAACTTCTCGACGGTGGAGCCGACCGGCGTGATTGGCGTGCTCGCGCCGCCGAGCCCGGCGCTCCTCGGTGTGCTCGCGCTGGTGCTGCCGCTGCTCGCGGGCGGCAACAGCGTCGTGGCACTCGTCAGCGAAGCCGCCCCGTGCGCGGGGCTCGCGCTCGGCGAGATCTGCGCGTCGAGCGACGTGCCTGCCGGCGCGATCAACCTGATCTCGGGGCAACGCGACGAGCTCGCGCCGCATTTCGCGGCGCACCGAGACATCGACGGACTGCTCGTCGCGGGCAAGCGCGATGCGGCATTGACCTCGGCCGCTGCCGACAACTGCAAGCGCGTGCGCTTCTGCGATCTGACCGCGCTCGAGTGGACGAAGGCCGAACGGCTGCGCTCGCTGCTGTTCGTCGAGCCGTTCGTCGAACTGAAGACGCTCTGGCACCCTGTCTCGCAGTAGCGAGGAGAGCCGTGAACTGGACCAATCTCACAAGACTCGTTCTCGCTGGCGGCCGCTCGAGCGGCGAGATCTGTGCCTTCCTCGTGCTCGATGACTGGCGTCCTGGTCGCACGCGTTGCCGGTGAAACGATGAACTCGAAGAGGAAGGCCGTTCTCGATCGCATCGAGTCACTCCAAGAAGCGATTCGCAGAGCCAGGGAGCATCTGGAGAGCGGCAAGCATGCCTATTGGCACGGATTCCGGCCGCTCTTCGGCCGCAAGGCGGACCTGCCGCCACACCAGGACTGGGTGAGAAACGTGTTTCTACGGGGCGCGGAAAGAGCGCTTGCTCGGGCGGAGAGAGTCCTGGAAAGGCTCGGCGAGCAAGAGCGGGTGCGGGAACCATGCAATGCAACGGACCCGGCCCACGGCTGGCGTCCAGCAGGAAGCTCGGCTTGAAGTGAAACCGATCCCCGACAATCAGCTGCTGCGCTTCCCCGGTTCGGTCCGGCGCGATCTGCTCATCGATGCCTGGATGAAAGCCCAACCGCGTCAGTTGGGCCCGATCGCGCAACGTTGGTTCGAGGTCATGCGCGGCTGCGGGGACGACGTGCGCGAGCTGCTGCACGACGGCCATCCCACCGCGTGTGTCGCCGACGCAGCGTTCGGCTACGTCAACGCGTTCTCGACGCACGTGAATGTCGGGTTCTTTCGCGGGGCCGAGCTTCCCGATCCGAAGGGCCTGCTCGAGGGCGCGGGCAGGTTCATGCGCCACGTGAAGCTGCGGCCCGGACAGCAGGTCGATGCCGAGGCCCTGCGGCGGCTGATCACCAGCGCATACGCCGACATGAAGCAGCGCGTCGCGGCAGCGGCCCGCGCTCGGCGCTGAAGTGGAGCCTTCTCGCAAATCGTCGCGTTCGCCGCGAGCTTCGGCCCAGTAAGATCCGCCCGCCCTCGCGACGGCATCTCGGCGCGCAACGGAAGACACCATGCACCACCATCCAGCGAGCCTCATCGCGAAGAAGCGCGACGGCGGCGAGCTCTCGGCTGCGGAGATCCGCGATCTCGTCGCGGGCGTCGTCGACGGTTCGCTCGGCGATGCCCAGCTCGGCGCGTTCCTCATGGCCGTCTGCTGCAACGGCATGACGGCCGCCGAGACGACGGCGCTGACGCTCGCGATGCGCGACTCGGGGCGGGTGCTGCAGCACTCGCACGTGAAACGGCCCAAGATCGACAAACACTCGACGGGCGGCGTCGGTGACAAGGTGAGCCTCCTGCTCGCGCCGCTCGTCGCCGCGGCGGGCGTGGCGGTCCCGATGGTCAGCGGGCGCGGGCTCGGCCACACGGGCGGCACGATCGACAAGCTCGGAGCGCTGCCCGGCTACCGCACCGACCTGTCGATCGAACGCTTCCAGAAGGTGCTCGAGCAGTGTGGTTATGCAATGGCTGCGCCGAGCGCCGAACTGGCCCCGGCCGACAAACGCATGTACGCGACACGGGACGTGAGCGGGACCGTCGAGAGCATTCCGCTGATCACGAGCTCGATCCTGTCGAAGAAGCTCGCCGAGGGCATCGACGGGCTCGTCATGGACGTGAAGTGCGGCCGCGCGGCCTTCATGAAGGAGCAGCACGATGCGTTGGCCCTCATGGAGGGGCTCGTCGAGACGGGGCGGCAGGCCGGCATCAAGATGGCGGCGCTGCTGACGGACATGGATCATCCGATCGGGCTCGCGATCGGCAACGCGCTCGAGGTCGCGGAAGTGATCGGAGCACTCGACGGGCAGTGCCCGCCGGACCTGCGCGAGGTGACGCTCGCGCTCGGCGTCGAGATGCTGTTGCTCGCAGGGGTCGCGACCGATGCCGCTGCGGCGAAGGCGACGCTCGAACAACTGTGGAGCGACGTCGTCGTGCGACAGGTCTTCCGCCACAACCTCGAGCTGCAGGGTGGCGATCCGCGCGTGCTCGACGACCCGTCGCTGCTCGGGCGCGCTGCGTTCGTGGTGCCCGTCGAAGCGCCGCGCCCCGGCTTCGTCGTCGATGTCGATCCGATGGCACTCGGCCGAGTCGTCGTCGACCTCGGCGGCGGGCGGCGGCAACCGACCGATGCGATCGATCCGCTCGTCGGCATCGTGCTCAAGAAGGTGCTCGGCGATCAGGTGATGACGGGCGACGTGCTCGCCTTCGTGCATGCTTCGAGCGAGGATGCCGCGATGATGGCCGTGCTGCGAGTGCAGCACGCGATGCCGATCGGCGACGAGCGGCGCCGACGCGGCGCGCTCGTGCTGCAACGCATCGCGTGACGCGCCGGGCGGCGCCGCCGGGCACCGGCACCTCGGCAGCCCCATCGCGCGCAACACGCGTTCGAATGACGCCGGCTCTGCGCGGGCCGAAGCCGTGCGGGGGGAGCGGGAGCCGCCACGGCCGGCGTCGCGAGTACCGGTGCGGGTCAGGCCTCGTACTTGAACGACAACATCACGCGCGCCCGATAGGCGGTGACCTTGCCGTTCTCGATCTTCATGTCGAGCTTGGCGACCTCGGCGACGCGCAGGTCGCGTAGCGACTTCGCCGCCGTCTCGATCGCGGTGCGGGCTGCTTCCTCCCACGAGACGTCGCTGGTGCCGATGATCTCCGTGACGCGATAGACGCCACCGCCTGTGCTCTTCTTTGCCATGTCGTCGGATTCCGGGTGCGGAACCAGGGCGAACGCCTGGTGCCTCGATGCTCGCAGCATATGCCGCGTGGCCGCAGATGGAACGCAGCACTTCGGCTGTGCCGCACGCTGTCGGCTCGTGGAGATCCTTGCCGACGAGGCCCGCGATGGACGGAATCGAATCGGCAGGCTCGCGACGCCGCCCGCGTTCGCGAGCAGCAGCGTCACGCTCGTGCGATCCAGGCCGCGCAATTCGGCATGCCGATCATCCCTAGGTCGATGGGCAGAGGACGGAGCCGGCGTCGTGGGTGCTCGAGGAACGACGGCGAGCTGCTGCAGAGCGAACAGGTCCAGTGGATCGAAGTCCCGGCGCGGTGAGTACGGCGGTCGCCGTCACTTGTGCTCTCGAGGAGCCGCCCTGGCCTTCGTGAGCTGCCACTCGACCTTCGTCTCCTGCCCCTCGACGACCTCGACGACTTCACTCGGCTCGCTCCAACCGTCGGCGCCGCGCAGGTAGATGCGGTTCTTGCCTGCAGGTGCGCGGATGCGGAACGTGCCGTCGGGCAGCACCGGCGTCGCTTCGCACGAACCACCGTCGCCACGCGCCGGTCCGTACATCGCGACGTCGGTGTGGGAGCCAGGTGTGATCGCCTTGCCGGTCGCCTTGTCGACGATGCGGCCGACGATGAACCCGCCGTGCACGAGTTGAACCCTCTGGCCTTCGAT
>DASRJH010000174.1:0-6065 GCA_035649575.1 Planctomycetota bacterium
TGACAGCACGCGACACAGTGGCTCGCGACGGCGCGCAACAGCACGACGCCCGAAGCCGCGCTGCGTGGTCTCTGCCAGGCCCTGTTCGCGAGCAACGAATTCCTCCACATCGATTGAGTCATGCATCCCGAACGTCGTGAGCCGTTGCGCGCTGCCGTGATCGCCGCCCTGCTCTGGTCGACTCTCTGGGGGGCGCCGCTCGCTTCCCAGGTCGCCGAAGGCGTGGTCCGCGGCTTCGACGGTGCTCTGGTCGCGGGAGCGGTCGTCGTCGCGCGCACGGCTCATGCACGCGAAACCGGCATCGACGCACTGACCGACAAGACAGGGCGTTTCCGCCTCGTCTGCCCCGAGGCGATCGTGCGCCTGCACGTGCAGTTCGAGGGCGTGCGGTGCGACGTGCCGGTGGTTGCCGGCAACGCGCTGGACGTCGCGGTGTCGTTCGCGCAGCTCGCGCACTTCACGCTGCGTGGCCGCGTCGTGCTGCCCGACGGGGCCCCTGCAGCCGGCGTCGAGTTGAAGTGCCGCGACCGCGAAGGCCAGGCCTTGGCCCCGGTCACGGCCGGCGACGACGGCGCGTTCTCCGTGCGCCTGAACCAACCCGTGCACGACGTGCTGGTCGATCCGCTCGGCTGGCGCCACGTGGTCAGCGGGCCGGTGACCGCCGACCACGAACTCGTCGTCGACCTGCGTAACAGCCGCGACAGCTTCTTCGCGGTCAGTGGCTCCGTCTGCGACGAACGCGGCGAACCCGTGGCCGACGGCGCCGTGCAGGCCGTCGGCAGCAACGGCGGCGCCGGCTCGGCGCGCACGCGCCCCGACGGCAGCTTCGTGTTGTGGACGAATCGAGCCGTCGACGAGTTGCACGTGACCGGCACCGACCCGCGCATCGTGCGCAAGGGACCGTGGTCCGGTGCCTGCACCGTGGCGCTCGACGCGCGCACGCACGGTCTCGTGCTGCGCGTGGGCCGCTGCGTCGATGAAGGCGGCAAGGGTCTGGCCGGCGCGATCGTGTTCGCGGTCGACAAGCCCGGCCCGCCGAAGAAGGGCGTGCCCGGGCTGACCAGGACGGGTTCCGGCGGCTGGTTCCGCGTCATGCTGCCGCGCGACACGGCGTTCCTGTTCGCGATCGGCGAAGGAGAGCAACTCGGTGGCAGCGCGCCCGTGCCCGCGGCCAACACGGTGATCGAGGTGCGCGCGACCAAGATGCAGGGTCATTAGCGGTTACAGTCCCACCCTCTCGCCCATGCGAACCCCTCACGACCGCTGCGGATCCTGCGCGCCCTCGCGGCGCACGCTGTTGCAGCAGAGCGCGTGCGGCTTCGGCGCGCTCGCGCTCGCCGATCTGTTGCGAGCCAGTGGCACACTGCCGGGCGATGGACCGACGGCCCCGCGGCAACCGCACTTCGCGCCGCGCTGCAAACGCGTCGTGTTCCTGTTCATGCACGGCGGGCCCTCGCACGTCGACACGTTCGACTACAAGCCGCTGTTGCAGCGCGACTCGGGCAAGCCGCTGCCGTTCGCGAAACCGCGCGTGACCTTCGCCGAGACCGGCAACCTGATGGGTTCGCCGTTCCGCTTCGCGCAGCACGGTGACTCGGGCGCGTGGGTCAGCGAGCTGTTCCCGCACCTCGCGCGCTGCGCCGACCAGCTCTGCTTCCTGAAGGGACTGCACGGCAGCAACGACGCGCACGGCGGTGCCTTGCTCAAGATCCACACGGGCAGCGACACGTTCGTGCGGCCTTCGATCGGCAGCTGGGCGTTCTACGGTCTCGGCACCGAGAACCAGAACCTGCCGGGCTTCGTCACGATCTGCCCCACGCTCGGCCACGGCGGCGTCAACAACTGGTCGGCGGCCTTCCTGCCCGGCGTCTATCAGGGCACGCCGCTCGGCAACGCGAGCGTGCCGAGCGACAAGGCCGTCGTGCGCCACCTGCAGAGCGGCCTGCCGCCGGACCTGCAGCGCGCGCAGCTCGACCTGCTGCAGAGCCTCAACGAGGAACACAGCAAGGCGCGACCCGGCGACGACGCACTGCAGGCGCGCATCGAGAGCTTCGAGCTCGCGTTCCGCATGCAGCTCGAAGCGCCGCAGGTGCTCGACCTCGGCGCCGAGACGGAAACGACGAAGCGTCTCTACGGCCTTCACGACGCAACCACGGCGAACTTCGGCCGCCAGTGTCTGATGGCGCGGCGGCTGCTCGAGGCCGGCGTGCGCTTCGTGCAGTGCACCCACAGCTACAAGTGGGACCAGCACAACAATCTCGAGCCCGACCATCGCAAGAACGCGCGCGAAGTCGACCTGCCGATCGCGGGTCTGCTCGTCGATCTGCAGCAGCGAGGTCTGCTCGAGGACACGCTGGTGTGGTGGGGCGGCGAGTTCGGCCGCACGCCGACCAGCGAAGGGGGCACCGGTCGCGACCACAATCCGCACGCGTTCACGCACTTCCTGGCCGGCGGCGGCGTCCGAGCCGGGTTCTCGTATGGCGTGACCGACGACTACGGCTACTACACGGTCGGCGAACGTATGCACGTGCACGACCTGCACGCCACGATCCTGCATCTGCTCGGGCTCGACCACGAGCGGCTCACGTATCGCCACGCGGGGCGCGACTTCCGGCTCACCGACGTCGAGGGCAAGGTCGCACGCGCGATCCTGGCCTGATACGCGATCAACGCCCCTGACGGCGACCTTCCCCTCGCCGGTCGGGACGCGGCCCCCCCTCGGGCGGGGGCAGGTCTTCGCGCGAAGGCACACGCTGCAGGATCGCATGCAAACGCTCGGTCAGCATGGCATCGCCCAACCTCGTCGCCTGGCTGCGCAACTGCGGGCGCCAGCTCGCATCGGGCGGCCCCGGGCGCGGCCGGTCGGCGAGCTGCTTCTCGACGAGGTCCAGGACCGCCTTGAACTCGGCGATCGCATCGTCGCGCTGGCCGCTCGTCTCGCAGAGGAACACGAGCGCCAACCGCGTCTTCAGCACCTGCTCCAGCGTGCGCATCTCGACCTCGCGGCCGACGCCGAGCAGGTCGCCTTCGTGGCGCAGGGCCGAACGCAGCTCGGTTTCCGCTTCGGCGCGGCGGGCTGGCCTCGCGCTCTCGGCCAGCTCGGCGAAGGACCCAGCCAAGGCGCGTCCGAGCAGCGAGCTCGCGCGCGCCCGCAGCCGCTGGTACTCGCGGAACAACGGCTGTTCGGCCAGCAACCGCTCGGCGTGCATCTTGGCTTCGCGCAACACCGCGAGATCGGCCGGCTCGCTCTCACGACCTTGCCGCGGGTCGTCGCGCCGCGGCGGCGGCAGCAGCGCGCGGCACAACTCGAACCGGTCGTCGGAGCGCTCCGGGTACTGCGTCACGAGCTCCCGCAGGATCGCGATCGCAGCCGCTTCGGCAGCATCCCGCTCCTCGTCACGCGGGGCGATGCGCGCCGACCGCAGCAGGCAGCGCGCCTTGAGCGCGCGCGCGTCGTTGTGCTCCGCGCCGTCGTCGAGCAGGCTGTCGACGAGGTCCATCGCCTTCTTGAGCTGTTCGCGTTGCTCCTGTTCGCGCGGCGGCCGCGGTCGCTCGCCATCCTCCCGGCTACGCGCGAGCCGTTCACGCGGGGGACCGCCGCGCCCACCCGGGGGCCCACCGGACGGCTCGGCCAGAAAGAAGTGCACTTCGGCGCGTTCGAGCCGCATCTCCTTGCCGCCGTCGCTCGCAACCGACTCGAGCAGTGCCAGCGCCTGCGCGAACCGCGGCGTCGCGTCGAACCCGCGGCCGCGCTGCCGCTCGAGCTTCCCGAACTCGATCTGCACCGCTGCAGTCTCGCGCCGCACGTCGCGATTCTCGATCTTCGCCAGGCGATCGAGCGCCTGTTGGTAGGCCTTGGCGGCCTCCTCGAGATCCTCGGGGCGCCCGAGGCGCGCATGGATCTGGCCGACGCGACGGCACGCGCGCGCAGTCTCCAACTGCAGCGCCTGGTTGCCCGCGTTCTGCGACGCGAACTGGTCGTAGAAGGTGATCATCTGCTGCAGCACCGCGACGTCGCTCGGTTCGATCGCGCGCACGACGACCGTCTGCTCGCCGGTCTCCTCGTCCTCGTCGAACGCGAGCGCCGGATCGGGTCCGATCAGCGCATCGAAGATGTTGCTGAACGCGCCCAGCGTGTGGCGCAGGTTGTGCTCGGCGCGCGCCTGCTGTGCGGCCGCCGTGCCATAGGCGATCCAGCCGTAGACGCCCGCGCCGACGACCGCGAACACGGTGCTCGCGGCCAGCGCCGCCATCGCGCGGTTGCGGCGGCACCAGCGCAGCACGAGCGCCGGCGCGCTGTGCCGCCGGGCCTGGATCGGCCGGTCCTCGAGGAACGCCTGCAGATCCTGTTCGAACTCGTGCGCGTCCTGGTAGCGGTCGCGCGGCTCGCGCGCCATCGCCTTCTCGACGACGACCACGAGATCCTCGGGCACTTCGGGACAGAGCCGCCGCAGCGCTTCGGGCCGCTGCGTGCGGATGCGTTCCATGAGCTCGCTGCGCGTCTTGCCCGCGAAGGCAGGCCGCAGCACGAGCACTTCGTAGAGCGTGACGCCGAGCGCGTAGACCTCGCTGCGCACGTCGTAGTTGCCCTCGAACTGTTCGGGCGCCATGTATTGCAGCGTGCCGAGCAGGTCGCCCGCATACGTCAGTCCCTCGGCCTCGAGCGCCTTCGCGAGGCCGAAGTCCGTGACCCAGACGTGTTCGTTCGCTTCGAGCAGCAGGTTCGCCGGCTTGATGTCGCGATGCAGCGTGCCCTGGCCGTGCGCGTAGTGCAGCGCACTCGCGGCCTGGATGCCGATCCGCGCGCAGAAGCGCGCGCGGTTGCGCCACGCGCCGGTTCCGCGCGGCGGCGCTTCCGCCTGCAGCTGCCGCCATCGCTCGAGGCTCTCACCCGCGATGAACTGCATCGCATACCAGTGGTAACCCTCGCTCTCGCCGCTGCCGAACACGGGCACGATGTTGCTGTGGTGCAGCTGCGCGGCGATGTGCGCTTCGCGGCGGAAGCGTTCGAGCTGGTTGCCCTGCAGCAGCGACGCCTGCGGCAGCACCTTCAGCGCCACGCGGCGGCCCAGCGATTCCTGCACCGCGTCGAAGACGACACCCATGCCGCCGCGGCCCAGCTCGCCGACGATGCGGAAGTCGCCGAGTTGCGTGAGCGCGGGCAACGAGACGCGGCCACGACCGCTGCCGCTCGACGCGCGGTCGCGTTTGCAGTCTTCGAGCGCGATCAGCGTCGGCAGCAGCTCGCGCAGACCCTCGGCATGGGCCGGGTGCTCCAGCGCAAACGCCTCGACGTCGACGGGACCCTGTCGATGCCGCTTCAGGAATTCCTCGGCCAGCAGGTCCAGCGGATCGCGCTGCGTCGTGTCGTCGTAGAGGCTCATGGCTCTGCGAGGCTGCCGAGATAACCCTTGAGCCGCCCGAGCGCGCGCACGTAGCGATTGCTCGCGGCGTTCTCCTGGATGCCGAGCACGGCGGCGGCTTCCTTGTTGGACAGTTCCTCGAAGTGCCGCAGCAACAGCACCTCGCGGTCGATCTCGTCCATGCTCTCGAGCGCCTGCTCGATCTTGACGCGCGCTTCCTCGCGCATCACGGCGCGGCTCGGAGAAGTGATGTGGCTCACGAAGAACCCCGACAACGTGCCGCTCGCGGGCGCCGACACTTCGCGGCCCGCGTTGCGCATCTTCGCGCCGAGGTGCTTCCTGTGCAGGTCGATCATCGTCTGCTGCGTGATCAGGCGGATCCAGACGAGGAACGGCTTGTCGTCCCCGGTGAACGCGTCGATGCGCTTGCCGGCCTCGATGTAGGTGTCCTGCAGGATGTCCTCCGGATCGAGCCGCCCGACGAGGCGCGGATGAATGCGGAAGTTGACCATGCGGAGCAGCCGTTCGCGGTAGCACTCGAAGAGCGGCGCCAGCTTCGCCCCGTCACCTGCGCGCAGGTCGCGTTCGAGCGCCTCTTCGGTTTCCATTGCGCCAGGATAGCGAGCAAGTCGCGGCACTGCATGTGCCCATCGCAGCGCGGCAAAAGTGCACTTCTGGTACGGCGCAGTCCGGCCTCTGCAC
>DASRJH010000175.1:0-5130 GCA_035649575.1 Planctomycetota bacterium
CTGCAGACGGCGCGCGAGATTGGCCAGGATCCCGAGCAGCCACGGCATGGCGCGGCGCGCGCGGTCATGGCTCGCGCGCGACTCGATCGCCGTGAGGAACGTGCGCTGGACCAGGTCGTCCGCGTCGGCGCGGTTGCCCGAGAGGTAGATCGCCACGCGCAGCAGCTCGGGCGCCGTGCGGTCGAACACCTTGCCGAGCGACCGGGCAGACCCGGTGCGGCAGAAGTGCAGGAACAGGCGGTCGGTCGCTCCGGGCAGCATGCGGCTCCTTCGCAGGATCGGCCTTCCGTGCTACACGGACAGCGCGGATTCCGCTACCTGGACCGCGCGTTCAGCTCGTTGCACCGCCCCCGTGCGGCAACCACATGGTCATCAGTTCGCCCAATGCCTGCAGCCGCGCCACGAAGCGGCGCCGGCTCGAGTCAACGCCAGGACGCTGGCGACGATCGGTCCGCCACCGCCCACGCGGCGAGCAACGGTACCGTCGCGCAAGCAGGACCACCATCGCGTGCTCTGCCGGAAATGCGCGCACCGAGGATGCGGCCGTTCCCCGCCAGCGCCGATCGCAGCAGCGTCGTGCTGATGCCGGTGAGCGGAACCTTGGCCCGGCGTGTCCAGCAGGAATCCGCCTGCCCGGCCATCGTGCCCGAATTGACGTAGACGAAGCGGCTGTCTGGCGGGCCTTGCGCGAACCCACCCGTAAGGCGAGGAGGTCGAGACACCGCGTCCGCGACGAAAACCGGAAACTCGAAGACGATCGAAGAGGCCGTGGCCTTGACCGGAGCGACCAGTTCACTGCGGCCTTGTTGCAACGCGAACGTGGTCCCCGACGGAGGATCGACCACGACGATGCGCAGCAAGAGCTGAGGTTTCATCGAAACGAAGCCAAGGAGCCTCTCACTGAACGACTTCGTAGTCGAGTCCTGCCTTGCCCTGCTGTCCGCGGCCCGCGGATCCTCCCTGATGTCTCGTCGGTCGGCTGCCAGTGCAGGCATTCGTCCATGCCTGCCGGGGCAACTGCGCGAGCAGGCGCTCGACAGAACAGCGCAGACCCCCGCCAACCCGCCAGGGCCAGCATGCCGGCATGGCGCGCACACAACTCGCCAAAGCAGGTGCCAGCCCGCGCGTGCCGTGATTCCATAGCCCGCATGCCCGACCGCCGCCGTCACCGCGGCCCCCACCCAGGCGACGCCGAGCGCTTCGGCGCTTTGCACCTGCAGGCGCTGCGCGATGCCGCCGCAGACCTCGCCTTCCTGCTCGACCGCGGCTACGCAAACACCGCGGCGCTGAAGCTCGTCGGCGACCGGTTCGCCCTCGACGCGCGCCAGCGACTCCTGCTGATGCGCGGCACCTGCACCACCACCGCCGCCGTCGCGCGCCAGCAGAAGCGCTTGGACGCCCCAGCACTGGCGGGCCGCGCGCTCTGGATCGACGGCTTCAACGTGCTGACCACCATCGAAGCGGCGCTGGCCGGCGGCGTGCTGCTGCGCGGGCGCGACGGCTGCACTCGCGACATGGCCAGCATGCACGGCACGTGGCGTCGCGTCGACGAGACCAGCACCGCGGCCGTGCTGGTCGGCGAAGTGCTCGCGGCGATCGGCGTCGCCAAAGCGCACTTGCTGCTCGACCGGCCCGTCTCGAACGCGGGCCGGTTCGCGCTGTTGCTGCGCAGACTCGCGTCGGAGCGCGCGTGGAACTGGCAGGTCGACCTCAGCGACAGCCCCGACCGCGAGCTGGCTGCCGTGGCCGAAGTGATCGCCACAGCCGACGGGCCGTTGCTCGACCGCAGCGGTGCCTGGTTCGACCTGGCCGGCGAAGTGCTCGCGCGGCGGCTGCCCGGCGCTCAGGTGCTGCACTTGCATTGAGCGGGGGCACGCCGCGTGCCCTGCCGAACCCGAACGACCTGATTCTCGGGGCTTGACAATCCATAAGCGTATGCTTATGATTTCGGCATGAGCTCGGCCGTGGTCGAAGACAAGATCTTCCAGGCGCTGGCGGACCCCAGCCGCCGGGCGATCTTCGAGTCGCTCACGCGCGGCGAAGCGGCGGTGAAGGACCTCACGGCGCGCTTTCCCATCTCGCAGCCGGCGGTCTCGCAGCATCTCACGGCGTTGCGCGACGCCGGCCTCGTGCACCGCAGGCGCCAGGGGCGCTGCGTCTACTACCGGGTGCGGCCGCGCGGCATGAAGCCTCTCATCGACTGGATCGCGCACTACCGCGCGTTCTGGACCGAGCACGTCGATCGCCTCGAACAATTGCTGGAGAAGATGGACGAATGAACCCCGTCGACAAGACCGCGAAGTCGCAGACCGAGTCGCTTGCCTTCGAATTCGATCTGCGTCATCCGCCCGAGAAGGTGTGGCGCGCGCTGACCGATCCCACGCTGCTCGCGGAGTGGCTGCTGCCCGTCATCGGGTTCAAGCTCGAGCCGGGCGCCGCGTTCACGTTCAAGACGCAGGCGTATCCGGGGTGGGACGGCACCGTGAACTGCCGCATGCTCGAGGTCGAAGCCCGTACGAAGATCAGCTACGCGTGGAGCGTCCCGTTCCTCGACACGATCGTGACGTTCACGCTCGCGCCCACGCCGACGGGAACGCGCCTGTCGCTCGTGCAGTCGGGCTTCAAGGCGAGCCAGAAGCAGGAATTCGGCGGCGCTCGCTACGGCTGGAAGATGATGGGCGAGAAGCTCGTCGACCTGCTCGCGAGGATCGCATGAGCCTCGCGGCCCGCGATCGCCGCGTGGCCGCGCCGACGCAGGCGCTGGCAACCCGCTGCATTCATCGACCGCGGCGAGCCCTTCTCGCCGCAGGTCCTTGTTCGTATGCCCGAACCGCTTCGGGCTCGTCTTCGCAGGAGGCCCCCAATGAACTGGAGTGAACGCGTTCGTCAGACCCACCGCTGGATGTCCATGGCCTTCACCCTGGCCGTCGTCGTCAACATCGTCGCCATGGGGATGGAGGAGCCGCCCGTCTGGGTGTACCTCTTGGCGCTGCTCCCGCTCGCCTTGCTGCAGGTGACCGGTCTGTATCTGTTCGTGTTGCCGTATGCCGCCAAGTCGCGCAGCAGGCGGGGGACCGAACCATGAGCGCAGCAATTGGAGAGAACACAATGGCCATCAAGACATCGAAGAAGTCGCCGAAGGCCGCGAACGCGAAAAGGCAGGTCGTTGCGAAGACAGCCAGGCAGGCCACGAAGCCGAAGCTGCTTTCCGGTGGCAATCCGCAGATCGCGAAGGCCTACGGCGACGCCCCCGTGCAGGCCTTCATCGCCGCGATGCCAGGCTGGAAGCAGGACGTCGGGCGCCGCCTCGACACACTCATCACGCGCACCGTGCCCAACGTGAACAAGGCCGTGAAGTGGAACACGCCCTTCTATGGCATCGAGGGCCAGGGCTGGTTCCTCGCGTTCCATTGCTACACGAACTACGTCAAGGTGGGCTTCTTCCGCGGCACGTCGCTGCACCCGCTCCCGCCCGGTGCCAGCAAGATCAAGGGCACGCGCTACCTCGACATCCGCGAGGACGACCAGATCGACGAGGCTCAGTTCGCCGGTTGGGTCATGCAAGCGAGCCAGATGCCGGGCGAACGATTGTGAGCGGCGACTGCGCGTGCATGCGATCGCGTGCGACGCGCCAGCATCAACCCGGATCAGCCCACGAGAACCACGATGAAGAAAGCAACGTCCATCACGAAGAAGCAGAAGAGCGAGTCCAAGGGAGCAGACACTGCCTCGCAGCTGATCGATGCGAGGATCGAGGAACTGAATGATTGGCGGGGCAAGACGCTCGCTCGCGTCCGGACTCTCATCAAGCAGGCCGACCCCGAAGTGGTCGAGGAGTGGAAGTGGCGAGGAGTCCCGGTGTGGTCGCACGCCGGCATGATCTGCACCGGAGAGACCTACGCGAAGGTCGTGAAGTTGACCTTCGCCAAGGGTGCGTCGCTGCACGACCCGGCGCGTCTCTTCAATTCGAGTCTGGAAGGCAACACGAGGCGCGCGATCGACCTCCACGAAGGCGACAAGTGGAACGAGGCGGCGCTCAAGGACCTCGTCCGGGCCGCCGTGGTCCTGAACATGTCTTCCGCGCGAGGCTAGTTCGCGAGGTCGACCCGCCCCCTACTGCTGCGGCGGCCCTACTGTCGCGGCGCTTCGTGCAGCTCGATCGGATTGCCGTCCGGGTCTTCGATCAGGATCTGCTTCCCGCCGGGCCCCACCTCGATCTCGTTGCGGAACCTCGTGCCTGCGGCCCTGAGTGCTCCGATCGTGGTGTCGAGGTTGTCGACGTAGAGCACGATCCGGTTCCATCCGCCTGGTTCCTGCCGCCGGCCATCCGGCATCGGCCGCGAACCGGAGCTGCGCGGGCCGCCGAGCAGCAGATGCAGGTTGCCGCGCGACACCGCCGCGAAGACCGGACCCGACGCCTGGGTCAGCTCGAAGCCGAGGTCCCGCGTGTAGAACGCAATCGCGCGCTCCACGTCCTGGACGTGGTAGCGGACCACTGCCGCATTCGCATCTGCAGAGAAGGGTGCGGTGTGTGTGCTGTGTGCCATCGTCGAGCCTCGGGGGTGTCTCGGTCATCGAAGTGCCAATGGGCATCGAGCGTCACGGTACGTGAGGCGCCATCGGCGACAAGCCACGGACTGCCACCCAATGGCGACGCTGAGGACACTCCCGCCGCAGATTCCCGAGAAGAACCGACGGTTCCAACCGCCCGTGGCATCCTGGTGGACGTGACCGCGACGCCATCCTCGCCTGCGCTCGATGCCCTGCTCGCCAACGTGGGCTGGGTACACGCACTGGCCCGGCAACTGTGCGGCGACGTGCATGTGGCCGCCGATGCCGCACAAGCGGCTTGCGTCGCAGCTACCCGGAAGCCGCCGCGCGACGTCAGCAAGGTGCGCAGCTACATCCGGGCCGAGCTCGGCGGCAACTTCCGCCTGTCGCCCTGACGGCTGCGCGCTCAGCACCATGTGGCCGTGGCGTCACAACGCTGCGGTCTTGAGTCGCAGCGCGTTCGCGATGACCGAGACCGAGGACAGACTCATGGCTGCGCTCGCGAGCATCGGCGAGAGCAACCAGCCGGTCAGCGGATACAGCAGTCCTGCTGCGATCGGCACGCCCACCAGGTTGTAG
>DASRJH010000176.1:0-14158 GCA_035649575.1 Planctomycetota bacterium
GTGTTCGGGCGGCTGTCGGACCGCATCGGCCGGCTCAAGATCATCCTCGGCGGCTGCCTGCTCGCGGCGCTGACCTACATCCCGCTGTTCCACGGCCTGACGCACTTCGTCAACCCCGCGCTCGAGCAGTACCAGGGCAAGCACGCGATCACCGTGGCGACCTCGGACTACTCGTTCCACGTGTTCGCCTCGAAGGACACGAAGTTCTCGCCGGGCGACCGCGTGCGCGACTTCCTGACCAAATCCGGGCTCCCGTTCACGTCGTTGCCTGGCGTGCCGGGCCAGGACGTCGTCACGCGCATCGGCGACATAGAGCTGCACGGCTGGGACAAGGACCCGAACGCGGCGAAGTCTGAACAATTCGAAGCCGCGCTGAAAACAACCGGGTACCCGCCTCGTGCCGACCCGGAGCAGATCGCCTGGATCCCCACGCTGATGATCCTCGTGCTGATGGTCATCTACGTGACGATGGTCTACGGCCCGATCGCCGCCTTCCTCGTCGAGCTGTTCCCGACCCGGATCCGCTACACGTCGATGTCGCTGCCCTACCACCTCGGCAACGGCTGGTTCGGCGGCATGCTGCCGCTGCTCGCCACCGCGATGGTGGCGTGGTCGGGGGACATCTACTACGGCCTCTGGTACCCGATCATCGTCTCGCTGATGACGGTGATCGTGGGCGGTCTGTGCCTGCGCGAAACCAAGGATCGGTCGATACGCGATTGAGTCCGGGCTCAGCGATCCGCTCGTCGGTCAACCGGAGCTCGCACTCCACGACGCGCTCGCGCGGGAGGCCACTGCGGCGCTTGCTCCGCTGCGCGTCGATGGCAGGATAGCGGCATGACCCCCGACCAAGCCGGTTTGCTGCTCGACTATCATCGTTGGGCGCGCGAACGCGCCCTCGACGCCGTCGCCGTGCTGAGTCCGGAGCAGTTCGCTCGTGCTCTCGGCAACAGCTTCCCGTCCGTTCGCGACACGCTGGCGCACCTGTACGGCGCCGACGAGGTCTGGTATTCGCGCTGGACCGGTGGCTCGCCGCGCGGCCTGCCGCCGCCCGAACGCTTCCCCGACCTCGCCTCGTTGCGCACGGCGTGGGCTGACCTGGACCCGAAGATGCGAGCGTTCGTCGCCGGACTCGGCACCGGCGGTCTGCAGCGCACGCTCACCTACCGCGCGTTCAATGGCCAGGAAGGGACGCTGGCCTACTGGCAGATGCTGCAGCACGTCGTCAACCACGGCAGCTACCACCGAGGGCAGGTCACGACGCTGCTGCGCCAGCTCGGCGCGATGCCGCCGAAGAGCATGGACCTCTCCTCGTTCTACCGCGAACGCACCGGCTGAGGCGGAATCGAGGCAGGGTCACCCGCGGGCGAAGGGCCGCTCCGCATCGTCGTTTCGACGGACCAGAAAAGGTCCCGAAGCGTCCCCAGATCGTCGATCTCGACGCCGTCGACATGCGCGCCGTCATGACGTCACCTCGAACGCAGCGCTAGAGGCCGTCGTCGCTTGCGGCGCAGTTGTCGGCGCAGCCAGACAGGAGACATCCCGGAAAAAACCCTGCACGGCGTGATGGGTCAGGCGGCTAAAAAGCGGATGGGCAGGATCGGGCGCGGTGGCCCACGGGAGCCGCGATCCGCCATGCCTACCCCGCCTTTCCAACAACTGACACGACCAGAATCATGAAGTCACTTTCCATCGCGGCCCTTCTCGCCCTCGCCAGCTTCGTGCCCGCCCAGTGCGGCACGCTCGCCGTCACGGGCGGCGCCCCCAGCTCCACGCTGCAGATCAGTGTCTCCGGCGCCGCCGCGAACTCGTTCGCGATCGCCGCGGTCGGCAACACGCTCGGCAGCACCACGGTGCCGCTGCCCGGTGGCAGCCTCGTGCTCGGCCTCGCGAGCCCGTTCATCCCGGTGCCGATCGGTCCGGTCGGTGCGGCCGGTACCGCGAGCCTGTCGATCCCGCTGCCGGCCCAGCTGCCGCAGATCAACCTGCACGGGCAGGGCGTGGTCATCGGCTTCACGATGCAGCCGTTCGGCATCAGCGCCTGCGGCACGAACGTCGTCAGCTTTACGATCGGCTGAGCCGGTCTCGCGGCACACGCCACGGCTCTGCGCGCGAGCGCTGCCGTGGCGACGGCGCCGCTGCCGTGGTGGTCCGGCTGGGCCACCACTGGTTCACCCCGCAGCCCCCTCGAGCGGGTTGCCTCGCGAGTGCGACTCGCTACCCTGTTTCCCCCATGCAAGTCGCCGCACTCGAACTCCGTCCCGGTACGCTCGTCCGCTACGAGGGCCGCATGTGCACGGTCGTCTGGTGGAACATCCTGCGCAACGACCGCCGCGCGTTCGTGCAGCTGCGCATCAAGGACCTGCAGGCCGGCCGCGTCACCGAACTCAAGGAGCACACGGACTCGAAGTGGGAAGTGCTCGACAAGGAAGAGAAGGACCTCTCGCACTCCTACCGCGACGGCATCGACGAGGTGTTCTTCACGCCCGAAGGCGATGAAGTGCGATGCGCCGTGGCGGCGGCCGAGGATGCGCTGAAGTGGCCCGCCGAGACCTACAAGGGCTTCTTCGTCGACGGCTCGCTCGTGGCCGTGTTCCCGCCCAAGCACGCGATCCTGAAGATCACGGAGACCTCGCCGCCGATCCGCGGGGCCGGCACGGGCCAGAAGGAAGCGATCGTCGAGAACGGGCTCAAGGTGAAGGTCAACCTGCTGTGCGACGTGGGCGACAAGGTCCGCCTCGACACGGAGACGCTCGAGTTCAAGGAACGCATCGCGAAGTGACCGCGACGGCCCGGCGTCGCTAAGGCGGTGCCGATCGCGGCGCGGCTGTTGCCCCGAGCCCGCGGATCACGGGCAGGTAGAGCATCGCGAAGAACAGCGTCCACAGCGCGGCGAGCGACAGCGCCAAGTCGACGCCCACGACCGTCCGGTCGAACGCCGGTGCGATCCCCGACACTCCGTAGAAGACGACGAGGTTGAGGTTCGCGAACAGCGCGATCCCGACGGCCTTCGCTGCGAACGTCCGGTCGATGTGCCAGAGCAGGAACGCGAGGAGGACCCCGGCGAACAGGTGGTTCTCGTGCACGCCGACGTTGAACGTGACGTGACAGAGGTAACCGACCAGCGCGAAGCGGAGCAGGTTCGCGAACGTCTTCTGTCCGCGCATGAATGAGAGCAACGCGAGCGCATACGCGCCGCAGAAGACCAGCCTCGGCGGCAGCATGACCGCCGCGTCGCGCGCCTTGACACAGGTCGCGAGCCCGTCCTGCAGCGGACCGAACTGCTCGGGCGCGCCGACGTGCAGCGCATGGGTCAGGATCCAGTTCGAGTTCAGCGCGTTGCCGCTCAGGAAGTCGTTCCTGAGCGCCCGCGCGAACGAGTACGCGGGTTCGACTCCGTAGCAGGCGAAGCAGACGGCGACGACCGACAGCGCCGGCAGGACGACCGACCTGAGCACCCGCGCCTCGACGAGCCGCCCGAGGTCGCGCAGATGCCCCATCGAGGTCAGGTGCACCACGAAGAACGGGAGCAGGATGATCGGTTGCCACTTGGTGAGGCAGGCAACCGTGTACCCGATCGAGAAGAGCATCAGGCGGCCGGTGCGCAGCGCGTGCATCGCCAGCAGCAACAGCGGCGCGAAGTAGACGTCGAGATACGCGAGCCCGACCGCGTCCAGCGTGAGCGCTGCATAGAGGAGCACGCTCAGCAGCAGATCGCGCGTCGCGATCCAGAAGGCGAGCGCGGTGAGGACCAGGAAGACCAACAGCGATGCCTTGAAGGCCGTGAAGCGGTCGACGCCGACCAGATCGCCGGCACTCGCGGTGAGCACCAGCATGAAGGTGCAGAACGGCGGATAGTCGGCACTGTTCGCTGCGTAGCCAGCGCGGACCCCGAGCGACTCGGCGTTGGCGGTCCAACGACTCCACGTGATCACGTCGCTCGTGCCGGGGTTGTCGAACGCGGCCAGCGAGATGGCGACGACGAGGAGGACGGCCACCCAGTGTGCCGTCACCCTCGTCGCCGATCCCCGTACGGTCGTCGTGGAGGTCAGGCCGGACAAGTTCCTCTACTGCAGGCCGACGGTGGTGTGGACCGCGTTGCTCGTGACCGTGAGCAGGGGGCCCGGGATGAACAGACCATCCAAGATCACGTATTGCGCGTACAGGTCGAAGCCGAGGAATCCCGGCCAGCCCACGGGGATCGTCAACCCCACGGTGCCGGTGACGCTCGCGGGTGGGAAGAGTGTGACTTCCCACAGAACTGCCCCCGGAGTCACGCTGAGCATGCACCCCGGCGCCGTCAGGAAGGGCGCCATGATGCCTGGGCGCGCCGCTGCGATGTCGATGAGTTGCACGCCGAGGAGGGAGCCCGCCGGAACGTTGCTCGCGTTCCACTTCAGCGTCTGCCCGTAGAACGCGCGGCCCATGTAGACCGGGCCCTGCACGACCGGAGCAGCGACGACGGTGTTGCCCATGTGACCGGTGGCGCCTTCGACCTGGGTCCGGAACGGCCGCTCGATCGACAGGTCGCGCGACTGTGGATCCTTCGAGGCAACGCCACCGATCGTACCGCGCGTGAATCCCGTGATGCCGCTCGTGCCGCCGGCGGTCACGGACGTCGTGAACGTGTCCCCCCAGATCTGGTCCATCGGCCCATAGCGGAACTCGATGACGCCCGTCGCCGAGTTCAGGGAGACCTGCATCGTGTGATACTCCTGCCCCTGTTGCGCAACCGAGTTGAAGCGGCCGACGCGGTACCAGGTGATCAGCACTTCCGCAGGATTGACCGGGTTGATGACCGCGTAGAGACCTGACATGGGATCGATGATCGTGTTCTTGTTCGGCGAGAAGTCGTGCCAGAACGGTGCGACGCGGGCCGGGCTCGGGACCGCCGCCACCGCACCGAGCCACTCCGCGACAGTCGGCGAGAAGTCGGCGTTCACCTCCGTCGACGCCGGGTCGAGGATCACGTAGCCGTTCGTGGACGGCCGGATCGCGGTCGTGCCGCCGGCAGGCCCGCCGGGATAATCGAACGCGGGGATCGGTGCGAACGGAACCGTCTGGTCGTCCTGGACGCTGATCGGCACGCCGACCACGCCATTGAGGACGTCGACCGGAGGCGCACCGCCGGTCACGGTGTAGAAGGTCGGTCCGGGGTAGGCGTTCGGCGTGAGCCGCATACCGTTCAGGAGGTCGACCTGTCCCGGGTCCTTGAGATCGAAGTACTCGCCGTGCGCGAACAGCTGGTAGAACGACGACGTGGCGCCGCCGCACGCGCCGCCGTAGCGTTCGTTGCGAGCCGGGATCAGCATCGGGTAGCCGGCGGGGACGGGGCTGACGAACCGGATCACGAGCACCGGGGGGATGCTCGAGGCCGTGCCGATGAGCGCCAGCGCCGAGGGCGCGTAGACGCCGCGTCCTCGAATGAACGCGACCGTGCCCGCGGTGTCCTGGATCTGGATCATATCCGACAGTTCCGGCGCGGGCCCGACCATCTGCGTCGAGTAGGCGACGTCGAGCAAGAAGTTCGGCTGCGTGGCGATCGTCGGATCCAACGGCAACATGGGCACGTTGGAGAAGTCGAGTACCAGGTTGATGTTGTTCGGCGCGCGGCCCACGGACGGCGCCGCCGTGAGCGCCGGAATGGCCACGGTGCCGAGTGGCGTCGACGTCGCGGCCGCGATGTTCGTCGCGAACGTCGTGCTGAGTGCTGCGGCCGAGGTGAGCGATGTCGAGTAGATCGTCGCGACGACTGTCGTGAATACCTGTCCTCCGGTGTTGTGCTCCGTGTCCTCGCCGCGGAAGGCGACGTGCGTGATCCGGATCGGGCCGGTCACGCCGCCGACGCCGGTGAAGTGGCTCGCATCGTAGAGGACCTGGAAGCGGCGGCCCACCGCACTGGCAGTGCTGCCCCACCAGTTGATCGAACCCGCGGCGTAGACCTGTGCTTGCGACTCGCCGAGGTGGTGATTGTCTGGCAGGAGGAGATTCTGCGCGGGAAGGACGCAGAGCAGAGCGGAACCCGCGCACGAGAGCTGGAGTAGGTTCATCGTCATCTGGGGCAAGAGTCCCCGCTGGGGTGTGCCAGCGGCTCGAGGCCGGCCACCGCGAGCGCGGTGTGACACCACTCCTCGGTCGAGCTTCGACGGTACGGATCAGGTACGAGGTTCCCTGCCGTTCGTGTTCCGCGGCGCGCCCGTCGACATCACGCCACAGATGGCGCGAGCGCGCGCGTTTGCAGCAGTCTCGCGAAACGCGGAAATGAACCGCGTGAGCTGGCACCGCGTTTGCGGAACGACACCGGCCAGTCCGAACGATCACCAAGCCGGGCGTCCACGTTCCGGCGGGAACCGCGAAGCGCCCGAACATCTTCGCGCGCGCGAACCGAAGCGCGCGTCCGCTTGCCAAAGTGCGCACCAATGCGGCTCCACCTGCCAACACCTCGGGCGTTTGCCTGAGAGTGTTTCGCCGTGCGCGGTGCGGGTGCGCGCGAGCTTGCGGCAGCATGTGGAGCCGCTAGAGTCGGCGCATTCCCCGAGTTCACTGCGAGTTCGAAGGCGCCGGAGTGTTGTTGACGTGGCGACGTGCGCGATATCCGCGGTTGCGTCCAAGGAACGCATCGCGAGGTGATCGGCCCGGCTTCTCGCTCGCACCGCGTCGGGCCATGCGAACGGATGCCGCATCATGTCGCTGCCAACGATCCTGATTCTGAGCCTTGCCGCCTTCGCCCTCGCCCACCGCTTCTATGGGCGCCTGCTGGCCCGCTTGTTCAACCTCGATCCGGCGGTGCGCACGCCGGCGCACGAGCACAACGACGGCACGGACTACGTGCCGACCCGCCGCTTCTACCTGCTGTCGCAACACTTCTCGGCGATCTCGGCGGCCGGGCCGATCGTCGGACCGATCCTCGCGGCGCTCTGGTTCGGCTGGGCGCCGTCGTTCTGGTGGATCCTGCTCGGCTGCATCTTCATCGGCGCGATGCACGACTTCGCATCGCTCGTCGCGTCGGTGCGCCACAACGGCTGCAACATCGCGCACATCCTCAAGAAGAACCTGAATCCGCGCAGCTACGCGGCGTTCACGCTGTTCATCTGGCTCGCGCTGGTGCTCGTGATCACGGCGTTCACCGACGCGACGGCGACCGCGTTCACGCAGGCACTCGACGTGCCCGCGCCCGACGCGTCCGGCCAGCGCATCGCGATCAACGGCGCCGGCGTCGCGGCGAGCTCGATGCTCTACCTCGGCCTCGCGGTCGTCATGGGCGTCGTCGTCCACCGGCTGCGCCCGCCGCTGTGGCTCGTCACGCTCGTCTTCCTGCCGGCCGTCGGCTTCGCGATCTGGCTCGGCCCAGTGATGCCGATCGACCTGAGCGCGTCCGGCGCGAGGCCGAACCTGTGGTGGGCGTGGCTGATCCTCGTCTACTGCGGCATCGCGTCGATGCTGCCCGTGTGGCTCTTGCTGCAGCCTCGTGGCTACCTCGGCGGCTTCTTCCTGTACTTGACGCTCGGCGGCGGCATGCTGGGCCTCCTGATCGGCAACCCGAGAATCGAGTACCCGGCGTTCGAAGGGTTCAGGGCGCCCAACGGCAACCCGCTCGTGCCGTTCCTGTTCATCACGATCGCGTGCGGCGCAGTCAGCGGGTTCCACGGCCTCGTGTGCTCGGGCACGACGAGCAAGCAGCTCGACCGCGAGCCCGACGCGCACCTCGTCGGCTACGGCGGCATGCTGCTCGAAGGCGTCGTCGCGCTGTTGTCCCTCGCGTGCGTGATGGTGCTGGCAAAGGACAGCGAGCTCGCGCACGCGGGGCCCGACAAGATCTTCGGCGTCGGCGTCGGCTCGTTCCTGCACGAGCTCGGCATGCCGCTGCAATTCGCGATCACGTTCGGCATGCTCGCGTTCGCGACGTTCGTCTACGACACGCTCGACGTCAGTACGCGGCTCGCGCGCTACCTGTTCACGGAGTTCACGGGCTGGCACACGCGGGTGGCCGGCATCACGGGCACGGTCGTGTCGCTCGCGCTGCCCGCGTGGTTCCTCGCCGCGACCGTCGTCGACAACGGCAAGGTCGTGCCTGCCTACAAGGTGGTCTGGCCGCTGTTCGGTTCGACGAACCAGCTGCTGGCCGGACTCACGCTGGTCGGGTTGTCGCTGTGGCTCGCGAACACGAACAAGAGCGCCCTGCTGCGTCTTTGCGTCGGAGTGCCGATGGTGTTCATGATGCTCATGACGATGAGCGCGCTCGTGCTGCAGATCGTGGACGCGACGAACGCTCCGTTGACGAGCGTCGCGGTCGTGCTGTTGCTGCTTGCGATCTGGATCACGATCGAAGCGATCATCGCGCTGCTGCGGCCTCGCGCGGTGCTCACCGCGCCGGCATGATCGACCCATCTTGGTCGACACCACCTCGGGCACGGACACAGCACCGCTGCGCAAGCATCGGCGGTGGCGGCGCAGGCTGTTGCTGCTCGGCGTCAGCTCGCTGATCGCGCTGTTGCTCGCCGAGATCGCCGTGCGCATCGGACGTGCGATCCTCGACCCGGGCCGGCTCAGCGCATCCCAGCTGCGGGAGCACGTGGCTGCGACGCCGCCACCGGGCACGACGGTGCGCCTCGGCCACATGCTGCGTGCCGCGCAGAACCCCGACATCGTCTTCGAGTTCGTGCCGCTGCTCGACGTGCAGTTCCAGGACGTGCGCGTAGTCATCAACGCCGATGGGTTCCGCGGGCCCGCGCGGCCGAAGACGAAGCCCGAGCGCGGCTACCGCATCGTGGGGCTCGGCGACTCGGTGCTGTTCGGCTGGGGCGTGCCGTTCGAAGACTGCGGTCTCTACCGGCTCGAGCAACTCGTGCAGCGGGCCCTGCCCGAGTCCGTCGTCGAAGCGATCGACACCGCCGTGCCGGGCTACAACACCGCGATGGAGGCGCAGGTGCTGCGCGACAAGGGGCTCGCGTACTCACCGGACCTCGTGATCGTCGACTTCGTCGGCAACGACTTCGACCTGCCGAACTACCTGTGGGAGCAGCCGAACTACTGGGCCCTCGACCGTTCGTTCCTGCTCGCCGTCGTATTGCGCGGCCTCAGGTGGCGCGACCAGGAACTGCACGGCCCGTTCGTGTGGGCGCCCGCGGATCCGGCCGGCAACTTCGTGAGGGACTCGGACCGCGTACCACCCGCCTACCGGCACCTCGTCGGACCAGAGGCTTACCGCAGCGCGATGCAGTCCATTTGTTCGATGGGCCGCGAACACGGCTTCCACGTGCTCGTGACGTGCCACCACGACCTGATCCCGGAAGCACTCGCGATCTGCACGGAGCTGGCCGTGCCGGTCGTGCAGATCGGGGATCGCGCCTCGACGTGGTTGCGCGAGAACGGGCACGCCGACTACTTCAAGTCGCCACTCGTGCTCCACGCCGACGACCCCCACCCGACGGCGATCGTGCACGGCTTCTGGGCCGAAGCGGCGTTCGCGCGTCTGCAGGAGCTCGGCTGGCTGCCACGCTGAGCGAGCCTCCGGTCACCTGACAGGTCCAGCCATCAATAGGTGCTCGCGCCACAGTACTTGCCTGATGACCAGCCACCGGCGATCACCGACGCGAATAGCTGCAGTTGCAGGCAAGCGCGGCTGCTTGGCGCGAGTCTCCTCGCGATTGTCGAAGATCGAGATCGAATCGCCCCCCGCGATCGCGTCGAGCAGTGGACCGAAGCGCGACTTGCTTCTGCGCGAGGATCCCTCCAGACGTTGCGCTCTCAGATAGCCGCCTCCGGAAGTCGCTTCCCTTATCTCACAATGCACAAGGTAGGTTCCGGGCGTCTTCAGCAGCTCTACTGCGACCGCCCATTCTTCCGCGCTGAATCCACTCTGCGTACGACCTTCAGCCGGCACGGCGGGCTCCTCGTCCTTCGCAGCCACCAGCGTTCGCTCGGACGCGATCGGAGCTTCCTGCGGCGAACCCAGGTCGCGAGCACTTCCCTCGTCGCGACTCGAGAATCCCGTGGGCAAGGGCTCACTCTCGCGGATGCCAGGGACCAGGAGGATGCACGCGAGGGCAACCACCGCAACCGTCATCGTCCTGCCCCATTTCATCGTCACTTCACGTGCGGCACGGCGAGCTCGAGCGCGAGGCGGTTGAACTGCTCGAGGCGGTCCTTCTTGACGGCGCCCAACCGCGTGAGCTCCGCGCGGATCGCGTCCTCGAGTTGCGCCGCGACCTCGCGCTGCGCGGCGGTCGGCCCGAACTCGGCGCCGTCGACGGCCGAGATCACGCCGAGCAGCTTGTCCGTGAGCCGGATCGGGAAGTTCAGCGGATCCTGGCTGCTCTTCGACTTCGTCTGGTAGAGCGCCTGCTCGACCGACGCAAGCTCGGCCTCGACACCCTTCTGCTCCGCCGCGAGCTTCGCCTTGCCTTCGCCTTCGCTGTGATCGACGACGGCCTGCATCTGCTTGCGCAGCGAACGGATCGACGCGATGGCCTCGTGCGCCTCCGTGACCAGATCGTTGCCCTCGCGCACGAGCCGATGCCGCGCTTGCAGCTCCGCCGGAGTTGCCGTCGTGCGCGGGTCCGGCTCGATCCGACCAACCACCTGCTGCGACGTCTCGCCGAACGTCACGGTGATCGTGTAGTCGCCCGGTGCGGGACGCGGCCCGCGGCCGCGACCGCTCCAGAGGATCATGCCGTCGAGAACCTTCGGGGCGATCGTCTTCCATGTGATCACGACGCTGTTCATGCCGCGCTTCACGGCGAGCGGCTCGGGCACTTCCTTCTTCTCGCCTTCGGCCTTCTCGCCGTCGTGCTCGCCTTCCTTCTCGGCCTGCTTCTCGGCGCCCTTCGCGTCGTCCTTCTGCTCGTCAGCCGCGGGCTCCGCGTCGGTCGTGCGCGAGAAGACGACGTGCCCGTCGAAGTCCTTGACCTCGATCGCTGTGTGCTCGGTCACGGGCGCATCGCTCGGCCCGCCGACGTGGAAACAGACCCGCAGGTCCTTCTGCGGGTTGCGGCCGAGCCCCGCGACCACTTCGTCGCTGCCCGGGAACTGCGCGATCGGCACGGGTGTCCACACGCAAAACGGCAACACGGCCTGCTCCGCCGACAACTGGCGCAGGTGCGGCAACGCGTCGAACGACCAGAACGAACGGCCCTGCGTCGCCGCGATCAGCTCGCCACCCCTCACGGCGAGGTCCGTGATCGGCACGATCGGCAGGTTCTTCTGCAGCCGCTGCCAGCGCCGGCCGTCGTCGAAGCTCATCCAGACCGTGCGCTCGGTGCCGCAGTAGAGCAGTCCCGGCACGACGGGGTCGGGCCGGATGCAGCGCGTGAACCACGCCGTGTCGAGCCCGCCGGTGATCTCGCGCCACGTGGCGCCGAAATCACTCGTCGCGTAGAGATACGGGCGGAAGTCGTCGAGCTTGTAGCGCGTCGCCGCGACATAGCAGCCGCCGTCCTCGAACGGGCTCGCGGCGATGCAGTTGATCTGCAGCGACTCGGGCGCCTGCGGCGGCGTCACGTTCGTCCAGGTCGCACCGCCGTCCTTCGTCACGTGCACGAGACCGTCGTCGCTGCCGCACCAGATCGTGCCGCGCGCGCGCCCCTCGTCGACGGTGAAGATCGTGCCGTAGTACTCGACGCTCGTGTTGTCCTTCGTGATCGGCCCGCCCGACGATGCCATCTTGCTCTTGTCGTTGCGCGTCAGGTCGCCGCTGATCGGCTGCCAGGTCTGCCCCTCGTCCGTGCTGCGGAACAGCACCTGGGCCGCGGTGTAGAGCACGTTGTTCTCGTGCTGCGACCAGAGGATCGGGAAGTTCCACTGGAAGCGGTAGCGCAGCTCGGCGGCGCCGGCGCCCATCGGATTGTCGGGCCACACGTTCACGTTGCGCGACAAGGCCGTGCGATGGTCGAGCCGCTGCAGGTAGCCGCCGTAGCTGCCGCCGAACACGACCTCCGGATCGCCGGGTTTCGGCGCGAGCCAGCCGCTCTCGCCGCCGGCCGTCGGTTCCCAGTCGCCGCTGCCGATGCCGCTGCCGCCACTGCGGCTCTTGATGCGCACCGTGCTGTTGTCCTGCTGCGCGCCGTAGATGCGGTAGGGTGCCGAGTCGTCGGTCGTGACGCGATAGAACTGCGCCGTCGGCTGGTTGTCCTGGCTCGTCCACGTCTTGCCGCCGTCGTTGCTGACCGTCACGCCGCCGTCGTTGCCTTCGATCATGCGCAGCGGATCCTGCGGATCCTGCCAGAGGTCGTGGTTGTCGCCGTGCGGCACGCGGAGCTGCGCGAACGTCTTGCCGCCGTCGGTCGATTTGTGGAACTGCACGTTCAGCACGAAGACCGTGTCGGCGTCCTTCGGATCGGCGTAGACGCGCGTGTAGTACCAGGCCCGCTGGCGCAGCGACCGATCCGAGTTGACCTTCGTCCACGTCTCGCCCGCGTCGTCGCTGCGGAACAAGCCGCCGTCCTCGGCTTCGATCTGCGCGTAGAGGCGCTTCGGCCGCGCCGGCGACGCCGCGATGCCGCTGATGCCGAGCGTGCCCTTCGGCATGCCCTTGTTGGCGTGCAGCGGCGCCCACGTGGTGCCACCGTCCTTCGACTTCCAGAGACCCGATCCCTCGCCGCCCGACTCGAGCGACCACGGCGTGCGCACGGCGCGCCACGTCGTCGCGTAGAGGATCTCGGGATCGTCCGGCGAGAAGCACAGGTCGACGGCGCCCGCGTTCTCGTTCGCGAAGTGCACACGCTCCCAGTTCAGGCCGCCATCCTTGCTGCGATAGACGCCGCGCTCCTGGTTCGGCCCCGACAGGTGGCCCATCACGGCCGCGTAGACGAGGTCGGGGTTCTTCGGATGCACGCGGATGCGGCTCACGTGCCGCGAATCGGGCAGGCCGAGGAACGACCACGTGGCCCCGGCATCGGTCGACTTCCACATGCCGTCGCCGCTGCTCACGTTGCCGCGCCACGTCTTCTCGCCGCCGCCGACGTAGACGACCTCGGGGTTGCTCGGCGCCACGGCCACGGCCCCGATCGAGCCGCCGAACTTGCCGTCGCTGACGTTCTGCCACGTCTTGCCGGCGTCGGTGGTCTTCCAGACGCCGCCGCCGGTGCCGCCGAAGTAGTAGATGTTGCGATCGCTGGCTGTGCCGCAGACCGCCGCGACCCGCCCGCCGCGGAACGGGCCGACGAGACGCCACTCGAACGTATCGAACAGGACCTCGGGCACGGGGCCCTTCGGATCGCGCGCAGCGGCTGCGGCTGCGGCTGGGGCCTGCGCCGGCAGGGTGACCGGGAACGAGACGACGACCATGGCGATCAGCAACGAGGCGGCGGAGGCGAGAGAGGCTGCAACAAGAGCGGGGCGCGACATTGGCCGCATGCTACCAACCGCCGGGAGCGGCACGCATCGGGTCGTCGATCGACCCGCGGGGCGGCTCACATCGGAGCGCGCTCCTTGCGCCGCAGACGCGCCGGCAGCCAGATCAACAGCGTGCCGATGACCGTGCACCACGCGGTCCCCGCAAGCGACGTGAGCGCACCCTGCAACAGGCCGACGCCGATCTTGCCGAGAGCCGAGGCAGCGATCGGCGCGGCGCGGCCCTCGGCGAAGCGACCGTGATGCCACTCGAGGAACTGCGCCGTGGTGTAGGAGAGCGAGTTCGCGATACCCCAGACGATCAGGCAGAGCACGAACATCGAGAGCAGCAGCGATGGCCAGCGGATCGGTCCCCAGCTGCCGCGCAGTCCGATCGCGGCGATCACGACCGGCATCACGTAGTAGACGCCGAAATACATCGACAGCCCGGGAGCCACGAACTCGAGCACGAAGCGGATCAGTCCGACGCCCAGTCCGATCGCAGCGGGCAGGCGGATGCGTTCGCCGAGCGGCGGCGTGACGGTCTCCATGACGGCAGTGTGCCGCGTGGGCTAGGCCCGAGAAAGCGACTTCGACTTGCGGCGTGGGCAAATGGAACTGCGGCCCGGACGGTCGACGGGCAGTCGACCCGGAGGCCCTTGCGTGCCACAGTGTCCGCGACCCTGCGCGAGCCCAGCCGCTCCCCCCACCGCGCCATGCCCCGATCCCCTTCCCACTCATTGGTTCCCCGCGCTCTCGCCGCCGTCGTCTGTCTCTTCGCCGCGTGCGGCTCGACGCCACAGGGACCCGACCCCGCGCACGTACCAGC
>DASRJH010000177.1:0-2657 GCA_035649575.1 Planctomycetota bacterium
GCCTGCGCGATCTCAGCGCCGACCACGTCTTCGCGGCGCAGAACGGCGATGCCCCGGAGCTCGCCGTGCTCGACCTGCACAATGGCTCCCTCGGCAGACCGGGTCCCGTGAACCGCCGCCTCGCCGTGCGCGTGCTGCGGCGCTTCCTGCACTCGGTGCAGGACCTGCCCGTGTCGTGGCCGCAGGCGCTCGGCTTCGCGGCCCGGCTGCTGCGCGCCGCGGGCCGGTCCGGCCCCGACGCGCGCGCGGTGCTCCTGGCCCTGCCTCCTTTCTCGACCGCGAGCCGCTACGAGGTTCCGGGCAAGAGCGCCGCCTACGCCGAGCGCAACCCGGTCCGCAGCACGCGGGAACAGCGCCTGTTGCAGCGGGTCTGGCCCGGCCGGGTTGGCGAGACCGTGCTCGACCTGCCTTGTGGCGCAGGTCGTCTGTTGCCGCTGCTCACGGACACCCTGGGCCACCGGGTCGTCCAGGCCGACGCGGCGCTCGAGATGTTGCACCAGGCGCAGCGGCGAACGGTTGGTGCGGCCGCCGCAGTGCGAGCCGACGCGCTGCACTTGCCGTTTTGCGATCGCGCGTTCGACGGCGTGCTGATGTTCCGATTCCTCCACCACCTGGCGCCCGAAGCGAGCCGGCGTGCGATCGCGGAGGCCTGCCGGACCGCGCGTCGCTTCGTCGTCGTGAGCTTCTTCCATCCCTTCAGCCTGCACCACGCGCACCGCTGGCTGCACGAGCTCGCGGGGGCCCCGCGCACGCGGTTCGCAGTGCGCCTGCAGCGCGTCGCCGCCTGGTTCGCGCCACATGGTTTCGTGCTGCACCAGAGCGCGGCCGAGCTGCCATTCGCGCGCGACCTCTGGATCGCCGCCTTCGTGCGGCCAGAGCACGCTGGCACAAACGCAGGATGACCGCTACGAAACACGAGTGAACGCGCCGTTGCACGTGGCCATCGCGGTGCTCTGCGGCACGATCGGCGGTCCTGCCACCTACGGCCGCCGCCTCGTGAAAGCGCTCGCGGCCGTCGGCGGAGTCCGCGTGAGCGTGCTGACGGACCGGCCCGACGCGCTGGCCGCCCCCGGGCTCGAGATCGTGCCCGTGCCGATGCGCGGCGGTCTCGACCGCCTGCGCTGGCAACACTGGGCCGTGCCGCACGCGCTGAAGAAGCTGCGGCCCGACGTCTACCACGACACGAAGAACGCGCTGCCGCTGCGTCTCTCGCAGCCGGCCGTGGTCACCGTGCACGACCTCGCCTACCACACGGTGCCCGAGACGTTCGGTTTCTTCTCGCGGCTGTTCCTGCGGCGCGCCACGGCCCACGCTAGCCGGCACGCGCGCGCGATCGTCGTGCCCTCCCAGGCGACCGCGACCGATCTCGCGCGCATCCACCCGGCTTGCGCCGCACGCATCCACGTCGTGCCGCACGGCGTCGACGCGGCTCCCCACGTCCCCGGCGAGTTACGCGAGCGTGTGCGCGCGCGGCTGCGGCTGCCCGAACACTACGTGCTGCACGTCGGCACGGTGCAGGCGCGAAAGAACGTCGATCTCGTGATCCAGGGCGTGCGCCTGCTGCGCGAGCGTGGTCTCCCCCACAAAGCACTCGTCGTTGGCCGGCGCGGCTGGCTCGCCGCAGCGGCCGTGCGCGAGATCGAACGCGACGACACCGCGATGTGGATCGAGCACGTCGCCGCCGAGGACCTGGCCGCGGTCTACGCGATGGCCGCCGCGTTCGTGTCGCCGTCGGCCTACGAGGGCTTCGGCTTCGCGGTCGCCGACGCGCTCGCGGCCGGGGTGCCGACCGTGATCGCGGATCGCAGCTCGCTGCCCGAGCTCTGCGCGGATGCGGCGGTGAAGCTGCGCGAGCTGTCGGGCAGCGCGGTCGCCGACGCGCTCGGCCCGTTGCTGACGGACCAGCGGCAGAGAGAGCTGCTGCGCGAGCGCGGCCGCCAGCGTGCCGCGCAGTTCTCCTGGTCGGCGTGTGCCGAAGCGCACCTGCGCGCCTACCGCACCGCGGCCCAGTAGAGGCTGCGCGAAGACAGGCTGGAATCGACGGCAGCCCCGGGCCCGGCCCTTGCGCCCCTTCGGGGGAGTCGCTTTCATGGCCCGTTCGCCCGGCCCTCGGGGCTCGGGACCAGCCGATGACCAGTTCGCGATTCCAGCGGGCCTGCGCGCCAAGGGGCGTGCAATGAATCCCGCACCTCGCCCGGCCGTGCGCCGGTGCAAGGCCCGCCGCCCGCTGAAGGGCGCTGACGACGCGTTCTGTACCGACCCGCTCCGTACCGACCACGGGGCGACTTTGCCTTCGGCATTCCCGGCAGCACGAGCACAACTCGCGCCGCCGGGTCGTGCCAGAGACCCCCTTCGTTCCCACCCCCACTACCGAGTTTCGCCAATGAAGACGACATTGTTCGCCAGCCTCGCACTCGCACTCACCGCCTCTCTGTCCGCGCAGGAGGAAGCCACCGCCACCAAGAAGGTGCTGCGGATGACGTTCATTCCGGACCAAAACATCCAAGCACTCGAGAAAGTCGCAGCCAAGATCTCCGCGTATCTGAAGGACGCGACGGGCATGGAGGTCAAGTACGAGAAGGCCTCCGACTACACGGCTTGCGTGAACGGCCTCGCCGCCAACAAGCTCGACCTCGTCTGGTTCGGCGGCGTCACCT
>DASRJH010000178.1:0-12835 GCA_035649575.1 Planctomycetota bacterium
TTCATGCACAACGGCCAGTTCACGTCGATCAACCAGGTGTTCGGCTTCTATCGCAACGGCGGTGGGCCGAACCTCGACAACAAGGATCCGCTGCTCGTGCCCCTGAACGTGCCGCCGCAAGCCGCGGCCGATCTCATCAGCTTCGTCGCGACCGCGTTGACCGACCCGCGCCTCGCGCAAGGCTTGCCGCCGTTCACGCGGCCGACGCTGCGCAGTCAGCTGCTGCCGCAAGCCGGCATCGTCTACGGGCCTGGCTCGGCCGGTACTGGCGCTCGCATTCCGGCGATCCTCGCCGAGGTGCCCGCCAACCTCGGCAACCCGGACTGGAAGATCGGCGTCGCGAACGCGCGCGGCGGCGCACTCGCGACGCTCGTGCTCAACTTCGTCCCCGCCAGCACCCAGATCTTCGGCGTGAACCTCAATGTCGGTCTCGACGGCGGTGAGATGCTCGTGACGTTCGGGCTCGGCGGTGCTTCCGGCGTGGCGGGCGCTGGCTACGGGACGCTGGCCCTCGGACTGCCGCCGGACCCGTGGCTCGCCGGCATCACGTTCTACGGGCAGTGGTTCGTCTGGGACGGCGGTGTGCCCGCGGGCGCGGCATCGACTCGCGGCGCCGAGATCCGCTTCTTCTGACAACCGGACACGATTAGGCTCGCTACGTCCGCGCGCGTGCGCGGCACGGCGAGCCTGCGTGAGCGATCCCGACCCGAAACACGACCAGTTGCTCGAGGCCGAGGCCCGCTTCTGGGACCTCCAGGAAGAGCGCATCGGGAGTCTGTATGCGCGGCCGCACGACTGGCGTTTCGTGCCGGTCATCGCCGAACGCATCATCCGGCCGCGCGTGCGCACTTCGCTGCGCTTGATCGACGGCAACCGGGACCGCATCCACAGCCTGCTCGACATCGGCTGTGGCAATGGTTGGTGGTGTCATGCGATGGCCAAACGCGGCATCCGCAGCATCGGGATCGACCTGTCGCAGAAGAAGATCGAGACCGCGAAGCGCATGGCCGCCGAGCAGGGTGTCGCGCATCTGTGCGAGTTCGTCGCGGGCGACGTCATGAAGTGGCGGCCGGAGCAACCCGTCGATCTGCTGACGTCCTACGGCAGCCTGCACCACTTCCCGGCGTTCGAGCGTGCAATCGACCACCTCGTGCAGCACCACCTGAAGCCCGGCGGGCTCATGTTGTTCGTCGAACCCCACTTCGAGGGCATGGCGCCCGAAGTGCGCACGTTCCTGCTGCGCTGCGCGAGCAACCGCTTCTTGAAGCGACTGTTCGACATCGACTTCTACCTCGAGGTCACGGGCCGCAAGACGATCGACGGACCGGAGCCGCAGATCGAAGGCGTCGACATGAACGTGCGCCACGAGAGCCCGGCCGGCAAACAGTTCTTCGGCGACCACGTCGACCTCGACCACTTCTTCTGCTCCCGCTTCGAGGTGATCGAGCGCGAGTTCTTTCACTACTTCGCGGGCCACGCGACGAACGCGTTCTACGTGTTCATGAAGTCCAGGCTCGCGCGCGGTCTGTGGCGGTTGGTGTTGCCGTTCGTCGTCTGGCGCGACACGCGGCTGCTCAGGAGGCCCGAGTATCAGAAGTACGCCGAGGAGGGGCTCTGGTTTCTGCGCGCGAAGGGTGGAACATGATCTGCCCTGACACCGTGACGCGAGCGGGGAGCACCTACCGATGAGCCGTTTGTTCTGCCTGTTCCTGCCGTCGATCCTCGCGGCGGTTCTGCCCGCGCAAATGCCGCCACCTTCAGCGGGCGACGTTCCGGTCGGCAAGGCCAGGCTGCAGATCGCAGTCGGCAGGGATGAGGCTGGCAAGATCGAGCTCGACGTCTTCACGTATCGTCCCGAGAAGTGGAGCGGCGAACGGCTGCTGTTCGTGCTGCACGGCGTGCTGCGCAACGCCGACGAGTATCGCGACCATTCCGTGTCGATGGCAGATCGCTTCGATTCGCTCGTCGTGGCGCCGAAGTTCGATGCCGAACGCTTCCCGAGCCGCGCCTACCAGCGCGGTGGCATCCAGCGCGCGGACGGATCCGCGGCGCCGCCGGACCAATGGACCTATGCGCGCATCCCCGAGCTCGCCGCGGCCATGAGCGAACGCACCGGCAAACCGAAGGCGCAGCTGTTCATCATCGGGCACTCGGCCGGCGGACAGTTCGTGATGCGCATGAGCGCGTTCCAGGACACGGGGGCGGTGCGGCTCGTGGCCGCGAATCCGGGCAGTGCCTTGTTCCCGACCACGGAGATGGCGTTCGGTTACGGCTTCGGCGGGCTGCCGCCCGAGCTCGCCGACGACGACCGCCTGCGCGCCTACCTTGCGGCGCCGCTCACGCTCTACCTCGGCACCGCAGACGACGCGCCCGACGAGAACTTCGACAAGAGCGAGGTCGCGATGCAGCAGGGCGGCGGCAGGCACCAGCGTGGTCTTGCGTTGTATTGGAGCGCGAGGACGCTCGCGGCGCAGCGCGGCTGGCCGTTCCACTGGCGGCTCGTCGAGGCTCCCGGGATCGCGCACGACCACGAGAAGATGTTCGACCACGAGAACTGCGCGATCGCGCTGTTCGGCGCGGCGCTGCAGCCAACGGCCGAGCAGAAGAAGTGACCTGACGCGCCACACCCCTGCGTGCGTGCAGGGCTCGGCCCTCGTCGCGGGCTTTGACAGCCGGCGCACGAATCCCGACGATTCCCGCTGTGGCTCGCATGAGCGAACGAACCCGAGGCCTGCGGCGGAGCCGACTCGCCGTCTCGGTGATTCTGCTCGCTGCGCTGCCTGGCTGCGCTGCGCTGGCCAGCACCGCGACGTGCGAACTCTGGCGCGGCTACGAGTGGCCGGATCCGGTCGTGGAGGAGCAGCTGGTCGAGCGACAGACCAAGTGCACGGTCGGAACCCTGGTTCCGTTGCAACATGTGCTCGAGTACGGCCTCTGGTGGTGCGCCGGCGAAGATTGCTCGACATGGCGCTGGTGGCTCCGTCCGGAGTTCGGGGGTGGAGCAGAGCTTGCGGCTGCGCTCTTCGCGGATCCGGACTTCTGCACGGTCGATGCAGCCGCGATCGACGCCGTGCGCGGCCACATCTGCGCTGACGATGAGGTGCTCACGAACCAAGCCCGGCTCGAGGTCGTAGTGCGGTTGCACAGCGAGGCGATCGGCCACGCGGTGTCCGATGCGGAGATCTCGCCGGCGGCCGCGCGCGCGCTGGCGACCACGCGCCGCAACGCGTACATGCTGGCAGCCGATCCAGGAGCAGGCCTGCCGGCCGTGTACCGCGATTGCTTGGAGCGGCTGCCGGCCATCGACCTTCGCCGGCTCGTGGGCGCGAAGTTCGAGGTGCGCGCGGAAGCCTGGGTCTTCGTTGGTGACGACGGCAGACCTGCGTTTCAAGACGGCACCGCGGCAGGCGAATCGCCTGCCGGCGACGCAGATGTGCCGCTGGCCGACCGGCTCACCACGCTGGGGGAGCTGTCCTTGCTCGTGCGCGTCGGCCACGGTGGCGACTCGACGATCCTGCGCGTGCGACCGGATCGGTTGTGGTTGTTGAGCGGATTGGACGTCGATGGCGATCACTTCGTGCATCGTTCGAACTGGCATCTGCAGGCAGCGCCACTGTCCCTCGAGGCGCGGCCGGCCGTCGATGCGCCGCGCTGGCAGGCGACGCTGCGTTTGCAAGAGGACCAGTATCAGCGATCGCTCCATCCGGTGCTGATCGACGGCGAGTTCCTTGCCAACGTTGCGCTGACACCGGTGGCGCTCGCATTCGATGTCTTTTTCGGGCCCGGAGCCGGCGTCGACTTCCTGCGCTGGCTCACCGGCAAGAACCCCGCCAGGGGCGAGCCCCAACAGCGACGCAACTGAGAGACTTCAAGCCAGCTCGAACGCGCTGCGGTAGCAGGCGTGCTGCTGCAGGTGTTCGACGAGCGAACGCAGATCGCGGTCGTGCGCGAGCGTGGCGCTGTCGCCGACGATCGTGAGGTGACGCCGGGCGCGCGTCAGCGCGACATTGAGGCGGCGCAGCTCGGCGAGGAATCCGACCACTCCCGCTTCGTTGCTGCGCACGAGCGACAGCACGACCGCCTCTTTTTCGCGTCCCTGCAGGCCATCGACGGTGCCGATCTCGAGCCCGTCGTCGGTGCCGAGCCGCGTGCGCAGCAGCTGCACCTGCGCGTTGTAGGGCGTCACGACGGCGATCGCCGTGGCCGGCACACCCGCGTCGCGCAATGCCGTCACGATGCGCACGACGAGCTCCGCCTCGCCGGGGTTGCTCTTGCTGCCCTCGTCGTCGCCGACTGTCTCCTCGTGACCGCAGCCGGCCGTGTCGACGAAACAGAGCGGCTCGCTCGTCCACTCGGTCGTCGCGACGTCGGGCAGGTCGGTCAGCAGATGTTTCTGCACCGCGGCGGCGGCCGTGAGCTTGCCGCCGTAGAACCGCGCCGCGGACCAGGCCATGATCCGTTCGTGCATGCGGTATTGCACGGTCAGCGTGCGCGCGACGACTGGGGCCATCGTCGACTCGGCGAGTCGTTCGAAGAGCGTGTAGCCGAGACCCGCGCGCGCCGCATGCTCCGAGTGGATCGTCGGTGGCAGCTGGCGGTGATCGCCTGCGAGCACGGCGCGCTTGCCGCGCTGCAACGGGATCCAGCACGCGGCTTCGAGGGCCTGCGCGGCTTCGTCGATCACGACGCGATCGAACGGCTTGTCGAGCAGCAGCGGGTCGGCGGCACCGGTCGTGGTCGCGAGCACGACCTCGGCGCCGTCGACGAGACCGCGCGTGATCGCGCTCTCGATCTGCCGCAGCTCGGCCCGCAGAGCGCGTACTTCGTTGCGCGCGGCAAAGCGATCGTGGCGCGTCCTGGCGCGGTGCACCTTGCGCAAGCCCTGGTCGACCTCGCGGCGCACGTCGCGCAGCAGTTTCTGTTCGGGCGCGTCCAACACGAGACTCGCGAGCGAGACGTCGCGTACGGCTTCCTGTACGCGCGCAGGATGGCCGAGCCGCACGATACGCAGGCCCGCGCGAAGCAGGCGCTCGGCGAGGTTGTCGACGGCGACGTTCGACGGCGCGCAGGCGAGGATGCGTTCGCCGCGCGCCACGGCCTGGCGGATGAACTCGACGACGGCCGTCGTCTTGCCGGTGCCGGGCGGGCCGTGAATGAGGGCCACGTGCTCGGATCGAAGCGCGAGCAACACTGCGTCGCGCTGCGAGGGATCGAGCGTGTCGTCGAACCAGCGCAGCGACTCGGCCGTCGGTTTGTTGCCGATCTCGGGCTCGCGTTCGCCGAAGAAGACGTCGAGATAGCGGGCTTCCTCGCCCTTGCGTTCGCGCGCGAGGTCGCGCAGCGCCGCATCGAGGCGTTTGTAGGTGACGTCGGTCGCGATGCGGTCGAGCCGCACGAGCGGCGGCAGGTCGGCCTCCTCGTCGTCGAGTGCGATCGTGAGCTGGTCGCCGCGCGCGCGCACGAACACGGCCGTCGTGATCGGGGCAGCGTCGCGCGACGCGCGCACCGCTACCACGTCACCGGGCGCGAAGCGATGCGCGGGCAGACCGGCGCGGCTGGGCCGCAGGATCGCGTGCAAGCGGCCGCCGAAGCCCGGCTCGAGGTCGTTGACCTCGAGGCGCAGCAGGGTCACGCCGCGTGCGACGAGCTCCGCATCGCTGCATCGATGGAGCAGGCGTTCGGACTCCGCGATCTCGGCCAGGCGTTCGACCTGCAGCAGGCGTTGCTGTTCGGCGAGGAAGGGGCGGCGGTCCACGCCCGGATCGTGCCGGCGCGAGGGCGCGGACGCGAGCATCCTACGTCGCAGCGGGGGTGGTTGCGCGTTTCGCCGGAGTTCGGTCCCCGCGTTGCGACGTGGAGTATCGCGTGAGCCTGGTCGCCTGGCGGGCGAGCAGGCTCAGTTGACCTTCTCGCTGATCGTCTTCGCCTGCAGGAACTGCAGCAGGTAGTCGGGTCCGCCGGCCTTGCTGTCCGTGCCCGACATGTTGAACCCGCCGAACGGGTGCCCGCCGACGAGCGCGCCCGTGCACTTGCGGTTGATGTAGAAGTTGCCGACGTGGAAGCGCCTGGCCGCTTCCTGCTTGTGCTTCTCGTTGTGAGTGAACACGGAGCCCGTCAGCCCGTACTCGGTGTTGTTGGCGACCGCGAGGCCCTCTTCGAAGTCCTTCACTTTGATGATCGCGAGCACGGGACCGAAGATCTCCTCGAGCGAGATCTTCGCGGTTGGTTGCACGTCGGCGAACACGGTCGGCTTCACGTAGTAGCCGGCCGACGGGCCGGCTTCGCCGCCGATCAGCAGCTTGCCCTCCTTGGCGCCGGTCGCGATGTACTCGAGCGTCTTGCGTTTGGCCGACCCGTCGACCATCGGCCCGAACGCGTTCGTGCGCTCGCTCGGGTGGCCGATCTTGATCGCGGCGACCTTGGGCGTGATGCGCCGGCAGAACTCGTCGTAGACGTCCTGGTGCACGATCGCGCGGCTGCACGCCGAGCACTTCTGACCCTGGTAGCCGAACGCCGACGCGACGACCGCGTCGACGGCCTTCTCGAGGTCGCATTCCTCGTCGACGAGGATGCTGTCCTTGCCTCCCATTTCGGCGATCACGCGCTTGAGCCAGATCTGGCCGGGCTTCGTCCTGCTGGCCGTTTCGTAGATCCAGAGACCCGTGTCGCGGCTGCCCGTGAACGAGACGAAGCGCGTGAGCTTGTGCTCGACGAGCGCGCTGCCCACCGACGAGCCGGGTCCCGTGACGAAGTTGAGCACGTGCTTGGGCAGGCCGCATTCGTACATGAGGTCGACCCACATGCCTGCGATTGCGGGCGACTGGCTGGCGGGCTTGAGCACCACGGTGTTGCCGGCGAGCAGCGCGGCCGACGTCATGCCGGCCATGATCGCGAGCGGGAAGTTCCACGGCGGGATCACGACGCCGACGCCGAGCGGGATGTAGATCATCCGGTTCTTCTCGCCGGTCACCGGCGTCACGGGCTGCGGCTGTGCGAGGCGCAGCAGCTGGCCCGCATAGTATTCGAGGAAGTCGATGGCTTCGGCCGTGTCGGCATCGGCTTCGGCCCACGACTTGCCCACTTCGTAGCAGAGCAGCGCCGAGAAGGCGTGCTTGCGCTCACGCATTCGTTGCGCGGCCTTCAGGAAGATCCGTGCGCGGTATTCGGCGTCGGTGGCGGCCCAGGCCGGGAAGGCGGCGTGCGCGCTCTCGACGGCGAGATTCGCGTCGGCCTTGCCGAGCTTCTGATACATGCCGATGAGCCGGGAGATCTCGCCGGGGTCGTGGCTGTCGAACAACTCCCTGCCGCGAACCGCTTCGCCTCCGATCCAACAAGGCCAGGTGCGGCCGAGATACTCTTTCTCGATTGTCTGCAGGGCCTTCGCGAACGCCTGCTGTTCCTCGGGGCGGGAGAAGTCGGTGAACGGTTCGTTGCGGAATTCGGGCAGCTGCACGGCCGCGTCCTTTTCTTCTGGTGGGGGGCCCAGGATGCGGAAGTGCGGGCCAGAACGCAAGCGACCTGCCGGGAGGTGACCGGCAGGTCGTCGCGGGGATCAGGCACAGGGCACGGAAGTCAGGTCGCGATCAGGCAGGACAGGAGGCCGGGAAGAACCTCAAGAGGCCTGCCACTTATGTCTTTGCACGTTTTGCTGGAAGCGGTCGGCATCGGCGCGGCTGAACAGCCGCACACGACCGCCGCAGGTCACGCAATACGAGTAGTTCACGCTCATGAGGAAGCACACGTACTGCCGGCACTGCTCGCACCACTTCTGTTCATTGTAGAATTCACCGCGGCCGGGCGGCTGCGGTGCGTGGGGGTCGGGATTGTTCACGAACACCCAGGAAGCAACGGGCAGGCCAGGCGCCGCGTTCGCGCGAGATCGCCGCGAACATGCGATGGCACGGCCGCCGGTGGGGGGCCATGCGGGCCGAGGCCCGGGCGGTTGCCGCGAAGCGACGTGTTATTGCGACGGGCCGAGTCGCAACGTTGCGACTGTTGCACCAGCGCGACGCTTGTGCCACCGCACGCTCTGCGGGGCGGTGGCAGGACTGCGAGATCAACGCGACTGCGCGGCCATGAGCTCGGCGCGAACGCGCGTGTCCGTTTCCCGTGCGAGTGCTCTGGCCAGGGCCGGGTGTCTGCCGTCGATGCGACCGATGGCCCACGCCACGTGGCCGCGCACGACGGGATCCTCGTCGCCGAGCGCCGTGAGCAGGGGCCCCAGCGCCTTTTCGTCGCGGCGATTGCCGAGCACGATCGCGGCGTTGCGGCGCAGTCCCGAGCGCGTGGCGCGACGCATCGCCGTGCCCGTGAACTCGGCTTCGTAGCGCGCTTGGTCCATCACGAGCACGTCGATCAACGTCCAGGTCTGCACGATGCGGTGCGGGCGCAGGTCCGCGGGCCGTTCGTCGCCGCGCAGACCGAGCCTCGCGCTCTTCCTCGTGAACGGACAGACTTCGAGACAGATGTCGCAGCCGAACAGCCACTCCGCCTGCTTCTCGCGAAGGGCAGGCGCGATGAAGCCGCGCTGTTCGATCGTCGTGTAGCTGAGACAAATCCTCGCATCGACCTGGAACGGTGCCGTGATCGCGCCGGTCGGGCAGGCCTGAAGGCACGCGGTGCAGCTGCCGCACGAACCAGTCGCAGGCGGATCGGGGGGCAGGTCTTCGCCGGTCAGCAGTTCCGCGAGTTGCAGGTAGGGTCCATGGGTCGGTGAGATGACCATCGCACTCTTCGCGAGGAAGCCGATGCCGGCCTGCACCGCGAGGGCGCGCTCGAGTACGGGCACCGCGTCGGTGCCGCCGTTCATCGATCCGTGTGGCAGTCCCGCGGCCTCGAGCCGGAGCCGGAGTTCGCAGACCCGTTCGCGCAGCCAGCGGTGGTAATCGCGGCCGACGGCGTAGCGGGCTACTCGCCCGCCGTCGGACAACACACCGGCAGGGCCGCCATAGTCCACGGCCAGACTGATGGCCGAACGGACACCCGCGCGCCACCTGGTCGGCTCGAGGATGCGGTCCGTGTTCCGCTCGAGATACCGCATCTCTCCGTGCCGGCCCGCTTGCAACCAATCGAGGAAGTGCTTGCCGTGCTCGCCTGGTCCCGCCGGACCGAAGCGCACCAGATCGAACCCAGCCTCGAGGGCGATCGTCCGGATCGTGTCGGCCGACATGGGCGCCATGATTCGGCGATCCTACCCGCGTCTGGCAAGGCGCCACGAGTCTCACGACCTCAAGGGCATGCACGGATCGTGCCGATGCCATGGTGCCGAGCGCGGGGAGACCGAGCACGGGGCACGTCATGACCAAGAAAACACTCGCGGTCCAGGACTCGTCGACGAGCAAATACGTACTGCCTGCAGCGCCACGCGTTGTAGGTGAGATCGTGGTCGTGCCGCCGGCGCGGCTGCCGCTCTCCGAGCTGCGGCGCGGCGGAGAGGTAGCACGTGCGCTCGGGGACTGCTTCCTCACGCACGCGGAATGCCTGCAGCATTTTCTCGCCGAGATCCGGACCCGTCTCGTGTCGTTGGACAGCGCGCTCGCCGAAGACTCGCGGGCCCAGCTCAGGGGAGCCCTTCACGATGTGCTGAGCGTGCTCGAATGGTGCGATGCCGTACAGTCGGAACTGCAGCAGGACTGCGGCCGTGCGGCTGCCCGAGCCGAGCCCATCGACGTCGTCGACTTGTGCCGTTTGGTCGCCGCGTCGTCCGGGCCAGCAGATCTGGTGCAGGTTTCGGGCCAGCTGCCCACGACCTGGTGGGGTGAGGCGCGGACCCTGGCCAAGGCGCTGGAACTCGGGCTCGCGCTGGTCGCGGAACGGGCAGGCGGCAGCGGCTGCCGTTTCGTCGAAGTGTATGCCGAGGCAACGCATCCGAGAATCCGGATTGCCAGCTCAGGTGATCCCCAGGAGGAGGTCGATCGCGACGCCGTTCGCCGCTTCCGCCAGGCGGTAGCGCAGGTGGGCGCTCGGGTCCTGCCGGACGCAATTGGCCCCGGTGGCAGTGGGCTCGTGATCGAGCTGCCGGTGGTGCGCGGCTGAGCGCCGGGGGACACCCCCAGACAAACTGCGCCGTTACTTCCCGCGAGGCACGGGCTATGGCAAGATAACCGGCAGTATTGCCGGTCGTGCTGGACCGGCGTACCCCCGAACGCTGCCATGTTGCACCCGAACCAGAGCCCGATGGATCGCGCGGTTCTCCGCGGCCGGTTGCTCGAGTTGTGGGAGCGAACTGGCAACTCGGGACTCGGAGCGTTGTCTCATGGCGCGTTGCCGCGATCCGATGCAGTGCTTGCGACGGAGCAGGACTTCTCGGACTGGGTCAGCACGTGCCTCATGGATTGCTACAAGGAGACTGGTGACCCGGCGGTGTTCGCGCTGCTGTTCGAACTGAATCGAGGTTCGTTCCTGCACGCGATCCAGTCCAACCTGCGTCGCTCGTTCCATCACGTCGATGCGCAGGACGTGCTGCAAGAAGTCTTCCTGAACATCTACCGGTACCCACACCGCTTCCACGCCGACAAGGCTGATGCCTTCCGCGGGTGGGGTCATCGCATCGCGCGCAACACGCTGCTCAAGTTCTTGAAGGGTGAGGCTCGCCTCTCGCGGTTCCACGCGATCGACGAGGATGTCCTGCAACCCGAAGATGTGCGTGGGCGCCGGCCCGATCGCGCAGCAAGTGAGGCCGAGAGTGCTGACGTCGTCAATCACGCGTACGTGCTCTACCTGCACCTCTATCTCATCCACTTCGGAAGACTCTCACCGAAGGAGCGGCTCGCCCTCACGATGGTCGAAGTCGAGGACGTGTCGTATCGCGACGCGGCGGAGGCTCTGGGCATCCGTCTCGAGAACCTCAAGATGGTGATCTTTCGCGGCCGCAGGAAGATCTTCCGTGGCATGGCACGTTCCCTTGGCGATTTGTCGCTGACCCCGGCAGTTCGGGCGTGGAAGCCGAATCTGCCCGGGAGAATGCCTTCCCGAGGGGACAGCCCCAGATGTCGCATTTTTTGTCGTTCGCCTGAGGCCGTTCCGATCGCGAGTGACCGGGGTACGGCGGACGCCTAGAGTGGCCAATGGTCCATGCAGAGTCCCTAGCCGAAAGCGGGAGCGACCCGTGCCTCCAGATCCAGGTGGACCTGTCCGCGATGCTGGATGGCGAATTGGATGCGCCGTCCGTGCGCCGCGTCATGGTGCACTCGGACGTGTGTCCGTCGTGCCGAGAATTCCTCGACGGCATTCGCAGTCAGGTACGGCTGCACCGCAAGATTGCGGCAGCAGCGATTGCCGAGGATCAAGTGCCGGCAACCGCCGGTGCCGAGGCTGCTGTGGCGGGCACGGCAGGTCTGCGCCAGCAGCTGACCGGAGACCGGCGCAAGCTGTCCAAGATCCTCTACGAACTCGGTCGGTGTTTCGTGCTCATGGGGCTCTCTCCGGACTTCTCGAGAGAAGTTGCAAAGGAGCCCATGCCTGTCCCCGACATGGCCATGAAGGGGCGCAACCTGCTCGATGAGGTGGCGCGGTCGGGTGCGGGTGCCCGCGGTTCGGAGCTGGGAGCAGAATGGGTCTTGGCAAAAGACCTCTTCGACGGCCAGCTGCGTTCGCCCGAGGAGAATCTGAGCAAGGGCCAGCGCCTGCTCTCCGAGTGTCTCGCACTGGACGCCGAATGCTACGAAGCGCGCATCTACCTGGGGCTCGTGCACCACGTGCGTGGCCAGAGGGCGATTGCGCGAAAGCAGTTCCAGATGGTGTTGTCGGCATCGTCCGACCGCCGCGTGCGTGGCTTCGCGTTGCTCAACCTGGGCAACATCCACCTCGACGAAGGTGACCTCGACGGCGCCGTAGGCCTGCTCTTGCAACTGGTCGAGTCAGGCGTCGTCCGTGAACAGCCGAGCCTCGGCACAGCGTATTTCAATCTCGGTCTGGCTTACGGCATGACCGCGAGGTTCCAGGAATGCCTGGAGTGGTTCCGGCGCATGGAGGCCGAGCTTCCGCACAAGCGCGCTTGGATGGCCCGCGAAGTGGGGCGACGGAGCTATTTCCTGCACCTCATCCGCAGCAATCCGCAGGCCCACATTGTCGCCGACGCCTTCCCAGCGTGGTTTGCCAGCCGTACGGTAGGCGCCTGATTGGCAACGATGCTGACGATTTGACACTGTGATGACCAGCACCCCGTCTGCCGATAAGCCATGTCCATCGGGGATTGCCCCTACCGTTCACGAGATTACATGCTAGCATTCGCTGCGCCTCGTCGAGCCATTGGGCTTGCCGCACCCATGAACGTTCTTCTCCGCCTGACGCTCGCAATTGCACTGGCCGTCTGGATCGCGTGTCCAGTCGTCAATGGCATGGGCGAAGGCGGTGGTGGCGGCGGTGTCTGGGTGCTGCCGCGAGCGATGCAATTCAGCTCGGCGGTGGGCCCACAGCCTGGCACCGCGCCGCGCTCGACGCTCGCCTTCGCGAACGCGAGCCAGGACATCCGACTTGTCGTTTCCGAAATGAGCACGGGAGTCGCGACGCTCACCGAAGAGTCCAGCTCGACATCGACGTCGCTCGCGGTCGTAGGCGCGGAGGTCGTGATCCCGTCGGCGCTGCAGCAGGCGTTAGTCAGTTCGAGCTGCGCGTTGGCGACGATCGTGATCGTGGACGCGCACCAGGTCGGCTACTACATCCAGCTGGTCGTCCAGTCTGGCACTGGCGGCTTCGAGTTGCGCGTCTTCTAGTTGGACGTCGCCGCAACGCGGCGTCCTCGTACGGAAACAGCCGCGAGCCGCCGCGGCGGCAATGGGAGACCTACCGGCGCAATTGGCCAGAGCGTCGCAGAGCCAACATGCCGCCGGGGTCG
>DASRJH010000179.1:0-14008 GCA_035649575.1 Planctomycetota bacterium
GCAACCGCTGAGGAGATCGAGGCACATGTAGCAGTGCCGCAGGTCCTGTGGCCGCCGCATGCGCTTCGATGTCCATTCCACCTCGCTGTCCAACGTTGCTACGCGAGCACCCGCGCTTCATTGTGGGGCCGCGATGACCGAGCTCGCCCCTGAACCCGCCGCCGCCACCTACGTGCAGGTGGCGATCAACCTGCCGTTGCGGCGCGAGTTCACCTACGTGCTGCCCCAAGGCCTGACCGCCCACCCGGGCAACCGCGTTCGCGTGCACTTCCACGGCCGCAAGCTCGGCGGCATCGTCACTGCGGTCAGCGACACGACCGATCTGCCACCCGAGAAGCTCAAACCGATCGACGCCGTGCTCGACGCGGAGACGCTGCTGCCGCCGTCGCTGCTCGAGCTCGCGCGGCGCATGGCTATCACCTATGGCTGCTCGCTCGGCGAAGCGCTCGACGCGACGCTGCCCGCGGTCGCGAAACGGCGCGGCCAGCGCAAGATCCCGCACCTCGAGCTCAAGGCGCCGCTCGACCTCGCGAAGGAAGCCGTGCTCGCGCTCGAGGACAAGCACCAGGCGCAATCGCGTGTGCTGCGGACCGTGATCGAGTTCGGCGGGCCGATACCGCTGTTCGACGTGCGGCGTCGCACCAACACCAGCGACAGCCCGTGGCAGACCCTCCAGAAGCACGGCCTGCTGAAACGCGTGATGATCGCCGAAGAGCTCGAAGAGCTGCGGCCGTCAGTCGAGGAGAGCGCAGTGCGGCACGAGCTCAACGAACACCAGCAGCGCGCGGTCGCCAAGGTCGTCGAGTCCGTCGCCGAGCGGGCACACCGCACGTTCCTGCTGCACGGCGTGACGGGCAGCGGCAAGACCGAGGTCTACCTGCGCATCCTCGAGGAGGTCCGCAAGCTCGGGCGCAGCGGCATCGTGCTCGTGCCCGAGATCTCGCTGACGCCGCAGACCGTCGGTCGCTTCGCGTCGCGCTTTCCCGACGTCGCCGTGCTGCACAGCGGTCTGACCGACGCCGAGCGCGGCCGGCAGTGGCAGCGCCTGTTGCAGGGCAAGTCGAAGGTCGCGGTGGGCGCGCGTTCGGCGCTGTTCGCGCCCGTGCAGAACCTCGGTCTGATCGTCGTCGACGAGGAGCACGAGACGTCGTTCAAGCAGGACAGCACGCCGCGTTACCACGCGCGCGAGATGGCGATCGTGCGCGGCGAGATCGAACAGGCGGTCGTCGTGCTCGGGTCGGCGACACCGACGCTCGAGTCGATCGGCAAGGCGCGCCGCGGCGTCTACGAACTGCTCACGCTGCCGCAGCGGGCGGGCGCAGGGCGCTTGCCGCACATCGTCGTGCAGGATCTGCGCAGCGAACCGAAGGACGTTCGCCGCGCGGGCGTCGTGTTGTCGCGCACGCTGCTCGTGATGATGGAGGAACGGCTCGCCGCGCGCGACCAGGTGCTGTTGTTCCTGAACCGCCGCGGCTACGCGCCGGTGCTGTTGTGCCCGGCCTGCGGCGAGGCGATCAAGTGCGAGTCCTGTTCGGTCTCGATGACGTGGCACAACCGGCGCGGTCGCCTCGTCTGCCACTGGTGCAGCCGCGAGAAGCGGCGGCCCGAGATGTGTCCGACGTGCCAGCACGCGGGCATGCACGAGCTCGGCGTCGGCACCGAACGGCTCGAGCAGGCCGTGAAGGAGCGCTTCCCGCAGGCGATCACAGCACGCATGGACGCCGACACGATGGCCGAGCGCGGCGCGCACGAGCGTGTGCTCGGCGCGTTCCGCAAGAAACACATCGACGTGCTGATCGGCACGCAGATGATCGCCAAGGGGCTCGACTTCCCGGACGTCACGCTGGTCGGTGTCGTGTCCGCCGACACGGGCCTGTTCGTGCCCGACTACCGGGCCGCCGAACGCACGTTCCAGCTGTTGCACCAGGTCGCGGGGCGCGCCGGCCGCGGCGAGAAGGCCGGCACCGTGGTGATCCAGACGTTCTGTCCCGACAACTACGCGGTCGAGGCCGCGGCGAAGAACGACTACGACTCGTTCGTGCAGCAGGAGCTCGTGTTCCGCAAGGTGACCGGTTATCCGCCGTTCTCGCGTCTGTTGCGCGTTCTGGCCGAGGCGCGGCAGGAAGCCGAGGCGCAGCGCCTCTTGCAGCAGGCCGTCGTCCCGCTGCGTGGGCTCGCCGACGTCGAAGTGTTGGGGCCCGCACCGGCGGTGATCGGCAGGGTCAAGGACCTTTGGCGCTGGCACATGCTCGTGAAGTGCTTCCAGCCTGTGTCGTTCGGCAAGGCCATGGAAGCCATCGGGACTGTCGAGGATCTCGGCACGCGCACCTGCCGGATCACGCTCGATGTCGACCCGAGCAGCCTGATGTAGAGCGCGGCCCGGCGTTGCCGATGATGGCCTGATCGGGTGCAATGGGGCCAGGGGAAGACGGGCCCTGTTGCGGCCCGTCGGGGCTTTCTACTACAAGGTTGCTCCCTCACTCCACGCCGGCTTGCCAATGAGCCCGATCGATCCAGACGAAGCCCCGACACATTCAGGTGACCGTGCCTCGGGCGACCGTCCCAATGACCGTCAACGTTCGGGGCGCAAGCCCGATCCGGCCCCCAGCGAGGATCGCACGATTCCGTCGATGCAGGCTGCAGCGGCGAACAAGGCGAAGCCGGCCGGCAAGACCGACAACATGATCGGCAAGGTCATCGGCGGCTGCCGCATCGACAGCCTGCTCGGTCGCGGCGCGATGGGCGCGGTCTACAAGGCGCGCCAGGTGAGTCTCGACCGCGATGTCGCGGTGAAGGTCATTCGCCCCGAGATGATGGCCGATCCGCGCATGTTGAAGCGCTTCGAGGTCGAGGCGCGCACGGTCGGCAAGTTCAACAGCGCGCACGTGGTCATGGTGCACGACGTCGGCTTCGAGCACGGCGTGCACTACCTCGTCATGGAGTTCGTGCAGGGCAAGAACATGCGCGAACACACGAAGCTGCTCGCGGGCGGCCGGCTGCCGGCCGGTGAGGCGATTCCGCTGTTGCGGCAGGCGTGCAAGGGGCTCGAAGAGGCACAGCGGCTCAGTGTCATCCACCGCGACATCAAGCCGGACAACCTCATGTTGACCGATCGCGGAGTGCTCAAGATCGCCGACTTCGGCATCGCGAAGCCCATCCACGAGGACTTCAACATGACGATGACGTCGGAGCTGATCGGCACGCCGCTCTACATGAGCCCCGAGCAGTGCCAGGGTAAGGCCGACCTCGACTTCCGCAGCGACATGTACTCGCTCGGCGCGACGTTCTACTACCTGCTGACCGGCGAGCCGCCGATCCGCGCGAGCTCGGTCTACGAGCTGATCCAGACCAAGACGAAGCTCGAGAACCTCTGTCTCTGGAAGGCGCTGGCCGAGCTCGACCAGAACCACCCCTTGTCGCGAGTCATCGAGCGCATGACGTCGCTCGACCGCGAAGACCGTTACGAGAGCTACGAATCGCTGCTGAACGACATCGTGCTGGTCGAGCAGGGCGGCACGGTCACCATCCCGGAAAAGGGCTCGGCCCGGGCCAGGGCGGCGCGGGCCAAGGCGAAGAAGAAGAAGAACCGCAACGTGCTCGTCGGGGTCGTGCTGCTGTTGGCCGTGGCTGGTGGTGGCTACGCCTGGTCGGTGTCTGCGGGCGGCGGTGGGCCGGGCGACGGCAAGGGCGTGTCCGTGCCCGACAGCAAGCAGCTCGTGGCGCGGCTGACGTTGCTGCGCACCCGACTGTCCAGCAACGGACCGGATCCGAACCTGCGGATCGAGGTCGAAGGGGTCCCCGAAGAGCCGTCGACGAAGGCGATTCGCAGCGGGTTGCTCGAAGACGTCGACCGCGGTCTGCCGGTGCGCGCGAGACTGGACAAGGTCAAGCCGCCCGAAGCGTTGACGGTGCCGTTCGACGATCTCAAGGCCTACTTCGCGAGCGTCGACAAGGCCCTCGAAGTCGATGGCATGGCGGGCAGAGACCTGCAGACCTGGCTCGTCAAGACGCGCGCCAACGCGCGAGCCGAGACCGCCCTCGGCGCAATCGCGGTGACGAGCCTCACGGTTGCATTCCGCGAATGGCAGGCCGACCGCGCCAATGCCGGCAATGACGAGGCGAAGTTGCTGGTGCTGGAGAAGCGCCTCGCGGCCATCGAGGCAGGCCGTCGCACCTTGTTGGTGCAGATTCCGTCGCAAGAGGGGCCGTTGGACCGCGCGCTTCCCCTCACGACGCTCGACAAAGCGCGGCTGAGTCTCACGCAGAAGTCGGTTGGGGCCGTGGGCGATGTCGACGTGAGCGAGGTCCTCACTGAGATCCAGCAGAAGTTCGAGGCCAGTGGTCCCGACGCCGCGCTCGTGGAACGTACGAAGGCCGTCACGCCGACGCGCGACGACCAGAAGGCCGCCAAGGATCAGCTGCTGATCGCACTCGAACGAGCGGGCGGCGTCGCGGGCCGGCTCGAGTCAACCCGCCAACAGAGCAAGCCAGAGGATCCCGAGCTCCCGTTCGAGAGTGTCGAAAGCTACTACGCGATGATCGAGCGCGGGCTGGACCCGTTGCGCACGGGCGGTGCCTTGCCGCAATGGGCGCAAGCACTGCGAACGAAGCTGCGCGACGAGAAGGACATGCAGGCGTCGGTGATGAGGAAGTGCCGGAATGCCTACACGCGGTGGAGCAAGCAGCGTGAGGAGCTGTCTGGCAGTGCCAGCGAAGAGCTCGTGGCCGATCTGCAGCAGCTGAGGGCCGGCATCGCGGCGGCGGGCAGGTTGTTTCCCGACAGCAAGGCCGAGTTCGAGAAGATCATTCCGGTGACTGCCCAAGCGGAGGTGAAGGCCGACTTCGAACGCGGCAAGACGAGGCAAGTGTGGCTCGGCAGCGCGAAGAAGCTGCTCGATGTGCTCAATGGCGTGAAGCAGCTCGGCGACTGGCGCATAGTCGCCACGCAGAGCAACACGGATCTCGAGGCCTTGCGCGCGGATTCTGCGACCCTCTCGAACGATGCGGCCGTCAAGCGCGACCTGCAGGCCGCGACGAAGTTGCGCGACAGCTGGACCGAGGCCGACAAGCGCGTGACCGATCTTGCGGCCAAGATCGCAGCCGGTGACCTGAAGGGCGCCGACAACGTGGCGCGAACGGGTGTGCCGGGCCTCGAGGGCAAGGACGAACTCGGGCAGCTCGGCGTTGCGGCGGCCAAGTGCCGCGACGCGTTCGATGGCCTCGACAGCCGTCTCGAGATCGACCAGGCGTCGGCGCTGCTCGCGGACGCGCGTGAATCGATGAAGGGCTGTGCGAACCTGGCTCCCGCGGCCGACGCGCGCATCAAGGACTGGATCGCAAAGGTCGGCGACCTGAAGCGCACGGCCGCCGGCATGGTGCAGATCGAGTCGGGGACCACGAGGGCGTCGGCCCAGCAGATCCAGGCCTTCTTCATTGCGTCCACCGAGTGCAGTCTCGGCGACTTCAACAAGTTCCTGCGCGAGCTGCGCGCGGCCGTGGAGAACATCAAAGACCCCGCGGCGCGCTTGCAGGCCGTGGCACCTCGGCTCGTCGGGGCCGAGATCAACCAGGAGCGGCTGGGGTCACTGCTGAACAAGGAGGAGCGCCGCGCGTCGGACAAGCTGCCCGTCGACAGGATCGATTGGCACGCCGCGGCCGCCTACTGCGCGTGGAACGGTCTCGTGCTGCCGACTCGCCCGGAGTGGGCCTTGGCTGCGTTCGGACCCGGCAACCGCTTTCCGTATCCGTGGGGGCCGGACTGGAGCAACGATCCTCAGCAGCGCAACCCCAACAACAAGCAACTCGCCGAAGTGGACGCCGGCGGCCTGTCCTGGCGCAAGCCGGAGGGCAAGAGCCTGCATCACCTCGGCGGCAATGTCGCGGAATGGCTCGCCGCCGAGCCCGGTGCGACCTCGGCCCCGCAGGCCGGTGGTCGCTACAACGACAGCGATTCGAAGGCGCGCGAAGCCGCAGGCGGCGTGATGTCAGATGTCGAGAAGACCGACTTGCGTCAGGGCGTCGGCTTCCGCACCGCGCTGCGGCCGCGCACGTTCATCGGCCAGTTGTGGCCCCGCTGACGTCGTCGCAGCGGGACTGGCCCCGCGTTGCGACGTTGAGTATTACTGAGCCTGGTCGCCTCTCGGGCGAGCAGTCGCCCAACGTCGCAGCGGGGCTGGCTGCGCGTTGCGCTGGAGTCAGGTCCCCGCGTTGCGACGTTGAGTACTACTGAGCCTGGTCGCCTCTCGGGCGAGCAGGCTCACCCTCCGGACTTCTTCGGCAGGATGAAGAACACGCGGCGCGGATCGGTGAGTTGCACCTTGCGCACTTCGTCGACGAAGCCCGAATAGTCTCGCGCTTCCTTGCGCGACTTCGGGACGCGTGTGGGCTTGCCATCGGCGACCTGGATCGGGGCCATGGTGACCTCGACCTCGGGCGCCTTGGGGAACTCGATCTTGAGCACGAGCGAGTTGTCGTCCGTGACGTTCACGAACTGGTTCTTGTCGGCGGCGCTCGCCCAGTCGTCGTTGAGCACGACGAGGCAGGGACGCGGGTTCTCGCTGACGTCGATCGCGTCGAACTCGAACTCGCGCGACGGAATGCTGCCGCACGCGGTGAGGCACAGGAGAGCCGACAGAGACGTGGTTCGCAGCAGGGAGTTCATACGAGAGGGGTGTTTCATTGGGGAGGCGCCAATGTCAGCGGGAGCGCAGAGTGAGCTTCACTTCGGTACCCGTCCTGATCATCTCCTGGATCTTCTCGAGCGTGAACCACTCGAACTCCGGCATGTAGTCGGGATGCGTTGCCTGGACGTAGATCCGGTTGCACTGCGAGAAGTCGAACGCGTACGGGCGCGGGCTGCCCTGCCCGATACGCTCGCCGTTGACATAGACGGAGGCTTCGGCGGGATTGACCGACACAATGCGCGAGTAGCCCGAACTACCACAGGCGGTGAGGAACAGGACTGCAACGAGCGGGAAACGGCGCAAGAACCTGAGGTCGGCCATGATCGATCGAAGAGGGGTCGCAGAGGATACTGAGGCGGCAAGGCAAATCCAGCACCCTCAGTCTGCATGGTATCACCGTATGCTCCGGAGGTCGTGGCGAGGCGCACACCGTGAAGTACTTCGAATCGTCGAAGGCACCGGCCGAGGGGCTCGGCGTGCTCGTTCTGTTCGCGCTCATCGAAGAGGCCGTGCCGGCGTTCTTTCGCGCCGATCGGCAGATCTGCATCAACCGCGCGCCGGGGCGGCTCGATGTCATGGGCGGGTTCGCGGACGCTTCGGGTTCGCTCGTGCTGCAGCTGCCGACTGCGGAGGCCGCCTGCGCCGCGATCCAGCTTCGCGATGACGACCTCGTAAGGCTGTGGTCGCCGTGCCGGGACGGTTCGCGGACCGAGATGCTGTCCATGCGCCTTTCCGACCTCGGGTTGCCGGGTCATGCGATCGACCTCGCTTCGGCGCGCGCCTTCTTCGGCGCCGACGCGCGCGACCGGTGGGCCGGCTACGTGCTGGGTGGCCTGCTCGTGCTCGCACGCGAACGCGGTCTCGAGCCGCCACACGGCTTCGACCTGCTGTTGTACAGCGACGTGCCCGAGGGCCTGGGCGTCGGATCGTCGGCCGCCGTTGGTGTCGCGGCGATGTGCGCGTTGGCGCAGTGCTACGGCGTCGAGCTCGCGGGGCGTGAGCTTGCTCTGTTGTGCCAGCTCGTGGAGACCGACATCGTCGGCCGCCCTGCCGGCGCGACGGATCCGATGACGGCGGCCTGCGGTCAGGCCGACCAGCTGCTCGCGCTTCGCTGCCAGCCTTGCGAGGTCGAAGAGAGCATCGCCGTGCCCGGGGCGCTCGAGATCGTCGGCCTCGACAGCGGCGTCGTGCAGGCGCCGGCACACGACCAGTCGTTCGTGCGCGCGGGAACGCGGCTCGGTTCCCGCATGCTCTCGGGCGATCCGGCGTGGCGCGGCCACCTCGCGAACTTCCCGCTCGCGACGTTCCGCGAGCGCTGGCAGCGCGAGCTGCCCGAGACGATCACGGGCGCCGAGTTCCTCGTGCGTCACGGCGAACAGCGGGATCCCTGGCTGCGCATCGACCCGAAGCGCACCTACGCGGTCCGGACACCGACGCTGCATGCGATCGAGGAGAACGCGCGCGTCGAGCGGTTCGCGCGACTGCTGCACGAGGAGCTCACGGTCGAGCGGCGTGTGCAGCTCGGCGAGCTCATGTCGGCATCCCACGCGGCCCATGTCGCGTGTGGGCTCGGCAATCCTACGATGGACTTCCTCGTGCAGCGGGCACAGGAGCGCATCGCTGCCGGCGGACAGATCGTCGGCGCGAGGGGCACCAGCAGCGGCGGCACGCTCGTGCTGATCGGGGAACGCGGCAAGGTCTGGCACGAGGCGCTGCGCATCAAGAAGGCGCTGCTGCGCGAGACCGGCCATTCGGGGCACATCTTCCGCTGGTCGTCGCCCGGGGCGCTGTCGTTCGGCTCCATCGCGCTGCGGCCGATCGGCGCCTCTTAATGCCTTGTTGCCGGCGCGAGCTCAGTCCGACAGGCGCACGAGCTGCAGCGAGTCGGTTCGGAACCACGCGGTACCCGAGCAGGCCCGCAGGCGCAGCTCCAGTTCGACATTGCGCTGGAACTCGGAGACTTCGAACTCGCAGACGAGTGGATACCAGTTCTGGTTGCCGGCCAGACGCTCACTGCACCCGCCATCGACGGCGATGCGCACGCCGGTGTCCGTTTCGCCGTCGGCCGGCTTGGACACGCCTTCGCATCGCGTCGTGGCCGACAGGCGATAGCGCCCGCGGTCGAGCAGCGCGTGCGTGCGCCAGGCCGCCTCGCGCGGTTCTGCCGGACCCTTCTGACAGGCGATCTGCAGCGTTGCGACCCCTCTGAAGTCCTTCTTGGCGAGCACGACGTGGTCCGTCTCAGCTCCCGGGTGCCAGGTCTTGAGCGTGATCGGCTTCTGGCCCGAGAACTGCAGCGGTCGGGGGTCGGGCGCCTTTACCTGCACCTGCAGGTTCCTGTAGCGCGCCGCGACGCGTTCTTGCAGCTCGCGCACGGCATCGGCATGGCGGGTCGCGGCATCGTCGTCGATCGCGCGCAGCGCCTTCTGCAGCTTGCCGGCGATGGCCTCGATCTTCGGCGAGAGGCGCCGCGGCTCGAACAGCGGCAACAGCGCGCGCAGCCGTTCGCGGTAGCGCTTGCGCAACGCTGCATCCTGGTGACAGGCGCTCGCGACGATCGACGTCGGGTGGTCGAGGATCGGGGCATCCGCGTCTTCGAACAGCTGGTCCATGCCGTGCGGCAGGAAGAACGCGCGCGCCGGGGCCGACCCGCACCAGAGCCGGAAGTTGTTGCGGTTCCGGGTGTAGCCGTCCCAGTGGCACAGCATCACCTCGAGCGCCATGAAGTCGAGGAAGGCCGGCATGTCGATCGCGGCCTCGAGTCGCGCGGTGCGGTCGTTCGCGACTCCCTGGCACAGTTCGCGCAGCCGCCGCAGGTCGCTGTGATCGTCGTTGCCGTCGCCGCTGTCCTTCTCGAGATCGCTGTCGATGTCCTGACAGAAGCCGCCGTCGTAGAGGTTGCCGGCCGCGTTGCCGAACACGCGCATCAGGAACTGCCGGTCGTACCCTTCGCGCAGCACGTAGAGCCCGAGGCTCCTGCCGTCGAGCGTCACGAGCGCGTGGGCGACGCGCGGCGCTGGCAGTCCCGCCGCCGTGAACACTTCGTTGCCGAGCCACTCACACAGACACGATTCGTCCTGCACGCTGTTGTTCAGGTGGAACCGCTGCAACCCATGGAACCGGTGCGTCTCGCCGAGCTTGCCGAGGTGCACCGTGAAGCAGGGCCGGTCGTCGATCTCGCGGAAGCTGCCTGCGGCGCCCTTGAGCTTGACGCCGACCCGCGCCCATTCCGGCTGCCGGTCGACGCGCACGACGGCGGGCACGTATTCGCGCGGCAGGGTGCGCAGTCGTTCGCGATCGGTCTCGGTCAGCGTGATCGAGATGCGGGCGACCTCACCGGCGGCGAAGAACCCGCGCGCCGGATCGAGGTCGGGACCGGGTGGCCGCTGAGCGCCGAGCGGGCCGTTCCAGGCGAGTGCGAGGGCGAGTGCGAGGAGGTGGCGCAGCATCGAGGGGGAGCCAGATGCTAGCCTGTGCGGCGCGGTCGAGGCAGTCCACCCGGCGCGCTGCACGTGCGGGGATCGTTTCGCGGGCCTACCGGCTTCCCTTGTCGGGTGGCGGGCGAGACGCTGTCGCGCATGAGCAAACAAACACCCGATCACCATGACGCCGAGATCGTGCTCCGGATCTACGACCTGCGGCGTGAGGCCGTCATGCGCGAATCGCGCGACGCCATCAACCGCGAGTTCTGGCCGCGCAACGAGGCCGAGGCGCTCGCGATCCTGCAACCCGAACACCCGTTGAACCGCGCCTACCGCCAGGTGTCGACCTACTGGGAGATGGTCTACGGCATGGCGAGGTACGGAGTCGCGCACACGGACTTCCTGCTCGAGAGCAACGGCGAGGGGTTGTTCCTGTTCGCGCGCATCGAGCCCTACCTCGCGGCGATCCGCGCCGCGACGAGCCCGCGTGCCTTCAGCAAGGCCGAGTGGGTCGCGAACTCCAGCGATCTCGGCAAGGCGATCCTCGACACGTTCCGCGCGCGCGTCAAGAAGCGCCTCGCGGGCAAGTAGCGGCGGATCGGGACCAGCGTGCAGCCGGCGTTCAGCCGGTCCCTCAGCTGCTGCGTTCGAGCAGCGTCAGCGCTTCGACGTGCTCCGTGTGTGGGAACAGGTCGCACAGCCGCACTTCGACGACACGGTAGCCATGCTCGAGCGCCGCGAGGTCGCGCGCCAGCGACTCGAGCGCACACGAGACGAGCAGCACGCGCGGCGGATTCGCGGCGAGCACGGCCGCAGCACCCGTTGCCATGAGGCCGGCCCGCGGCGGATCGACGACGAGCAGGTCGCACGCGGGCAGCGCTTCGCTGCCGAACGGCTGCTCGCGCACCTCGCCGTCCGGCAAGCCGTTCGCGCGCAGGTTCTGCCGCGCGTCCTCGCAGGCCGTGCCCGAGCTCTCGACGATCGTCGCATGCAGAGCACCCGCGCGCAGCAGCCGCAACGCGAACGCGCCGACACCGCCGTAGCCGTCGACGATGCGCAGGCCCTTCACGTCGCCGATCATCGCGAGCGCAGGCTGGAACAGGATCGCGTTGGCGTGGCGGTTCTGCTGGTAGAAGCTCGTGAACGAAACCTGCACGCTGAGTCCCGCCACGGCGTCGGTCTGGAACGTCTGGCCGCGCAAGGCGATCGTCGTGCTGCCGAGCAGTGCGTTGCCGGGCGTTTCGTTCACGTTCACCACGACGCCCATGAGTTGCAGCGGCCGGCCCTGTTCGTCGCGCAGGCCGGTGCCGATCTCCGCGAGCGACTTGCCGAGCTGCTCGCGTTCGGAGAACCCGGCCCTGGTCGCAACCACGCCGAGCAGCAGTTGATTCGTGCCGGGCACGATCCGTGCGCGGAAGGCACGCACGAGTCCGCGGCCGGTCGTCTCGTCGTAGACGGGCACGCGCAGGGCTCGCAGCACTTCGCCGGCCCGCACTGCTAGTCGCGTGAGCGTCTTGTGCTGGATGCGGCAGTCCGTGATCGGCAGGACCTCGTGGGTACCGCGGCGGTAGATGCCGAGTTGCAGCTCGCGCCGATGCAGCTGGGCCGGATAGAGGATCGAGGTGCGGTCGTGCCGCGGCGTGCGCGGTGGCAGCGAGATCACGGGATCGACACCGCCGAGAAACGGCTGCAACAACTCGCGCGCCTGCTGTTGCTTGTGCTGCAGCTGCGTCGCGATCGGCTGGTCGAGCAGAGTGCAACCGCCGCACGGTCCGAAGTGGGGGCAGTGCAGCAGCGGTTCGGTGGCGCGGGGCAAGCGCGCAGTCTAGCGCGGCATCGAAAGCGCCACGCCGTGAACCCACGCGCTCGGTCCAAGGGCGCATTTGCCGGGCCGCGCCGTTGCAGCCTCGCCACATGTGGGCGACCTTGTTGGTAGACTGCGACGGCCATGGTGACCCCCGCACCCGATGGACGTCTGCCTGACTGGGAAGCGTTCTACCGCGACTACCGCAAGCCCGGTTACGTGTCGGGCTTCGAGATCACGACGAAGCTCGGCGGGGGCATGTTCGGGCTCGTGTTCCGCGCGCGCAAGCAGTCGATCGGCAAGGACTACGCGATCAAGTTCCTGCAGGTCGACGACGGCGAAGTGCGGCGCGCGGTGCTGGCCGAGCTCGAGCAGGTCAAACTCTTCGCGCAGATCGACCACCCGAACCTCGTGTCGATCGAGGACCGCGGCGAAGTCGACGGCATCCCGTATCTCGTGATGGCGTTCGCGGGCACCGAGACGCTGCGCGATCGAATCCCGGCGAACGGCAACCCGCCCGCGCCTGCCGAACGCGACGAGCTGCTGCGTTTCTTCCTGCAGTGCTGCCGCGGTCTCGCGGCGCTGCACGAACGTTCGCTCGTGCACTTCGACATCAAGCCGGCGAACGTGTTCTTGAAGGGCGCGGTGGCGCGTCTCGGCGACTACGGACTCAGCAAGCTCGTCACGCACAGCCGCGGCAGCCTGTCGATGGGACGCGGCACGCCGTACTACATGGCGCCCGAGATGCTGCAGCGGCGCGGTGATCACCGCAGCGACGTCTATTCGCTCGGCGTGATGCTCTACGAGCTGCTGTGTGGTCGCGTGCCGTTCACGGGCGACAGCGAATGGGAGGTGCTCAGGAAGCACGAGACGGAGGCCCCGGTGCTGCCGGCCCATCTCTCGGCGCTCGAACGCGCCGTGCTGCAGCGCTGCCTGCAGAAGGACCCGGCCGCGCGCTACCAGAGCGTGCACGACCTCATCGCCGCGTTCGGCGGGCAGGAGCGTGCGCTCGGTCAGGCTCGACCACCCTCGCGCGCCGAGCTGCCGCACTGTGTGGCGCCGCCGCTGCCGCCCCAGCTGCCGCCGCCGCTGCCGCCGCCCCTGCCGCGGCGTCGCCGCGGGTTGGGCGTCGTGGTCCTGCTTTGCATCCTGGTGCTGCCAGGCGTGATGTTGGTGTTCATGTCCACGGGTCGCTCGGTCACCTACACGACCACCGCCGCGGCGAGGGAACGATCGAGAGGGCCGTCTCGCGCAGTACCCTCGGTGTCGCGGCCGACGCCGGCGCCGGTGCCGCAGACGTTGGCTGCGAAGATCGATCAGCACGTCTCCAACGTCCAGAAGTCGGCGCGCAATGCGACGCGCAACAAGGTGCAGCCGCTCTGTGAGCTCGACGCCGAGAAGCTCGGAGCGCCGCCGGATTTCGACAGCTATCGCGAACAGGTCAAGGTCCTGGCCAGGGCGCCGGCATTCTCTGCCGGTCATGCGCAGAAGCTCGGGCGGTTGGGACGGCCTTCGTTCCTGGCGGGCATCTCGCTGTTGCAGGACCTCGACTACGAGGACATGGACGAGTGCCGGTGGGCAGCGAACCTGCACCAGTTCCTCGCGCACGTCACGGCGATCGAAGGACTCTGCGTCGAGGCGCCGGCCGGGGACCCGACCGGGTCCGAGACCTGCCGCTTCATGGTGATCGCCGACGGCTGGCGGCGGTTGGCCGAGCAGTTCGCGAAGGACGATGCCGATTTCCGCAAGATGCTGGTCAGCAAGGGCAAGGTCGCGGGGGATCGGTGAGCGGGGACGAGCCGGCCTACGGCGGCGTGTCGATCCGTGACTTCCTGCTCGTGTGTGCGTCGCCGGCCGAGAGTCCTGGCGACCACGTGATCCCGTTGGTCGGCGGCGTCGGCAAGACGGCCACCACGCTGTCGCTCTACAGTCACCTGCGCAGCAATCCGGGCTTTCGCGCCGTGCTGTTGTTCGGCTTCGCGGGTGCCTTCCCCGACCGCCATCGCGACTCGCCTGGTCCCTTGCGCCGCGGCGAGTTGTGCGTCGTCGGCAGCGACCGTTTCGGCGACGAAGGCGTCGAAACCCCGTCGGGCTTCCAG
>DASRJH010000180.1:0-43970 GCA_035649575.1 Planctomycetota bacterium
GTCGTTGTTGAGCACGAGCACGTAGCGCGCTGCGCACCGCTCGGCCCATCGCAGACCGTGGTTCATGCCGCCCGCGAACCCGACGTTCTGCGCGAGTGCTTCGAGCTCGATCCGGTGCGACGTCCTGGCCTCGAGCTCGCGCACACCCCCTTGCAGCACGGCCGCCGAGTCGTCGCCCGATCCGTTGTCGATGACGAGCACGCGCAACACGACGCCCGTGGTCGCGAGCAGGTCCTCGAGGCACTGCAGCGTCATCGAAGCACGCCGCCAGTTCAGCAGCAGCGCCGCGACCTCTGGAGACTCAGCCACAGAACCTCCGCACGACGCGCCAATAGCCCGCGAAGAAACCATCGAGAGTGCGCCGCAGCACGGCCTTCCAGCCGCGTTCGGCGAGACCCGGGTTCAGCGTGATCGGCGCCGCCACGAGCAGGTCGCGGTCGGGCACCGTCCGCCCCGCTTGCGCCGGCCCGCGCGCGCGCACGGCCTTGGGCAGCAGCTGCAGCAGCTCCCACTTGCCGCGCAGCCAATCGCCGATGTGGCCACGCCGCCAGCCGAAGCCCGCGTAGACGACGCCGTAGACGAGCTGGGCCGGCACCGTGAGCCAGAACGTGCGCCAGTGCATGCAAGCGATGAGCACATACCAGCGGTTCTTGCTGTGCAGGTAGGTGCGCCGGCCCGGGTAGTCGCCCTGCCCGCGGACCGACAGACCGGCGGTGCCCCCCTTGTGCGTGCACAGGGCTTCGGGACAGAGCCAGACCGTGTGGCCGCGCATGCGCAGCTTGTACGAGAACTCGTTGTCTTCGTAGAGGATGAACAGGTTCTCGTCGAAGCCGCCGACGGCCGTGTAGACGCTCTTCCTGGTCAGGAAGCAGAGCGCGATCGCAGCGCCGACGGGACCCGTGGGCCGGTTCGCCTCGGCCAGCGGCCGATACCAGTTGTGCAGCACGAGCGTGCCGAGGAAGTGCAGGTCGCCGCCGTCGTAGTGCACGACGTTCTGGTCGTCGCCGCACAGCGACCGCGCCTGCACCATCGCAGCGCGCGGGTCCTGATCCATGCAGTGCAGCAGCGCGCGCAGCGCTCCGGCATGCAGCACGACGTCGTTGTCGAGCACGAGGCAGCGTTCGCTCGCTGCCGCCGCGAGACCGACGTTGCGCGCATGGCACGGTCCCGCGTTGCGGCCCGTGTCTATCACGCGCACCTTCGGATACCGGCCCGCGACCAGCTCGCGCGAACCGTCGTCGGAGTGGTTGTCGACGACGATCACTTCGGCGGCGGGCGGATCCTGGGCCAGCAGGGCATCGAGGCACGCGGGCAGGTATGCCTTGCCGTTCCAGTTGACCACGATCGCGCTGACCACGAGCGCGAGGATGTTAGCCCGTGCTAGGCAGCTGGTCGCTCGCGAAAACTCGCGGTGACCGCCCTGCCCGCCACACAACCCGCCGGCCGGAGTGCCGCTGCTGTGGCCACCGGTGCTGCGGCCCGGCAACCACGTGCTGGCGATCCGTTCGCGCGACTACGCCGACACGTCGGTGGCTGCCGTCGTCGCCGCGCGCGCGGTCACCGACGTCCACGTGTGGCTGCAGCCGCGCTGACGCTCGGCGTCGATCTCGACCACCCACGGTGTGGATTACCTCAGTGGCGCTCTACCCATTCGTAGACGTCGATCGGGATCTCGTTGCGGCGCGCCGCCGCGTCGAGCACGCGCACCGACTCGAGCTGCAACCGAACGACCTTGTCGGGGTCGCTCGGCCGGCAACCTGCGACATCGACGATCCCGGCCGAGTAGGCGAGCGCTCCTTCCGGCGCGAGGGCGAGAAACACGCCGTGAAATGCAGGGCTACCGTTCAGCTTGATTTCGAACGGCACGAGCCATCCCGAAAGCTCTCCGACCGCGGTGGGCGTGGCATTCTGATAGCGAACGACGATGCCGACGTTCACCCTGAACCCGGAAGTCACCACGCTCCACAGTGAGGGCCGTCCGACGACGCGCAACAGGAGATCGCGCAGCGGCTCGCAACTCTCGACCAGGTCGAGCAACCCGAAGGTGCAGTGGAGGGCGCGCGCTTGCTGCAGCAGCGGCGCCTCGATCTCGGCGGGAGACACCGCCATGTTAGCGTCGGCAGGCTGCACACACTGGCATGCTTGCACCATGTTGCGGCTCGCCATCAAGCCGATGGGGATCCGCGAGTGAAACTCGACCGGCGCTTGTCCCTCACTCTCCACGCGAATCACGGCATCGGCGGCACGCGACTGCATCCGGATCGAGAATAGGGAACTGTCGAGACTCCGAACGATGTAGTTCACCCTCAGTGGCTCGTCGGGCAGGACAGTGATTGCGAGTCGCGTAGTCGACGACGGTTCCTCGGGCATGGAGAGGACGAAGCGCGCTTCCATCCCATAGGTGGGCGCTCCGGACAGATCCGGGCTCACCTCGAGCCCGCCACCTCCACGACTGGCGACGATGCGACCGAGTCTCTGCTCCCAGCCCGCGACGGGTTCCGGAGTCGAGCAGGCGATGATGCATGGCCAGCTCACGAGCACGAGTCTGATGGCGCGTCGTTTCACCACAGGAGACCTTAGCCGAACCAGTCAATCGCCGTCGGACCGCGTCCACGTACGCGAACGACGACAAACTTGGCGAATCCGTGCAACCGTTGCCGCATCCGGTGCACACAGCACGTGGGAGGACACTTCCACGTGCCCGACAAGAGGCCGATCCAGAACCCTCACGACGCGCTGTTCCGCGGCGTCTTCGGCGACCCGCAGCGCGCCGCCGAACTGCTGCGCAGCGTGATGCACGATGACCTCCCGGCCGCCGACTGGTCTTCGCTCGAACGCATCGACGCGAGCTTCGTCGACGAGGAACTGCGCGACTCCCAGGCCGACTTGCTGTTCCGCGCCAAGGTTGCCGCACGGACCTGCTGCTTCTACATCCTGTTCGAACACAAGGCTGGCCCGGCCCGCTTCGCGATGTTCCAACTGATGCGCTACGTGGTCCGCATCTGGGAACAGTGCCGAGCCGACGACCCTGCTGCCACCCACCTGCCGCTCGTGCTGCCGATCCTCGTGCACACGGGTGATGGTCCATGGCCTTCGCCCAGCACGCTGACCGAGCTGCTCGATGCGAAAGGCGCGTCGGCAGCGCTGTTGGCCATGCAACCGACGTTCACGTGCAAGCTGTTTGACCTCGGCGCCACCGACGAGACCGTCTTGCGCCGACGCCGGCTCGCCGTGCAGACGCTGTTGCCGCTGCTGCATCTGCAGCAGCTGCGGCGGCAGGTTGCCACCGCAGCCCTGTTGCTCGCGTGGCGTCCCCTGTTCCTGCGGCTCCTGGCGGTGCCCGGCGGACAGCAGATCATGAACCGACTATGCTCATACGTCGCTACCGTGAGCAACGACGACCCCAAGCGCGTGCGGGCCGCGTACGCGCGCATCAGCAAGACCAGTGAGGAGCAATACATGACCATTGCCGAGAAGCTGATCCAGGAAGGTCAGCGCGAGGGCCAACGCAAGGGCATCCGTGAGGGCCAACGCAAGGGCCTACAGCAGGGCGTGCAGCTGGCGATGCTCACGCTCATCGAACAGCGTTTCGGCTCGGCGCCGCCCGCCCTGGTCCAAGTCATCGAAAACTCGAGCACGACCGAGGTCGATTACTGGATGCGCCGCATCCTTGCAGCAGCAACACTCGACGAGCTGCTTGCCTGAGCAGAGGGGCTCGGGTTCGACATCAAGGACGTGTTGAAGCAATTGGGCAAGCCGTGACGGCTCGCTCGCGCATCGTCGTGATGCCGCGAGCAAGGGACGAAATCCTGCGCATCGGCGCATGTTGGAGGAAGGAACGGGCGTTGGCCCCCGACACTTTCGCGAGCGTGTTCGCGGGCGGCGCCTTGCCGGCCGCAGAGCTACCAGGTCTGGCGCCAGTAGAGGAAGAACAGCTTGGCCGACCAATCGTCGATCCCGTTCTCGTCGCGATACCAGAGATCGCGATACTCGAGGCCGACCGTGCCGTGTGGGCCCAGCATGGCGAACTGCAGGTCGGCGCGCCAGTCGAGCAGCGACACGTCGAAGTCCCCCGTGGTCTTGCTCCACGACGCCGTGAACTCCCACCGCACGTCCGACGAGACTTCCGCGATCAACGACGCGGTCACGGTGTGCGTGTCGCCCTCGAACCCGACGAGCTGCGGCGTCAGCGTCGCGCTGAAGTAGAAGTTCGTCAGCGTCTGCGAGTCCATGTGGGCGAAGCTGTAGGTCCCGACGGCCGACAAGCCCTTCGAGGTCACGCCACCCGTCGTGCCGACCACGAGGCTCTCGGCGCGATGCTGCGAGACCGGGTTCTCGCCCCAGCGATGCCGCACGAAGACCGTGCCGTGGTGGTGTTCGTCGCGGTAACCGAGGCTGCCGTTGGCAGACCGCGTGCGGTTCGGCGCCAGTTCGTGCAGGAAGACACCATCCTGCCCGTAGTCGCGTACGTCGGCGCGCAGCGTCCAGCGCTCGACGGGGCGCCAGCGCAAGCCGCCCACGAAACCGATGTCGTGCACGGTGCCGCTGCGGTAGTCGCCGGGGTCCGCCGGCGTGAACGCGGGCACCGAGAGGTTCTCGTGCGCATAGCCGACGCCGACGGTCACGTCGAGCGTCTCGTGCGGCGTCACCTCGAGCGCGATCGAGCCGTCGAACAACTGCTGGTCCGTCTTCTGGTCCGCGACGAGCGGCACGGTGATCACGGTGCTGAGCGTCGGGTAGACCGTGGTGTCGGTCTGCAGCAGCAGCAGGCGCTCCTGATGGTCGCGCCAGTGCGCATCGACGACGACACGCGCGTCCTCGCCCAGCTCGAGCGAAGCGCTCGCGTCGAGCAGCAAGGTCTGCGTGTCCCCCTCGCCGCGGGCCACGGTCGTCGACGTGAACTGCGCGATGTCGAAACCCGCTCCGGTGCCGGCGGCCGCGAGCTTGCGCTCGCGGTCGACGTAGCGGCCCGTGAAGTCGAAGGCGAGCGGCCCCGTGTCGCGCGACAAGGCGATGCGGCCGCCGGGCCCGCGCAGCGACGCGCCCGAAGCGAAGTCCTCGCTCTCGGGGAACGCCGGGTTGGCCTGGGCCGGGCGCGTGTAGAACCAGCGGTCGTCGGTGTGTTCGTCGAGGTAGTTGCCGGCGAAGGTCCAGTGCCAGCCGTCCGTCGTGCCGCGCAGGCCGACCTCGGCTTCGTCGCTCGCATAGCGCCGCGGACTCTGCACGCCGTCGACGACGGTCTGCACCGCGAGGTTCTGGTTGCCGATGCGCTGCGTGAGCCAGAAGCCGTCCTCGCTCGTGCGCGAGAAGTTCGCGAACACCGACAGATCCGGTTCGAGCCACACCTCGGCGTCGTAGCGGCTCTCGCCGATCTCGCGGTCGACGCGGTGGTAGTCGCCGCTGGCCTCGTAGCGGTACTCGTCGCGGCGGTAGCTCGCGCCGGCGCTGAAGTGTCCCGTGCGATCCGCGCGCAACGCGGCGTCCCACCGCGGGTCCCCGATGTCGTGCGCGACCAGCGACACCTCGTGCATCGGCGCCGCGTCGGAACCGGCGCCGCGCATCTCGAAGCCGCGCAACACGACGCCGGGGGCGAGATCGACATCGGTGTCGTAGCCGGCGCGTGAGCCCGCCTGGTGCACGAAGCGATAACCCGCCTCGAGCAGCCCGGACCAACGCAGCGACGTGCTCTGTTCCTGTGCCTCGAGATTCTGCACGACGGCGCCACCGGGCAGCGTCTCCGCGGGCGGGATGGTCTTGGGCACGAAGTCGTGCCGCGCGGCCGCCGTCTGCAGCACGCGGTCCCCGTGGCACTGCTTGCAGGAAGCGAGCGCGACCGGCGCGACCTTCGGGCCGACTTCGGACCCAGGCCGCGCCATCGCGCGGCCGTGAACGTCGAGGTCGCCGTGGCAGCTCGCACAGGCGTCGGCTCGCGACAGCAGCGACACGTGCACGGACAGCGCGAGACCCTTCGCAGCGCCGGGATGGCACGCGCGGCACGAAGCCTCTCCAGCCAACGCACCCTGGGCGCGGCACGGCCGGGGCAGAGCCTCCACCATCAGCGAACAGGTCAACAGCAGCGACCACCTCATCGGAACAGGAACCGCGCGTGGTTGCTGCCGTGCACCTCGGTGTGACACCGGATGCAGTTCGTGAACACCGCCCCCGGCGTCTGGTCGTGGAACGACGGGAAGTCGCCGTGGCACTGCAGGCAGTTCTGTTGCGTCGTGACCTGCTTCAACAAGCGGCGGTTGCTCGTGCCGTGCGGCTCGTGGCAGACGACGCAGCCATCGCGGCGGCCGGCCTGGTGCGCGAACACGAACGGCCCGCGGTAGCGCGGATGGCACTCGACGCAGCGCCGCTCGGTCAGCTCGAGGTCGCGCACACGGTGCCGGTCGCCGTGTATGTCGTGGCACGAGGCGCAGCGCATGCGTCCTTCGGGCACCGGATGGTGGTTCGACAGCTTGAACTGCTGGGCCACCGCGGGGTGGCAGCGCTGGCACGCGCGCTCGGCCTCGTCGGCGACGTCGACGCGCGTGGCGCCGTGCACGGGAGCATGGCATTCGACGCAGCCGACGCCGGCGCGTTCGTGATGCCCCTGCTTCACGTGTTGCAGCGCGCGGTCGTCGCGGTGGCACTGCAGACAGCGATTCGCCTGCTGCGCACTTGGCGTGCCGCGCACAGGATCGACGAGATCGCGCCGGCCGCTGGCCTCGGCATGGGCGAGACCACCGCGATGACACGAAGCACAGCCGGCCTCGAGCCCCACGTCGAGACCGCCGAGCGAAGCGTGCGTCGAGCCGGGCATCGTGCAGAGCGCCGGTACATGACATTTCGCGCAGGTCCGGTTCGTCGCGGCCGGCGCCGCCTGCGCAGCAGCGGCTGCCGCCGGCGCAGAACCTCTGCGCACGTGCACCCGGTGGCAGGTCGTGCAGGTCACCCCACTCGTGAGCTGGGGTTTCCGCTTGCCACGCCAGTGGAACTCCACGGCGTCGACGCCTTGATGACAGCTGCGGCATGTCCCGATGCCGTCCGCCGTGCGGTCGGGCCGCGTGATCAGGCGCGCGAGCCCGTTCGTGCTCTCGTGCAGCGAGCCTTCGCCGTGGCAGGTCTCGCAACCCGACTCGTGGATCCCCGACGCGAGACTCGCGTGCGCGCTCGCCGCGAGCAGTTCGTCGCGCCGCGGATGGCACTCGACACACTGCTTGGTCCCGACCGGTTCGGCGCCGGCGGCGCACTCGCTGCGCGAACGGAAGTGCGCGTGCGACCGCTCGGTGGTACGCGCACGAACGTGTACTTCGTGGCAGTCGGTGCAGGCCTTGCCGGCCTGCACGAAACCGGCGAAGTCGCCGCCGTGGCGCTCGATCTGGTCCTGATGACAGCGCCCGCAGAACGCGATCTGGGCCTTCAGCGTCAACTTCGCGGGCATCGTGATGCGCGCGGGATCCTCGCCCTCGTCGGCCGCGTGCGCCTGACCGGGCCCGTGACACGTCTCGCAGCCAGGCAGCGCCTTCACGTCGAGGATGGCGCCGTGCGCGCCGCGCAAGAGACGGCGGTGCTGACCGTCGTGACAGCGCACACATTCGGCCTGGCCCGCGTACTCACCCGAGCGTGGGAACGGCGCCGTGACGTCCTGCGCACGCCCCGCTGTTGCGAGCAGCAGGGCGAGCCAGAGCCCGCACACGCGTTCCGCCCGCGCGGAGTTCACCTGCTGCTCGCTCCCGTATCTATCCACCGGCGCACGATCTCGCGCTGCGGAGCACTCATCGGCGTGCCGTCGAGCGGCATCTGGGCACCGACGGGCGGGATGCGGTCCACGAGCTTCCGGTAGAGCAGCGAAGACCCGGCATCGAACGGCACGAGCGTCGGGAACCCCGTGGGCGGAGTCGCCGGAATGGCGACCAGACGCCGCGTGTCGAGGCGGTAGGTGCTCTGGGGGCTACCGGCGAAGTGGCAGCTGCCGCATTGCTCGAACAGCAGCGGCCGCACGTGCCGCGACCAGGTCACGGTCTCGGTCGGCGCGGGCGCGTCTGCCGGGTCGCCGACCAGGATCGCACCGACCAGCAGCGGCAACCGGCCGAACGGGCCACCCGCGGCAGCCGGCTCGGGCACGCCGTTCTGGTTCGTGTCGGCGATGCCGTCATCCCGCACTTCCCCGGTAGTCTCCCATTCGGAGTGCGCGAGCACCGGACGCAGCGTCGCGAGCAATCGCTCGAGCATCGCACCGCTGTCGGGCAGCGAGTCGGGGTCCGGCAGGCTACCAAGCACCGTGTCCGCCTGGAGCAGACGCAGCGCCGCGAGCAGGTCCGAGAGCACCGACGGCGTGTGGCGCGCGAACGAGTGTTCGGGCACCGTGCGGAACGCGGAGGTCACCGGGTTGGCGAACGCGGTCAGCAGACTCTCCACCGCCTGGCGGGCTGCGGCGCGTACCGACGCATCCGGCACGAGCTCGGTGGCAGTGAGCAATCCCGAGGTCAACGCAGCCTGGCCCGCGAGGTCCGCCGGTGCACCCATGAGACCGCTCTGCAGATCGAGGTCGGCGGCGACGCGACCCGCGTCGAGCAACCGGTAGGCCGCGAACTTCGCGACGGCCGTGAGCACGTTGCCCGGCCGCAGGCCGCGGAATTCGAGGTCTGGCATCACGACGGCCGCGGCGTGCAAGGCGCGCAGCGCCGCACCGGTGGCGAGGGCCGTCGCGATACCCGAGGTCCCATCACCTTCGTGGCGGTGATGCAGTGCGCCCGTGATCGGATCGAAGTGCATCGCGACGAGGTTGACGAAGCAGACGCGCAACAGGTCCTGGCCGGCAACCGGCGGCGGCGGGGCCTGCGGCGGAAACTCGAGCGCCCCGGCGTCGATCCAGTCCGCGATGAGCTGCCTCTCGTTCAGCGGCAGGCTGCTGCCCTGCGGCATCTGCTGGAACGGCGGCGGCGGCCCGTTCAGCATGCGCCACAGGAAGCTGTTCGCATGGTCGAACGGCACGATCATCTCGAGGTTGAACAGGCGCGTGCGCGGGCTGCCGAACTTCACGGACGCCAACGACTGCACCGAGAACTGGCCCTCCGGGAACGTCCCGGTGTGACAGCTCGAGCAGCGGAAGTTGATCAGCGGTGCTATGTTCTGCTGCCAGCTCAGCACGGGTGGCAGCAGCGGGCCGGGATTGGGCTCCGGGAACGGCTGGCCGCGGAACACGGATCGCAGCGACGGACTCGGATTGCCGGCGCTCGCGACCCAGACCGTCTCGGCAGCGGCTTCTAGCAGCAGCGACAGACCGACCAGGTCGCTCGCGACGTCGACCGTCGTGTAACCGGTCGCAACGCCAGGAAGCGCGGGATCGATCTGCACGGTGAAGGCAGCGGGGAACCAGCGCAGACCCTGGTCGGGGTCGTATTTGGCCGGGTCCGGCACGGGACCGAGCGGACCACCGGTCGTGGAATCCGTCGAGAGCGCTCCGAGCACCGTCTCCTCGGCTGCCAGCAGCTGCTGCGTGAGCAGCAGTCCGAGTCGACCTTCGTCGCCCGTACGGCCCACGAACGAGCCGTGCGTCTGTCGCAGCATCTCGCCGGCAGCCATCGCGCGCAGCCGCATCGCAGCGCCGAGATGCTCGAGACGCACCACGGCCGGTCCCTGGTGCAACACGCGCCCGCTCGCGGGATCGGGCCCTTCGCCAGCGGCCAGTGGTGCGACGAGAGCGGCACTCGTCTCGGCCCACGGCAGGAAGGGCTGCACCACACGCGAGGTCAGGCCGGCGCCCGCGAACGAAGTGATGCGCCTCGACTCGGCCGCCACCGTCTCGTCGAGGTTGCTGCCGTTGCCGTTCTGATCGGGAGGCGCGCCGGCCTCGAGCGCGAGCCGCCGCATGAACAGCGACCCGGCCAGGTCCGGTCCCACGCCGTCGGTCGTCGCGACCGTGCGCAGGTGGTCGAACGCGATGGCCTCGATCGCCCCCCGGAGTCCCGGGTGGGGCAGCTCGAACGAGGGTCGCAGCGGCGACGTCTGCACCGCACCGCAGACGAGCAGCAGTTCAGCCGCGAGGCGGTCGCCGTCGCCGACGCTGTTCGCCGACTCGATGCGCACCGCCGGTGTGGGCTCGACGCTCCCCACGCCGGCGCTGCCGTTGCTGCAGCCACCGACGACAAGGAGCGCCCACCAGGTCATCGATACCGGGGGACGTTGCATTGGGGCAGGGAGAGAGGGTTGCGCTTACGGCGGAACCGCCGGAGGTGTGACGATAGCACCCGCCGCGAAGATCCCTGCCCGGCGAGGAACGTTTCCAGCCATTGCCTGCAGTGCACCTCTCACCGCAACGGCGGTTCGAAGTCCGGATGCGTGCAGACCTGCCGTTGACGCAGGCAATACGGCAACGACGCGAACGCCGCGAACGTCGCCATCAGACAGATCCAGTACCCCCACTTCACGGATCTGATGTTGTCGAACAGACCGATCGTGCCGACGGCGTCGGCGACTTCGCCGCCGGAGCCCTGCTGCTTGCCGCCGAGCCCCTTTCGGAGGAAGCGGAACGGGAACGCGAACACCTGGCTCCACGGCAGATACTTGAACGCGTAGAGCCAGAAGTTGCGCACGTGGTAGTAGAGGCTGCGCGCGCCGCCGCGCATGCCGAACGGCGCTTTGTGGAAGACCTCGATCGCCGGCACCATCTTCACGCGGTAGCCGAGGTTCAGCAGCCGCGTCGCGAGATCGCGCTCGTTGCCGAAGATGAAGAAGCGGATGTCGTACCAGCCGGCCTGCTTCATCGGCGCTGCGCGCGCCATCGAACCACAGCCGCGGAACGTCGGCAGGTAGCGCTCCGTGTTGACGCTCGCTGCGTCCCTGTACCACTCGGGCATCTGCGGCTCGATCACCTTCGGCGACAGGATCGCCGTCGTCTCGGGTTCGGTCGCGAACTTCGCGAGCATGTGCTCGACGAACGTGGGTGGCAGCACGACGTCGTCGTCGAGGATGCCGATGAACTCGCCCGAAGCGCTCGCGAAGCCGATGTTGAACGTCTCGCAGGCGCCGTACGCCGAATGCGGCATCGCGATCAGCTGCACCCACGGGAACTCCGATTGCACCATCTCGGGTGTGCCGTCGCGGCTGCAGTTGTCGACGACGATCACCTGGTCCGCACGCACCGTCTGGGCCGCGATCGCCTGGAGGTTCTCGCGCAGGTCGTCTTTGCGGTTCCAGACCGAGATGACGAGGCTGACCGTCGGCTTCGTTCCGGTCACGGCGTCTCTCGCTGGATCCTGCGGTGCAACTCGTCCTGCAGCATGTGCACGTCGCGCATCTCGGCCGGCAAGAGGTCGAGGAACAGCTCGCCGTAGAGCACGCCGGGGATGTCGACGTTGACGGTTGCCGCGCGGCAGCGGTGTTCGCTCATGCCGGGCAGGTCGACATACGCGTTCTGGCTCGCGTAGGCCTGCAGCGCGCGGTAGCAGCGCGGGTAAGTGTCCGTGACGTCGAACAGCGTGCCGCCCGGCGGCGTGAAGTTGACGCCGTAGAGCAGACACCGGCAGTCGACTGGCAACGCGGTCGCCGCAGCAGCGGTCGCGGCTGCGATCGCGCGATGGTCGCAGTGCCCCTCACCGGCGTGGAAGCTGTAGAGCGTGCGCGGCCGGATCTCGCGCATCACGTCGGCGATGCGCGACGTCAGCAGGTCCAGGTGCCGTGACAGCTCGCCGTCGGGCAGATCCCAGTGCCGGGGCTCGCCGATGCCGAGCCGCGCGAGCGCTTCGATGCCTTCGCGCCGGCGCACGGCGCGGATGTCGTGCTCGCGCTGCCCCGGGTCACCCTTGGCGCCGTCGGTCGCGTGCACGACGGTCACGGCGTGCCCACGCAAGCCGTGCCACGCGAGCATCGAACCGGCGCCGATGACCTCGTCATCGGGGTGCGCGGCAAGCACGAGCACGGGACCGTGCAGAGCGTCCTTCGGCAACAGCGGCGAGAACAGGTGCTTCATGTGAGACGGCGATACAGCTCGAGATGGCGCGCGGCGGACGCGGCGATCGTCGGCAACGTCGCCGGGATCGAGTTGCGCAGCGCGGCGAGTGCTTGCGGAGAGGCTACCAGTCCGCGTAGCACGGGCGCCAACTGCGCGATGTTCGTCACGACGACGCCGGGTTGGCCTCTGCGTTCGCGCAGCGCACCTGCATCCGATACCACCGTCGGGACGCCGTGCGCGAGCGCTTCGTCGACGACGAGGCCATAGGTCTCCTGGCACTTGCTGGGAAACACCGCGAGGTGCAGGTCGCGCGCGGGATGGCGCCGCTCGGGCCCGTAGGGACCGTGCGACACGCACAGCAGACCCTGCCGCTCGCGCTCCCGCATACGCAGCATGATCTCGCCGCCATACATGCGGCCGCTCAGGTGAAGTTCGCACGGCAGCGCGGTGACCGCATCGATCAGTTCGAGCACACCCTTGTCGGGCACGAGCCCGCCGAACGTTCCGACACGCAGCAGCTCGCCGGGGGCCGGCGGCGACGCGCGCTCCGCGGCCGGCACGGGGCGCAGCAAGCCGTGCGGGATCACTTCGAACCGGCCCGAGTAGGGCAGACCATCGCGGATGAAGTCGGCGGCGGTCCTGCTCGGTACGGTGCAGGCATCGGCGAGCGCGACCTCCTCGCGCATCACGCGATCGCGCTCCGCGAGTGCCTGCTCGACGAGCGCAGGGTCGGTGTGCAGCGTGTGGTTCACGCAGGTGATGCAAGGCGTGCGATCGGTGTCCGCGGGACACGACACGCCGCCAACCGGCACGCGGAAATAGCGCGCACAGACGATGTAGAGGTCGTGGAACGTCATCACGACCGGGATGCCGAGATCGCGCGCGATCGCGTTGATGCCGCCGCCGAACGCTGCCAGCGAGTGCACGTGCAGCACGTCGGGCCGTTCGCGCGTGATGCACTCGCGCACGAGTGCCTGCAGACGCGGACGCACGAAGCCGCGGTGATCCGTTTCGTCGGGGAACCGGCGCAGGCGATGCACCGCGACTGCCTCGTGCGATTCGTGCGCGACGTCGATGCTGGCGTGCGGTTCGTCGCTGCCCGAGATCACGACGACGTCGACCGAATGCGCGCGCAGCTCGCGCGCCAGCGCCGTGACGACCTGCTCGGTGCCGCCGAGGACTTCGGGCGGGTAGTTCGCGGTCACGAAGCAGATCTTCACGACCACAGCTCCGCCGCGGCCTTCTGCAGGTAATCGCGCTCGGCGCGCCGCCGGATCGCGTCGTGCGGGTTGCGCCGGCCGATCTTCCACCACTCCTCCCAGATGCGCAGCCGCACGCAGGCGCGGATCCAGAGCGCGCCGAGCGCCCCGTGGTGCTTGCGGTAGAAGGCGAACCGGTTCTTGTGCCAGACCACGAGCATCTTGGCGAAGTTCTTCGTGCTGGCGCCGCGGTGGTGCATGACCTCGGCCTCGGCGAGGTAGTGGATCGCGCGGCCGCGCGCCCAAAGACGCTTGCACAGGTCGACGTCGTTGTAGTACAGCGCGAGCTGCTCGTCCAAGCCGCCGAGCTCGCGCCATTCCGAGGCGCGCATCAGGAAGCAGGCGCCCGGAGGCTGATCGACGTCACGCGAGTGCAGGTGGTCGAAGTCGCGCATCAGGTAGCGGGCCTGCACGCGCGAACCGGGCCAGAACGTGCCCCACCACGAATCGAAACACAGCGCCGTGAGCAGCGTCGGGAAGCGCATGCAGGCGTGCTGCACGCGGCCGTCGGGCTCGGAGAGCCGCGGCGCCACTGCCCCATGACCGCGGTGCTCTGCCAGGAAGTCGACGAGCCGGTCGAGCGCGTCGGGGCGCACCTCGGTGTCCGAGTTCAAGGTGCACAGGTATTCGCCGGCCGCCAGCAGAGCACCCTGGTTGTTGCCGGCCGCGTAGAGGCGGTTGTCGGCGTTGCGCACGAGCCGCACCTGCGGGAACGCGGCCGCGATCGCGGAAGCACTGCCGTCCTCGCTGCCGTTGTCGACCGCGATCACTTCTCTGGCATGGCGCGGCTTCTCGGCGAACAGCGCGCGCAGGCAGGCCAGCGTCAGGTCCTTCGTGTTCCAGCTCAACACGACGACCGACAGGACCGGCGTGGTCACGTTCCCTCCGCGCTGCCGACCGCCTCGTGCTTCGTGGTTGCCGCGCCCGGCACGGGCGTGCCGAGGTGCGACAGACAGCAGTATCGCCAGGTGCCGATGCGCTGAAAGCGCCCGCGCGTGAGGTCGTAGGCCGCGAAGTAGTAGGTCGCGGTGACGAACAGGTCGAACGCGGCCGGGCTCGGCGTCCAACGCGCGCCGCTGCCGATCTGACCCGCCGCGAGGTAGAACCGCGCGTCGAGCGACAGCAGCACGAGAAACCGTTCGCACTGCCGCCCGAGCTCGAGCACGGGCGGGCGCGCGCTCTCGCCGAGATCCACGAGCGGCGTCGCGAACCGGAGACGCCGGAAGCGCTGCAGCGACTTTCGGCTCAGCAGCCAACGGCTGGCGCGCAGAGCCAAGGTCCCGAGCCGCCCATACCACTTCTCGTAGTAGAGCCGGCGGCTCGTGTCGTGCCGCTTCCACATCGACACCTGGTCGGTCATGCCCGATCGATTCACGAAGTGCACGAGCAACGCGTCGGGCACCTGCACGACGTTGCGGCCCGCGCGGCGGATCTTGACCGACAGATCGGTGTCTTCGTAGTAGAGCGGGAAGCGTTCGTCGAAGAGCCCCAGCGACACGAAGAAGCTGCGCTCGATCAGGAACATGCAGCCCGACATCATCGGCAGCGCGATCGGCTGTTCGGCGGTCCACACCGCGAGCCACCGCCGCGCGAGGCGCTTGGCATGCCAGTGGCTGACGAAACGCGAGAACTCGCCCAACGTCGTGAACAGGATGTCGCCGAGCGTCGGCAGCGTGTTCGGCGGGAGGCGGCCACTGCGCTCGGGATCCCAGAAGCCCTTCGGCACGACACAGCCGGCGGTCGCGTCGCGCTCGAGGTGCCGCTGCAGGCGCTCGATCAGGCCCGGCAGGAACAGCACGTCCGGGTTGCTCACGAGGATCCAGCGGCCGCGGCTGTGCCGGAACGCGACGTTCATGCCCTTTGCGTAGCCGCCGTTCTCGGTGTGCATGACGAGCCGCCCCGCGAGAGGGTCGCGCTGCTGTTCGCAGAGCAGCGCGAGCTCGTGTTCGACGGCCGCGATCTGTGCTCCATCGCGCTGCGGCGACAGGTTGTCGACGACGATGCACTCGAACGGCATCGGCGAACCGTCGCGCTGTTTCGGACCGTGCTCGCGCAGCGTCGCGATCGCCGTGGCGCATTCGCGCCACGAGTTGTAGTTCACGATCAGGACCGACAACTCTGCCATCGTCACCTGAACACGGAGCCCGGCACGCGGTCGACTTGCCACTGGTGGTTCTGCAGGAACAAGCCGAGGTCCTTCGTGCGATTCTGCACCACGAGTTTCTGATCGACGGGCCGCTCGTGGAAACGGTGCACGCCGCGCTCGTCGAACAGCCAGACCGGCAGGTTGAACTCGCCGCTGAGCAGGCAAAGGTTGCCGAGCGTCAGCGTGACGACGAACTCGGGCCCCTCGAGCCGCACGCCGTCGAACTGCGTGCTGTGGGCGAAACACAGCGTGCCTTCGCTGCGCATCGCGCCGATCGCCATCGCGAGCTTCTCGGGCTTCCTGCTGTTGCGCACGTGCACGCGGATCGCGACCGTCTCGCCGGGTGCGAAGTGGTGCCTCGGCTGGCCCGTGGCCGGGTCGACGATCTGCGCGCCCACGATGCGGGGATGTTGGTCGTCGTCGGGCGGGTTGTGCGGATCGAATTGGCCGGCGGCCGGCAGCTTCTCGTAACCGGACTGGTCGGGCTTGTCGCGCAGGTGGCTCTCCCAGGTCGCATACTCGTTCGTGACCATGACGGCGTCCGCCATCATGTGCACGCGGCCCTCGCGCAGCCAGATCGCCTGCTCGCAGATCTGGCGCACGTCGTAGAGCGAGTGCGAGCAGAAGAACATCGTCTTGCCGCGCGCCTTGTAGTCCCAGATCTTGTCGACGCACTTCCGCTGGAAGGACAAGTCGCCGACGCCGAGGATCTCGTCGATGATCAGCACGTCGGGGTCGGTGGCCACGGCCACCGAGAAGCCGAGCCTCGCAACCATGCCCGAACTGTAGGTGCGCACCGGCGCATCGATGAAGTCGTGGAGCTCGGAGAAGTCGAGGATCTGCTGGAATCTCGAGCGCGCTTCCTTGCGCGAGAATCCCATCATCGCCGCGTTCATGTAGATGTTCTCGCGGCCCGTGAAGTCCTGGTGGAAGCCGGCGCCCAGCTCGAGCAGCGCCGAGACATGGCCGCGCACAGCGTAGCGACCCGCGGTCGGGAACGTCGTGCCCGTGAGGATCTTCAGCAGCGTCGACTTGCCGGCACCGTTCCTGCCGATCACGCCCGTGCACTGGCCGGCGTCGACCGCGAACGTGATGTCGGCGAGCGCGTGGACCGCCCTGTGCAGCGGGCGCTTGATCCACGGCATCTTCTCGAGCACGCGGTGCCACGGGGGCCCGTAGATGCGGTAGGTCTTGGCCAGCCGCTCGACCTCGATGGCGGGCGTGGTCATACGAGGTCCGCGTACTTGTGGCGGCGGCTCATGAAGACCGCATAGCCGAGACAGAGGAACCCGAGCGCCCAGAGGCTCGCGTACAGCAGGTGATCGCCGAGGTAACCGAGGTCGCTGGTCAAGTCCTTCGTCACGCCATCGACCTCCTTGCTGTACTTCACGGACTGCGCGCCGAGCACGATGCGGTGCGCCTGCAGCAGCGGATAGGCCGGGTTCCACGCGAACGCCTGCTTGATGCTCTCGGCGATCGGCCCCTCGAGCGCGTGCGGAAACCAGAACACCGGCGTGAGGAACATCCAGGCCATGCTCGCGATGCTCCACAGATGGCTCGTGTCGCGCGCGAACACATACGCATTCGCGAGGAACAGGCCGATCCCGAGCGTCATCACGAACTGGATCAGCAGCACGACGGGCAAGAGCAGCAAGGACCAGCCCGGTGCGAGCACGCCGTAAGCGAGCCCGACGCCGAGGCAGACGAGCGCGCCGACGACGTAGACCACGAGCGACACGAGAATCAGCGGCACCGGCAGCAGCTCGCTCGGGAACGCGACCTTCTTGACGAGGTTGCCGTTGTCGACGACGCACGTGCACGACCGCGTCACACCCTCGTTGAGAGCCGTGAACGCGATCACGCCGCTGAACAGGTAGAGCGCGTACTCGCGCCCAGGCCCGACCCCGGTCTTCGGGTTGCCGAACAGGTAACCGAAGACCAGGTAATAGACCGCGAACATGACGATCGGGTGCACGAGCACCCAGAACAGGCCCAGCGACGAGCCCCGGAAGCGGCCGAGCAGTTCGCGGCGGAAGAAATTGTGGACGAGATAGCGGTGCCGCCAGATCTCCAACGGGTAGCGGACCACCGGCACGAGACTCGCGAGCACGGTGTGCCGCGCCGTCTCGGCGGAGTAGGTCTTCACGAAGGGGGCGGAACCCGAAGTCATGCAGGGGGTGGGGTGGATCGTCGCAGCAGCGCTCGGAAGCAAAACAAGAAGCAAAGCACAATCGTGGATCCGAAACCAAGTCCGCCTGGCTGCGATGTCATCGCGCCGTGGCGCAGTGACTCCCGCTGGGGCGGCTGGCTGCTCAGGTCTTCTTCACCGTAAGCCGTCGCGCGAGTTTCTCACCAAGCGTCGCTTCGCGTTCGCCGTCCTGGCCGTCCGGCGACCAGTCGCTCGGACCTGGATTCTGCGAATGGCGGAGGTCCTTCACCTTCTCCTGTTCGATCGCGTATCGGATCGTCCAACCGTGCTCAGCCGAGCCCTCGTCGAGCAGGATCTCGCCCCTCAGGCGGTAGCGCTGGGGCCGTCCGAGCGGCAGCGCGCGCTGTCGCCAGCGCGACTGCCACGTGCCGAGCCCGCGATCGCAGGCCGCCGTGTCGGCGGCGAAGCCGTCCTTGCCCGCGATGTAGACGAAGCCGTCGTAGCACTCGGCGATCGTCATCGGGTCGGTCTTGACTTCGCGCCAGTCGATGATCGTGCCACATCCGGCGAAGAGAAAGCACAGGGGCAACCAACGGAGAGCAGACTTCATGGCGGGCCGCGCAGTATACGGAATGGGACGTGAGCTCTCCTTCGCCATTCCTGTTCGACCTCGATGGCACGATCGCCGACACGCTGGCCGACATCGCCGCGAGCACGAACCACGTGCGCGGCCACAACGGTCTGCCGCCGCTGCCCGAGACCGCCGTGCAGGCCTTCGTCGGCGACGGGGCCCGCACGCTGTTGCAGCGCGCGCTCGCCGACGTGCTGCCCGACGAACCAGCCGCGCGCGAACGCGCCATCGACGCCGCATTCGCGATCTACGTCGCCCACCACGGCCACCAGTGCACCGTGCACGTGCGCCTGTTCCCAGGCGTGCGCGAGCATCTCGCGAACCTGCACGAGCGCGGTCACGGCCTCGCGATGGTCACGAACAAGCCCGAGCGGTTCGCCGTGTCGATCGTGCGCCACCTGGGCCTCCCCGACCTGCTGCGCGTCGTGATCGGGGGCGACACGCTGCCACAGAAGAAGCCCGACCCCGCGCCGCTGCAGCACGCGCTGCGGCGGCTCGGCTGGACGCAGGACACCGGCACGATGGTCGGCGACGGCGTGCAGGACCTGCGCGCGGCCAAGGCGCTCGGCCTGCAGACGATCGCCTGTCTGTTCGGCTACGGCGATCCGCTGCGGCTGCGCGCCGAGGGCGCTGACCGTTACTGGCAGGCCTTTGGCGTCCCAGCGCCCGGCTTCAGCGGAACAGCCTGACGAGACCCTGCGCGAGCCGGTCGTCGAAGCAGCCGTGGTAGGCCTGCGCGAGGATGCGCAACGCATCGAACACGCCGACCCGCGGTTGCTGCGACGAGTAGACCTTGTCGAACGTGTTCGCGAGACCGACGACGAGCGCCAGCTGCGAGATCGCGGCCCCGCGCAGTGCCTGCGGGTAGCCAGAACCGTCCCAGCGCTCGTGGTGCGAACGCGTGGCCTCGACGACGGGCCCCGGCAGCCCGAGGTTGCGCAGATAGTTGGCGCCGCGCGTCGTGTGCTCGGGATCGTGGTCGAGGCCTTCGTATCCAACCTTGCCGATGTCGTGCAGCAGGCCCGCGAGCCCCGCCTGCAGCAGCGTGCCCGCGTCCGCGCCCATCGTGCTCTTCGCGAGTCCCATCGCGAGCACGCTGACCGTGAGGCTGTGCGCGGCGAGCCCGGGGCTCGACGTCATCACGCGGCGGATCGCGTGGAAGCCCTGCGCCTCGCGCAGCAGGAAGCCACCGGTCGCCATGACGACCCGCTGCGCGCGATGCAGCGTCGGCTTGTCGGGCAACACCTTCAGCAGGTCGTCGGTGACCCTCGTCGCGACATCATGGAGCACGCCCGCACGCCGCTCGAGCGGCAGGTGGCGTTCGAGCAGGATCCGGTCCAGTGACGTTTCGACGCGCTCGAGCCACGCCATGCGGTCCACGTCGCGGATGAACAGTTCCTCGACGCCCTCGGCCTGCAGGCGACCGACATGGGACTCGTCGAGCTCGGCCGTCGCGGGCCGATACAGCACCCAGCAGTTCTGCGCCGTGCGCAGGAACAGCGGGAACGGCACGACGTCCTTCGTGACGAGTCCCAGAAGTGGGACCGGCACGTAGGTCAGCAGTGTCGTGTCTGTCGACGAAGCAGAAGCCATCGTCGCAGCGATCGACACGCGGCCGACCCGGGCTTGATCGCGGCTCGGACGCGCCGGTACCAGCAAGCCCATGGCGCCGCCTGCGGTGCGGCAGCACCTCCCAACCACAGCACGGCCGGCAGAGTGGCAGTGGCGAGGGTGGCATTCATCGGCCGTCCTCCTGCCGCGCTACTTCTTGAGCTTCTGGATCTTGCCGATGAGCTTGCTCGTCGAGTGCACTTTCTTGTCGCCGACGAACACGGCCTTGATGTCGCACTTCTTCAGCGTGTTCTTCTCGGGCAGCGTGTTCATCGTGTAGTCCCTGCCCTTCGCGTAGAGCGTCGGACGCAGCTGCTCGAGCAGCACGTCTGCCGTCGGTTCTTCGAAGTAGGTCACGTAGTCGACGAACGACAACCCCGACAGCACTTCCATGCGCTCGGCAGTGGAGACGACGGGATGTCCCTTGCCCTTCAACGCCTCCGCTGATTTCTCGCCGTTGACGGCGACCACGAGCAGGTCGCCGCGCGACCGGGCATCCTCGAGGCATCGCATGTGGCCGACGTGCAGAAGGTCGAAGACCCCATTGGTCAGCACGACGACCTTGCCGCTGGCGCGCAGCCCGGCCAGGATCGCGGAGAGACTGCGCCGGTCGATGACGACCTTGTCCTTCGATCGCTGCTTGCGTGGGACGACGACCAAATCCTTGCCTCCGGGTTTGCCTTGGAGCGGGGTGGCGGAAGGATGCCATGTCGAGGTGGTCGCGGCAACGAGAGTTCCGGCGCGGCCCCTGCCGGCCCCTCGGCTGGCCGGTCACTTCGAACCTGCCCCTGCCGGCAGCGCGAGCAACCGCTGGCTCTCGGCGAGCAGCCAATCGACCTGCGTGAACGGCTCGAACGAGATGTCCTGCCAGCGCACGCGACCCTCCGCGTCGACGAGGAACGTGCCGTGCAGCGGCATCTGCTCGAAATCGTCGAAGCATCGCCAGGCCTTGAATGCGGCGAGCTCCGGGTCGGCGAGCAACGGGAACGCGAACTTCTTGTCGCCGAGTGCTCTCACGTGCTCCTGCGTCTTGGCCAGGGTCTGGTCGCCGATTGCGACGATCTCGATACCCGCGTCCTTGAAGGCCTGCGCCTTCGGCGACAACGCCTCGAGCTGCTGCACGCAGCGCAAGCAGCCGAAGCCCAGGTAGAACACAACGAGCGTGGGCCGCCCGTGCTGCGAGCCGATCATGCGCCGGCCACCGCCGTCGGCGCAGCGCAGGTCGAAGCCCGGGTTGGCCCACGGCCGGAACGCCACCGGGCCGAGCGACGCCAGCGCAGGCCGCGGGCCGAAGTCGGCGGGAAACGCCGGCGTGTCGTTGCGGCCGAGGATCTCGTTGTCGCCGAATGCCGCGAGCCGGTAGTCGGATATCGCGGGATTGAAGCGGGTGGCCGACTTCGCGAGACCACTAGCGCTCCCCAACCGGCCGTCGGGCACCGCGACCGCGAACTCGCGCAGCTGCTGCAGCAGCTCGTCGCGTCGCTGCGAGTGTTCGAGCCTGCTGCTCGCCGCCAAGGCGATGCACAGCCGCACCGTCGTCGCGAATCGCCGCGGGTGCTCTTTGACCTGCGCTTCGAGCAGCTCGATCGCCTTCTCGTGCTGACCGGCCGCGAGGAACGCGTCGGCCAGCAGCGTCTTCGGGAAGTCGCGGACCGCCTCGAACTCCGCGAGTGCCTGCTTGGCGTCCCCGTCCGCGAGCAGCCGTTCGCCCTGCAGCTCGCGCTGCAGGTCGAGCACCGACTGCACGCCGTCGGTCGGCTTGCGGCCGGCGTCGGCGCTCGCCTCCCGGATCTTGTCGCGTTCTTGCCGCTTCGCGAACGCCTCGCCCTCGGCGCGGTCGATCGCCGCGGCCCGCGCCGCACGCGCCGTGACGAGCAGCGCGTCGACGTCGCTGCACACGCGCAGGGCCTCGTCGCGGCGGCCGAGCCGGAACAACGCGCGACCCAGCAGGCCAAGCCGCTGCACCTCCGCCTTCACGGACTCGCTGCGCTCGAGCCAGCCGTCGCGCACGAGGTGCACCGCCTGCTCCCACAGCTCGAAGTCCTCGCACACCTGCACGAGGCGCGCGCGCGCGTAGCCGGCGATCTCGTCGCCCTCTTCGACGCGGTTCCACTTCGGGTGGCGCGGCAGCTCGGCGAGGTTCTTCGCGACGGCCAGCGCGGCATCGGCGGCGCCGACATACGAGAGGCTGCGCGCGAGCCATTCCTGGTTGTGGGCGTAGTTGTGGATCAAGAACGGCATCACGTGATCGCGCTGCATCTGCGCATGATCGACGCGGCTCGCGGCCTCCTGCTGCCAGGTCGCCTCGGCGTGGCGATGCAGCTTGTCGTAGACGTGGCCCGACATGTGCCACTGGTGAGCGATGCCCGGAGCGCTGTCGCCGTTCGCGGCCGCGGACCGCAGCGCGCGCTCGGCCTTCTCGCGGTCCCAGAGGTGGATGCGGTAGTGGTGCGCCGGATGCAGCGGGGCCACGGCGAAGACCTGGTCGAGCAGCGCGTCGACCGCCGTGTGCGAGACGATCTCGATGCCGTTGCCCCAGTCGTAGGCGCGCCAGATCTGCACCGCGAGGAACGCCTTCGCTTCGATGTCGGAGGGGAACTCGTGGACGATCGTGCCGAGATCCTTGAGCAGCTGTCGTTCGAGCTTCTCCTTGGCCGCTTTGTCGCGCGCCTTGTTCTTCGCGACGAGGTCGGGCTTGGCCTTCTTGACTCGTTCTGCGTCGCCCGACTGCAGCTCCTTCCTGCACGCGTCGTCGACGAGGTAGTAGCTCGCAAGCGAATCGATCCAGAGTTGCTCCTTGCGGCACGCCTTCGCGCCACGCTCGACCGCGTTCGCGACGAAACCCGCGGCGCGTTCGGCGTTCTCGACGTTCGCCATCGCCATGCCCCAGTAGGCCATCGCGCAGTCGGGCTGCAGCTTCGCCACCTGGCGGAAGCTGCGCTCGGCCTCGAAGTACCAGAAGCCGTGCTGCTGGCAGACGCCCTGGTCGAAGAAACGCTGCGCCTCGTCGCTGAGCCCCCCGACCGGGAAGTGCACCTGCGGACTCATGCCGGGCATCAGGTACGCGGCCTGGCGCGGGCCCTCGTCGAACTCGGCACCGTGCCGCGAGTGGCCGAAGGGCTCGGCTGGCTCCTGGGCCGGAAGGCACATTGCAGCGAGCAACAAGGCGAGGGGGTGGGCGCGCATTCCGCTCAGGCTAACAGGCCGAAACGCGCGCGGCACCTGCACGGACCGTCCCGCCCACGTATCGTGCCGCCATGCAGCGTCCCACCGCATCCATCCTCTGCTCGTTCCTGCTGGCCATTCCCTCCCTGCACGCCCAAACGCCGGCAGCGCTGCCCGAACCCGCCGCGGCCCTCGACACGCAGCAGTTCCAGGCGCGTCGCCAGGCACTCGCGCGCTCCATCATGAGCCAACACACCGACGGCGCCGTCGTCGTGCTCGTGCGCGGTGCGACCAGGCGAGCCGACATGGGAAGGTTCGCGCAGGAGCAGGACTTCCTCTACATGTCGGGAGTCAGCGAGCCCGACGTCGCGCTGCTGATGGTCCTGGGGCCGGACGGCACGCTCGCGCGCGACGAACTGCTCGTGCCGCCATTCTCGCGTTTTGCGGCGACCTGGGACGGCAAGTTCCTGGCACCCGGGGAAGAGGCCAGCAAGCGCACCGGCTTTGCGACCGTCGGCAACGTGCGCTCTCTGGCGACACTGCTCGAGGAGCTGCTGGCCCTCGATGCGCAGAACAAACGGCCGACGCTGTTCACGCCGACGAAGGCAGGGGCGCCTCTCGGCAGCACGCCGGGCAGGGCAGCCGAGGCCGCGGGTGGCACGAAGTCCGACGTGCTCGACGGTCGCGCTACTCGCGAGTCGGTGCTCGTCGAGAAGCTCACGGCGGCCTACCCGGGCCTCGAGGTGAAGAGTCTCGAACCGTTCCTGTATCGCCTGCGGCCGCACAAGAGTCCCGCCGAGCAGGAACTGCTGCGCCAATCCTCGCGCATCGCGGCCGAGGGCATCGCCGAGGCGATGAAGGGCACGCGACCCGGTCTCTACGAGTTCCAGCTCGCCGCGGTCGCGCGCTACGTGTTCTCGCTGCGCGGCGCCGGTCCCGATGCCTACGCGGCGATCGTCGGCGGCGGGCCCAACGGCTGCATCCTGCACTACAACGCCTGCACGCGGCGGCTCGAGGACTCCGACCTCATCGTCATGGACTACGCGCCGACGCTGAACGGCTACGCGAGCGACGTCACGCGCACGTTCCCCGCGTCGGGCCGGTTCTCCGATGCGCAGCGCAAGCTCGTGCAGGACGTCTACGAGATCCAGCAGGCGTTGCTCGCCGACGTGAAGCCCGGCGCGAAGCTCAGCGTGCTCAGCAGCAAGTGCAAGGCGATGCTCGTGGAGCGCGGCTACATCAGCGACCACGGGCCGTGCCACCACGTCGGCCTCGCCGTGCACGACCCCTCGGTCGACCTGCTCGAAGAGGGCATGGTGATCACGGTCGAACCGGGCGCCTACCTGCGCGACCAGGGCATGGGCTGCCGCATCGAGGACACGGTGCTCGTGACGTCGACCGGATGCGAGAACCTGTCGGGCCACCTGCCCGCGTCACCGGACGCGATCGAAGCGCTGATGAAGGAACGCGGCGTGATCGAGGTGCCAGTCGGGTTGGGCGAGGGATTGGGGCGCTGACGCGCCCTCAGGGCATCGTAGGTGGTGGGGCGGACGCGGCACCGCCCCGAGTTGGCGTCATCCAGTCGTGTCACAGCGCGCGGTAGAAGAAGTACTCGGCGGTGTACGGCACCCACACGGTCTCGCCCGGTTGGCCGACGTAGGCCGGTGCCTTGCCGCCGGCGGTGTTCACGCGCTGGATCCAGGTCGTCGACGCGAACGGACCTGGCCCGTACGCCTGGACCACCGAAAGCCGCAGCCAAGGGATCGCAGTCGGGTCCACGACGCGGCCGGCGTAGAAGCTGCCGACCACGGTGCTGCCGCTGACGCTGGTCCACGTCGGGCCGACGAAGTGCACGCCGATCGGCTGGTGGAAGCCGGCATTGGCGAACAGCACCGCCTCGGGCCGCAAGAACTGCCACGCGTTGGTCGTGGCGTTCCACTGGTAGACCTGGAAGCCGACCGCGTAGGTGTGGAAGGAGACCACGTGGCCTGCGGGGACCCGCAGGTCCTCGCACCCGGCCGGCAGTTCCGGGGCGCGCGTGGTCGGGTTCTGGGCCGGGAGGAGGGACGCAGCCAGGAGCGCCATCGCCGCAAGCTGCCATTGGCGAGCCGCGGCTCGCAGGGTGCAAAGGAGACTGTTCATGTCGTTGTTCTCGTGATGGTTCGCAAAGTGGGGACCGCATGCGCGCTGCGCGCAGCGGTGCACGAACCGGGATCGGTGCGTGCGGACCTGCGGGGAGGACCAGGACCCCGCCCCGCGTGACGCGGTCTCGAGAGAAACCCGCGCGGCGGCCTAGCGCGGGGCGCTCTGCTCGCCGCGCAGCAACCGGGCCAGTTCGACGACGACGGCAATCGACGCGAGGAGTGCAATGAGCCCGCAGAAGCCACTGATGCCGAGCAGCACGATCGCGCCGGGGCTCGCCGAGTTCGCTTTCGCCGCGGTCCAGATCTCGTAGCTGACGACTGCACCGGCCGAGGCCAGCACAGCCACCACCAGCTGGAAGAACAGTCTGATCACCACGCCCGTATCGGCGCCGTCCTCCCGCAAGGAAAAGGCGCTCGGGCGACACGAGTGCTGAGCGAAGCAGAGCCCCAGCGCGGCTCAGCGTCCCAGCTTCTGGATCTTCTCGATCACGTTCGTGGTCGAGCACCCCGGCACGAGCGGCACGAGCAACACCTGCCCGCCGTGCGCTTCGACCCACTCGCGCCCAACGACACCCTTGTCGCGCCAGTCCTCGCCCTTGGCCAGCACGTGCGGCGTGACCGCCTCGATCAGGTTCTTCGGCGTGTCGTCGTCGAACGCGACGACGTAGTCGACGGCCTGCAGCGCCGCCAACACGAGACAGCGGCTCTCGAGCGTGTTGATCGGCCGGCCCGGCGCCTTGTTCTGCCGCCGCACCGAAGCGTCGGTGTTGACCCCCACCATGAGCGCATCGCCGTAGGCGCGCGCCTTCTGCAGGTAGTCGCAATGGCCCGGGTGCAGGATGTCGAAGCAGCCGTTGCTGAAGACGAGGCGCCGGCCCTCCGCGCGCAGGCGGTTGCTGACCTCGACGGCCTGCTCGAGCGAGAGGATCTTGCCGGCTCCGTCGGCCGGCGTCTCGCCGAGCCGCGTCAGGATCTCGCGACGGCTCGGAGCCCAGGTGCCGAGCTTGGCGACCGTGATGCCGGCCGCGTGGTTCGCGAGCCGCAGGCTGTCCTCGAGCGAGACGCCGCAGGCGCGGCAATACGTGAGCGCCGCGATGACCGTGTCGCCAGCACCCGTGACGTCGAACACCTGCCGCGCCTCGGTCGGGATGATGCGGTGGCTGCCGTCCTCCTTCTCGAAGAAGATGCCGTCCTTGCCGAGCGTGATGACCGCCGTGCGGATGCCCGTGATCTCGCGCAGGCGCTGGGCGATGCGATGCAGGTCTTCGGTCTGTCGGATCTTGATGCCCGTCGCGCCTTCGGCTTCTTCGCGGTTCGGCGTCAACAGGTCGACGCCGCGATAGATCGAGTAGTCCGTGCCCTTCGGATCGACGACCGTGATGCCTTCCTGCGACCGCGCCGCGGCGATCGCGGCCTCGATGATGCGCGGCGTCAGCACACCCTTGCCGTAGTCGCTGAGCAGCACGCTCTTCCATGGGAACGGCCGCTGCTGCAGCAGCGCGATCATCGCGCGTTCGGCATCGCCGCCGACCGGCACGCGGCTCTCTTCGTCGACACGGAGGACCTGCAGCGTCTTCGCCACGTAACGCGTCTTGCGCGTGGTCGGCCGCGTCCGGTCGACGACGAGGGCCTGCGTGTCGATGTCGGCATTCGCGAGCAGGGCACGTAGCCGGCCGCCGGCTTCGTCGTCGCCGATCACGCCGAGCACCGATGCCGAGGCACCGAGTCCGCGCAGGTTCGCGGCGACGTTGCAGGCGCCGCCGAGCAGGTAGCGTTCGCTCGCGAAGTCGAACACGAGCACGGGCGCTTCGGGCGAGACGCGGCTCGCCTTGCCATCGGCGTAGCGATCGAGGATCAGGTCGCCGACGACTAGGACGCGCGTGGTCGGCAGACCCTCGAGGATCTCGGCGAGGCGTCGGTTCTCGGCGGTGTTGCTCTGCATCAGCGTGGTTCGCGCAGGCAGCCGCGCGCCTCTGCCGTGGTGAGGATCGCCTGATGCAGCAGCGGCAGCACGATCTCGTGCATCGCGAGGACGGACCTGCCTTCCTTCGGCGGGCGCTGCACGACGTTCGTCATGGCGCGGTAGTGCTGGATCATGTCGAAGTTGCAGGTGAGGAAGTCGGCGCCGAGCTGGCCGCGGTTGCGCGCGATCGACACGGCCTTCAGGAACACCTCGGGCATGATCACGGCCGAACCGACGTTGCACCAGACGCCGTGGTCGAGGCGGCCGACGCTGTCGGCGAGGATCCAGAAGTCGCGCATCGTGGCTGTGCCGAGCGCTCCGGCGTCGAGGTCGGGATCCATGTGCGTGATGTCGCAGCCGAACGCGACGTGCACGGTCGCCGGGATCTGCAGCCGCGCCGCTTCGGCGAACACCGAGAGGTGGCGGTAGGGCAGGTCCTGGTCGAGGATCTGCCTGCCGATCGCGAGGCCGAGCCCTTCGTCGCGCTTTGCCGCGCGCGTGCTCGCGTCGTTCAGGCCCTTCAGCGTCTCGCGCCAGAATCCGAACGAACCGTCGGCCAGGCCCTCGGCAACGTCCTCGCTGGTCGCGCCCTGGTAGGCGGTCTCCCAGTCGTGGATCGCGGAGGCTCCGTTCGTGGCGATGTGCGTGACGAAACCGCGCCGCATGAGGTCGATCAAGAGCGGCGACAGGCCGACCTTGAACACGTGCGCGCCGAGCGAGAGACCGACCTGGCGGCCCTGCTGATGCGCGTCGACGATGCGACCGACGACGAGCTTGAGCGCCTTGCTGCCGTAGATCTCGGGCAGCGATTCGAACCACTGCAGGAAGCCTTCGACGGGCGGCAGCACCTTCGCGAAGTCCTCCTTGCCGACCAGGTTCTTGCGCTCGGCGAGCGGACGCATGCGCAGTGCACGCGGCTTCTTCTCGGATCGCTTTGGCTGCGCATCGGTCATCGGGCCGCCATCGTGCAAGACGGGAGCCCGTGGGTCCAGTTCGGGGTCCGGAACGGTGTGGCTCGAGCGCCGCCGGCGCAGAAGACGTGTTCCCCTGCACGCCGGCGGCGATCACATCACGTCACCGCCAGAACAGCCGCAATTCGCGCACGGCGACGGTGCCGAAGGCCTTGTTCAGCGCGAGGTCGAAGCGGACCACCTTCGCGCGATCGCGATTGATCGAGCTCTCGCCGCCGGGCAGCAGGCTCGTGCGCCACGGTCCGATCGTCGACGGCACCACGGTGCCCGTCAGCGGATCGAGGCGGGCACCTTGCATGCGCAGTTGAACGGCGCCGCTGGGATCGTCGGCGCGCAACGGCGACACCGTCGGGTCGTCGCTGAAGATCACCGGCGAACCGGCGATGTCGACGACGAGCTCGTAGCGCAGCCAGACCGGCAGGTCGTTGGTCGGCGGCAGCAGCCACAACGAACGCGAGCCCGAACGGTCGTCCTGGTCCGTCAAGGGACCGCTGTTGTCAGCCGCGACGAACGCGGGCGTTCCCGTGCCCGCGAAGCTGACCGTGCCCGCTTCGAGTCGGTAGAAGCCCGGCGCGCCGGCGCCGGCCTGGGTGACCTGGTTGAGGGTCGAAAGGAAGACAGAGCCAGTACGACTGCCGGCCCCGCCGCCGGTGTCGACCGTTCCATTGACCGTCACGCTGATGCTCGACTGCAGCAGGAAGGAACCGCCGGAACCACCACCTCCGGGCGACGAGATCCCGTTGTTGATGTCCGGGGCGCTCGGGCTCAGCTGGCTGTCCCCAGTGATGAGGATGCCCGCGCCGCCCTTCGAGCGCAGGATGCCCGTATTGGCGACGGTCAGGGACCCGCCCGTGCGGAACGCGACGGCGCCACCACCGCCAGTGCCACCGTGGCCCGCCTGGTAGACGTTGGGAGGCGCGGACGGGGCGGCAGCTATGCCCTGCGTACCGAATGAATGGCTTCCACCGCCACCGCCACCCGAACCGCCGACCAGGAAGTGGTTCAGCGCACTGTAGCCCGGCGGCGGCACCGCCGGCGGGAAGGGCAACAGCGAGAACTGCGCACCCGGCGCGGAGGTCGGACTGAAGACCGCAGGAGACAGCGGCGTGCCCGTCGACTGCCCACCGGGTAGAGAGTAGCCGCCGCCCGAGCCACCCTGGGAGAAGTGCGCACGATAGACCAGGCCCATGAGAGGCACGTTGACCGTGAGACCCGAGGCGGGATTCAGGACGCCGCCCTTGCCGCCGGTGCCCGCAGTGCTGGCGCCATACGCGTGCCCAGCTGGCACGCGGACGTCCTGTCCGTCCCTGCCATTGTACGGGGGTGGGAAGCCGAACACGATGTCGGGCCCCGTGCTGTGGCATTCGTTGGCCCCATCGCCACCGCGACCACCACCACAACCCGGGGCGCCGCCAAGTTGGCCATTCTGGAAGGTGAGGAAGCCGCGCGAATCGAAGTTCGACACGTGCTGGCCCGCGGCAATGCCCGCTGGCGGGACCCAGAACGGCATCTCCGCCGCACTCACGTCGATCGTGCCACGGATGTCGGCCTGGCCGCGCACGAAGATCTGCGCCGGCACCGAGCCCAAGAAGCGCACTTTCACTCCGGCAGGCACGACGAAGTCCGTGAAGTAGTACTTGCCGTCATTGATCAGGTACGACTGACCCGTCAACGAACGCGCGGCAGTCACCAGGAAGTTGTCGTTGTTGAACTCGAACTCGCCGGTCGCTGGATTCAACGTGCCCTGGAGGTGGTCGAACGAGCCGTGACGGCCGTCGCCACCGAGCGCCACCGGTTGCACGCTGCCGTTCGCCCACACGTCGCCGGAGACTTGCGGGTCGCGATTGCCGGCCGAAGCGAACGTCTCGACGAGTGCGTTCTGGGCCAGCGGCAAGCCGATCTGCACTTCGAGTCCGTTCGTCGTGTCGAGCACGCCCGTCGCATCGAATTGCATGCCCTGCGCGTCGTAGCGCTGTCCGAGCAGACTCGGGGAATTCGGCAGCGAGATCTGCAATTGCGCGGGCAAGCCTGTGCCGAGGAAGGTGATGATCGTCGGTTCGACGCGCAGCAGACAACCGAGTGCGCCGATCGGGATCGGGGCCGGCAGCGGCAGACCCGAGAAGCTCGTGTGCGAGAAGCCGAGCAGCGCGAACGTCAGGAACGAGCCGTTCGGACCTTGTGCCTGCAGCCGATGGCTCGCCCCGGGTTGCGGGGAGTCACCAGGCGCGAGCGCGAGTCGGAACGCGGCATTCTGGCACGGCGTGCCATGCGCCAAAGCAAGCGGCACGGGCTCCGGGGCCCATCGCCACACGGCCAGCGGCCCGGTGGTCTCGACGTGGATCGTCTCGGATCGCGCGGGCTGATACGCCATTGCGGGAAAGAGGCTGAACGGCGGTACCGCCGAGGGCGACAACGACCCGGACAAGCCGTCCCACTCGTACGTCGCGTTGTTCAGTCCCGGGATCAAGACGACCAGGCGACCGCGATCGCGATCGAACGTCGCCATCAGATTCGACGTCACGCCGGGCAACGCGGCAGCACCACCGGTCTGCTGCCAGGCTCCACCGGACAGGCGATAGGTGGAGACGCCGGTACCATCGGCAGCGAACAACGCGAGCTCGCGCCGCACCGAGTCGTGATAGACACGCGCAGCACCCTGCGTGATGACCGCGCCGGTCAGCTGCGTCCAATCGCCCTGACTGAACCGCCAGGTCTCGAACACGCCTGACAAGGGAAAGCCGATCAGGATCATGCTCTCGTCGAACGGATCCCGCGCCATCGACATCGAACCGAGCGGCGGTGGCGCATTCGGCGTGATCACCTGGGTCCAGGTGCTGCCGTCGAACCTCCAGGTGTCGGTGAGCGGACCCCCGGTGCCGATGCCGCCGAACAGCACGAGATCACCAGTCGACTCGTCGACGGCCATCGCGTGCAGGTGGCGGCGCGGCACCGGCGTGGTCACCGCAGTCCAGGCGATCCCGTTCCACGACCATTCGGTGGCCGCGGGGTTGGCGATGTCTCCTCCGAACAGCAACAGTTCGCCGTTCGGCAACGGAGTGAGCGTGAAGCCAGTACGCGAGGGCGGCGCGTTGAGCGCGGGGACCGGAGTCCATTGGGCCGCGAGAGGGACCGCCACGAACAACACAAGGAATGAACACAAGGCACGGCGGGCAGCCATGACTATCTCCAACGTGAGTGGGTTGCACGGGGCTGGGGGTCGGTGGCGAGGATCCGGTTGTGTTGGAACTGGTCCGCGCGCGGGAGAACCCCGTGCCATGACGATGATCCGGCCTGGCCGGGATCGCGTCAACGGGGGGCGCGAATCGCCAGCCGGAGAACGGCCGCGATCAGCCGCGTGCGCAGCGCGCCGGCAACGCCTCGAGCACTTCGCGCTTCTCGTCCTCGCGCATCGACGACCAGCGGGCGATCTCGTCCAGCGTGCGCTTGCAGCCACGGCAGAGGCCGTTCTCGGCCATGACACAGACCTGATTGCAAGGCGACAGCGGTTGCGGCGGCAGTTCGCTCGGCGGCGGGCCAGCCGCACTCATCGCACGCTCTGCCGCGCCGCATCCGTGCGCGGGTAGATGCCTTCCTTCTGCAGCAGCTGCACGAGCGCTTCCTGGTCCTCCTGCCGCGCGTACTCGACCTCCGCATCGGTGGCGCCGACGAGGTGGAACAGATCGACGCGCCCCGACGCGAGCTCGAACGCCGAGGGGTAGTGTTTGGGCTGCTCGACCAGGAGCCAGCGGATCGCGCTCGCGAACGCCGGCGTGATCGAGCCGTTGAGCGGCACGCGGTTGCCGTACTCGAGCAGCTCCGCCCCTTCGTAGGTGCCGACCGCGACGAGCAGTTCGTAGGCCATGAGGCTGTGCAGGAGCGGCACGGCCCAGCCCAGTCCCGCGGGGCCCGGTGTCTCGATCGCGAGCTCGAAGCCGAGCCCCGAGAAGCCCGATGGATCGCGGCCAGGCCGTTCGAGGTTCCACGGATTGCTGAGCCCCGACGTCACGAAGATCCAGCTCGGGCGGTCGTCGTTGGGCGGACACGCGAACACGCCGTGATTGAGCCAGCCCGGATGCGGTTGTTTCTTGTAGCGCTCGTAGACCGAGCTGCCTGCCGTGTAGACACCCTCGCCGAGGTCGCCGAACAGGGAACGGTAGACGCGGTCCTCGCGGTCGGACCAGACGGCTTCGAACCACTGCTCGAACGCGGGATCACTCATCGGGGCAAACAGGCTATTGCGAGCACGGCGCCGCCGCTACGCCCGTTCCGCATGACCAGCCCGCTTCAGAGCGACGACCACTCCACCGGGATCGTCTGCTCCACCACGCCATCGCCGTCCGCGTCGAGCGCGAGCTCGACGTTGAAGAAGTCGACCGCCCGGATCGTGAGCACGCTGCCGCCGGCGCCGCGCACTTCGAGCTCCCCCACCGACGGGTCGGGTACGAACTGGATGCCCGTGAACGGCACCTTCGTCTCGAACTCGACGATCCCGCCGATCGCCTCGCTCTCGACCATTCCAGCGCCGAACTGGGCGAACGTGAAATCGAGCACGTAGTCGTGGTAGGCGAACGGGGTCCCGGCCGCCAACTCGCTGCCGGCAACGGCGAGGCCGTCACCCACGCGCAGGTCGAGAGTCATGACCGTGGCCCGCTTCTCGCGCAGAAACCACAGCGGGCCGTTCAGCGTCTCGGTCCCGGAGCCAGAGGTGACCGCGAGGTCGACGAAGTCGAGGCGGGCCTGCAAGAGCCAGCTGAGTCCGTTCACGAGGTCGCCTTCGACCACGAGCGAGTCGAACGACATCCCGCCGTCGAGCACGAGGCCATCTTCGGCGAAGGCCGTGAAGGCGAGCGTGAACAGGTCGCCCGTCGACACCTTGCCGTCTTCGTCGCGATCGTCCCAGGTGCGCACGACCTCGCCACCGCCGGTTCCCGGGAACGTCGCGGACGGTTCCGGCGGCACGGCCGTGATCACCGCGACGCCGATGCCCGCGACGTCGGCGAGGCGCAGCGATGCGCTGACGGCCGTGCGCGCGACGAGGAGCGCGTTCGCCGACGTGATCCGGACCGTCGGAAGCGGAGGTGCGGCCGCATGGTCGTCGCCGTTGCACGCGGCGAGGACCATCGCAAGGGGAAACAACGCAGTTCGCATGGGTGACACGATGAGTGCGATACCAAAGCTTGCACCGGGCTTCGCCTGCGCGCCACCGCCCCGGCTCGACGTCCCGACGTTTGACCGTTCCTTCACGGAGACCTCACTGGAGAGACCCCAGCTGATGCGCTCGTCGTAGCGTTGCTGCTGCTCACTGGTGTCACCGCCACGAAGCGAGGACATCGTCCGGCGTCTCGTGCGACTCCTGCAGGCCCACGAAGTCATCGGTCGCTCGCCTGCTACCAAGTCGAGCACAGCCTGACTCCTGCAGCGCCTGGGGACAAGCCCGGATCGTGGCAACGGCGCACCCTTGACATGCGAATCACATGTGCACATCCTGATCGCATGCCCAAGATGGTCCAGATCCGCAACATGCCGGACCGCCTCCACCGTCTGTTCAAGGTGAGGGCCGCCGCAGACGGTCTCTCGCTCTCCGACTACCTGTTGCGAGAGCTGGAGCGAGCCGCAGAGTATCCCAGCGTCGACGAGTTGAAGCGGAGGCTCGCTTCGCGCCGGCCGGTCGAGACGATCGACTCGACGGCGAGCTGGGTCCGTGAGGAGCGCGAGACACGATGATCGTGGTGGACGCGTCTGCGCTCGCCGACGTCCTGCTCCGCGTGGGTTCCGCAAGCGCGGCGGAACACCGCATCCTCGACGCCAAGGAAACGCTCCACGCGCCGCACCTGGTGGACTTGGAGATCCTCCAGGTGCTGCGGAGGTTCGCGTCGGCCGGCAAGTGGCAAACCGAGCGAGCGACCGAAGCACTGGAAGACCTCGAGGCACTGCGGATCGCACGACACGCACACGAACCGTTGCGCCGGCGAATCTGGGAGCTCAGGAAGACCGTGACGGCGTACGACGCGGCGTACCTCGCGCTGGCCGAGTTGCTCGGCTGCCCGCTCGTCACCCGCGACGCGAAGCTCCGTCGTGCATCCGGGCACGACGCGACAGTCGAGGTCCTTTGACTCGAGGGGCCCGTACGGATGTGGTCCGCAGGCACTCGGGAAGGCAGCGGCGCGCCGTTCCGGCCGCCCCCCCACGCCCAAGTCACCGCGCGATGATCAACGTGGCTTCGCGCCCATCTCCACGCGCCGCGCATTCCACAGCACAAGGCTCGCGTAGCTCGAGTACGGAGACCACAGCTCGCCGAGCGCGATGATCTTCTTCGCCGCTCTCTTCCGCGTCACGCCATAGCTCTGCGCGACCGCGACCTGAAGCCCGAGGTCCTCGAACGGCAGCACATCGGGGCGCCCGAGGTGGAACAGCAGGAACATCTTCGCCGTCCACACCCCGATCCCCTTGACGGCCGTGAGCTGCGCGATCACCTCGACATCCTCCATCGACGCGATGCGCGCGAAGTCCACCTCACCCGCGACCGCCTTCCGCGCAAGATCGAGCACGTACGCGACCTTCGGACGCGAAAGACCGGCAGCCCGAAGCGCCGCAGGGCCGGCCTTCAGCAACGCCTTCGGGGTGGATCCCAACGCACGGACCCTGCCGAAGATCGTCTGCCCCGCCGCGAGACTCACCTGCTGGTGCGCGATCGACTGCACCAGCGCCTCGAACGGCGAGCCATCCACCTGACCGCGCGCCGGCGCCGGCGTCCGCTTCGCCAGCGCATGGATCACCGGATCACTCGTGGCCCAACGGCGCAACGCCTTCGCCCGCAAGGGATGCGAACCCATACGCGCCACCACACACCCCGACGCTCTTGGGGCGTGGAAACAGAGGCTGCGTCCCGGACCACCCAGGACCCACCGCGGCACGATCCCCCGCGTGCTGAACCCCGTCAATGGTTCGCACCCTTCGATGCCTTGATGCGCGCGGCCACGGGCCCGGGTAGAGCCGGTCCTTGCCGTAGGTGAGTTCCTCGTGACAGTCGAGTTCGCCGTGTTCGACCCTCGCGAGCGGGCCGCGAGGATCGGCACCTTGATCATGCTGGCCGTGGGGAACGTCTCGTCGACCGCGATAGCGACCTCGGCGCCCGTGACGAGGTCGCGCAGTCAGACGCATCGCCTGGGAGCTCAGGAGACGCGACAACAATCCTTGGCACCGGGGGTCTCGACGCTTGACCGTTCCTTCACGAAGAGCTCACGGAGAGCCACCAACCTGATTGCCGCAGTGAGCTCGCGCGCATTCTCGAAAGCGTCACCCGCCCTTCATCGCGTCTGCATCGAGCGACCTAGCCTCGATCCCGTCACAGGACAGCCACCCGGTTGCTCCTGCCCTTTCCTCACCCAGCAAGTACCAATGCAACATCACCTGATCCTGCGCGGATTCGCGATCGGTCTTGGCCTCTGTGCCAGCGCCTCAGCCCAGATCGTGATCAATTCGAACATCTCCACCTCCACCACCTGGACCTCCAACAACGTCTACCAGCTGCAGGGCGACATCTACGTCGAGCCTGGCGCCACGCTGACGATCCAAGCCGGCACCGTCATCGCCAGCACGAACAACAGCACACTGGCCGTCTGCCGCGGCGCCCAGATCATCGCGAACGGCACCGCGACGAGCCCGATCATCATGACGTCGGACGACGACCGTCTGACCTGGACGGGAGGCAACCCCGAGACCGGCACCTACCGCCAGATGGCGAACAACGAGTGGGGCAATCTCACGGTCATGGGCAGTGCCTACATCTCGGAGAACCAGATCGGGACCAACACGCCGGCGCCGAGCGCCTCGAACTACGCCGACATGGAAGGTCTGACGCCGGCCATAACCTCGCTGAACGACTACGGCGGCGGCAACGACAACGACGACAGCGGCAGCATCAGCTACCTCTCGCTGCGTTACGGCGGCCGCACGGCGGCGCTCAACGTCGAGCTGAACGGCCTCTCGCTCGGCGGCGTCGGCCGCAACACCGAGGTGCACCACATCGAGATCCTCAACAACCTCGATGACGGCATCGAGGTCTGGGGTGGCACGGTCAACATGAAGTACGTCAGCATCTGGAACGTCGGCGACGACAGCTTCGACCTCGATCAAGGCTGGCGCGGCAAGGCGCAGTACGGCCTGGTCGTGCAGGGCCACAGTGGCGCCGGCGCGCAGGGCAGCGGCTTCGGCGACAACGGCATCGAAATCGATGGCGCCGAGCTCTGCCACTACCAGCCCGTCACGACCGCGTCGATCTACAACTTCACGGTGATCGGCATGCCGCACCCGACCAACGGCGCGACGGCAGGCGACCACCTGACGGCCTGGCGCGACAACGCGAACGTGCAGTTCCGCAACTGCATCTTCATGGATGCCGGCGACAACGTCATCAACAACGACGTCTCGGACTTCGAGAACGGCAACACGGGCTACGGCTGCAACGGCACGCAGTCGTGGACCGACCGCTGGATCACGGCCTACACCGCGACCTCGGCGATCAATCCGTTCGCCAACCCGGCCGCGGCCTACACGGCGCAGTCGAGCGGCAACCTGATCGACTTCCGCGACAACGTCTTCTTCAGCAACCTGCGACCCGCGGCCTACAACGAGGCCAACGCGCGCCTCGTGTTCGCGGGCGGCGGCGGCACGACCAACGCCAACAACAGCATCGCCACGCTGTCCCCGATCGTCTCGATCACGCGCGGTGCAGCGGTCCTGCCCAACGGCGTCAACACTTCGCAGCCCGTCACGTTCCTCGATCCGACGCCCCAGAACGATGCGCTGACGGCGGTCGAGTTCGCGCCGAACGACGGTTTCTTCACCTCGTCGCGTTTCCGCGGCGCCTTCCCGCGCGGCAACAACTGGCTGATCGGCTGGACGGCCACGGCCCGCTTCGGCATGACGAGCAACAGCAAGGCGAACGTCTACATCGCCGCCGAGCGCCCCGGCATCGTGGGCGCCCCGGTCCACTACACGACGGGCAACTGGGCGGCCAACACCAACGTCACGCTGGCCGTCGAGAACGTCGACCCTGTGATCAACATCGGCATCCTCGTGTTCGGCGGTCCGCTGCAGCTCTTCCTGCCCATCTTCGGCGGCACGCTCGTGCCGACGCCGGACAACATCCTGGTCGCGGTCGGTGCCGCCGGCACCGTGTCGGTGGGTCCGTTCGTCGTCCCTCCCGGCCTCACGGGATCGGTGTTCCACACGCAATGGGTGAGCTTCGACCTCGGCGTTCCCGCAGGTGAGTTCGCCTTCTCCAACGCGCAGTCGCACATCCTGCCCTGAGCAGGACAGACGACTCCGCATCCGCGGCAGGCAGTAGCACGAGTTGCTGCTGCCTGCCCGGAGTCGTTAGTAACCCTCTCGTCAACCGGTCAGTCATGTCGAATTCCCGCCCGTCTTGTTGCTGCCTTTCCGCAGCTTGGTTGTTCCTTCCCGCGGTATTGCTGTTCGCTCCCGCTTGCTCCGAAAGCGTAGGGGCGGCCTCTCAGTCGCAGAGCGCACCGGCCTCGGCGACGAGCGTTTCGCCGGTGCCCTTCGAACAGCCGCTGCTGCCGTTCCAGGGAGAGCTGTTGCGGCTCGCCTTCCGCGCCGCGTCGGCGTTTCCCCTCGACCCACACCACAAGAATCGCGCGCGTGCGCAGGAAGTCGTCGTGGTCGGTTGCTTCGAGCTCGGGCAGCCGCAGCTTGCGCTCGAGTTCGCGAACGGCATCAAGGGTTGGCGGCGCGGCAGTGCGTATGCGGACTACGCCTGCTACTGCGTAACGCACGGCGAACGCGACCAGGCGCTGGCCTGGGTGGAGCGCGCCGAAGCGGTCGTCCACGAGCTCGAATCCGACCCGAATGAACAGGGTTGGCGGCGCGACCTGATCGTCATGAAGATGGCGCGCGCCTGCGCGTTGCTCGGCGACAGTGCCCGCGCCGAGAAGCTCGCCGCGGGCATCGATGCCGCTTCGACGCACGCGGTCGACGACGACTGGGCGAAGACGGCTGCCGACCGCGCCCTGGTGGTACCGGCCGACAAGGTCGGCGAAGAGATCGACGCGCTGCAGAAGGCGTTCCCGAGCATGAGTCTCGGCCAGCAGAACACCGCGGTCGCGACTCTGCTGCGCCTGCACGAGCGCTGCTTTGCGGCAACAGCGCAGCGTTCCGCGATCGAACAGCTGCTCACGACGACCTTCGACAAGCTGCCGCCCGGCATCCGCCTGCCCGCGATAGCGCAGCTCGCGTCGACCAGCGTAGCGCACGGCGACAAGGCCGCGGCGCTGCATCTTCTCGCAGTGGCGCGGAAGATCGCGGAGGCGCACACCTGGCGTCCCGCCGATCACGTGCCGGTGTTGGCGCGCCTGTGCGAGCTGCGCGGACGCGCTGGCGAGGTCGCAGAGGCGCGCGCCGACGCCGAAGCCGCGATGGCGATCTACCACCGCGAACGCGACGCGATCGTCGACATCGACCGCGCCGACACCATCCGCCCGCTCGCGATCGCCTGGCACGCGCTCGGCGAAGTCACGACCGCCGACGGCCTGCTCGCGCTGGCCCTCGAAGAAGCCATCGAGAACCCGAACTCGCGACCTCGCGCCGACGACTTCGTCGACACCGCTGTCGCGATGGCCCGAAACCGCATCGAGCCGTCGCCGGCCCTTCTGATCCGCATGCGCGAGATCTGCGAGGGGTTGGGCAACCCGTGGTGAACGAACGGTTCCTCCTCGCGCTCTCGGCCGCAGTCGCTTTCGTTCAGGTCGTTGCCGCGCAGGATGGTTCGCTGCGCGGCGTCGCATTCGACAAGGACTTCGAGGTGCCGCTGCCCGGCGCAACGGCCCAGATCGTCGAGCTCGCACTCAGCGTGGCGACCGACGAGCAGGGCAACTTCGTCTTCGCGAAGGTCCCACCGGGCCGCTACACGCTCGTCGTGTCGAAGGACGGCTATCTGCGCACGGTGCGGGCCGACCTCGTGGTCGCGTCGGGGCAGCTCACGGAAGTGCGGGTCGAGCTCGCCGGCGACTTCAGCGAGATGGAGGAGTTCGTCGTCCAGGAGGTGCTCCAGCTCGGCGTCGACACCGAGAGCGCGTTGCTCGAGCTGCGCCTCGACAGCGCGGCCTTCATGGATTCGATCAGCGCCGACCTCATGAGCAAGGCCGGCGCGAGCGATGCCTCCGATGCGCTGCGCCTCGTGCCCGGCGCTTCGGTATCGAACGGCAAGAGCGCCGTGATCCGCGGCCTGCCCGATCGCTACGTGAGCTCGCAGATGAACGGCGTGCGTCTGCCATCCGCCGACGAGGACAAGCGCGCGGTCGAGCTCGATCAGTTCCCCTCGGAGGTCATCAGCAACCTGCAGGTCAGCAAGACGTTCACGCCGGACCAGCAGGGGGACGCGTCGGGCGGCGCCGTCAACGTCGGCTTGAAAGGCGTGCCCGACGAACCGGGGTTCTTCAAGTGGAAGGTCGGCACGAGCTGGAACTCACAGGTCGCGGGCCGCAGCGACTTCCTGACCTACGACGGCGGCGGCGTGCATGCGTTCGGCAAGACGGGCCGCGAGCGCAGCGTGCAGCCGCTCGGCGAGAACTGGGATGGCGCGGTCGGCGTCTCGCGCGCCGAGGCGCCGATCGACTTCGAGATGTCGGGCGCCGCGGGCGGTTTCTTCGACATCGGCAACGGTTGGCGCGCCGGTGGCCTCGTCAGCGTCTTCTACGAGACCGACAGCAGCTACTTCGACGACGGCCAGGACAACTCGCTGTGGGCCCTGCAGCTCGGCGATCCGCTGACGCCGCAGTTCAGCCAGGGCTCCCCGGCCTCGGGCGAGTTCGTCACCTCGCTGCTCGACATCACGCAGAGCACGCAATCGGTGCAGTGGGGCGCGCTCGGCACGTTCGGCGTCGAGAGCAAGGAGCACGCGATCAGGCTCGCCTGGCTGCGCACCGAGATCGCCGAGGACAAGGTCACGCTGGCCGAAGACACGCGCGGCAAGCAGTACTTCTTCCCCGGTCACGATCCCTCGATACCCACGTCGCCGGGTCATGAGCAGATTCTCGGCGCACCCTACCTGCGCTTGCAGACGCTCGAATACACCGAACGCGTGACCGAGACGCTGCAGTTGACCGGGCGCCACCGCCTGCAGCTCGACGGCACAGGTCCGCTCGAAGCCGCCGAGGTCGACTGGACGGTCGCGCACAGCAAGGCGGACCGCGACCAGCCGGACAAACGACAGTTCGCGTCCGCATGGCTCCCGGTGGGCACCTACATCCAGTACAAGCCCGCGGCCCAGTTCACGCTCGGCAACCTGCAACGCATCTGGAAGCAGATCGAAGAGGAGAGCGACACCGCCGCGGCCAACGTCAAGCTGCCGTTCGCGGCCTTCAACGACCAACCGGGCTACGTCAAGCTCGGCGTGTTCTACGACCACGTGGACCGTCGCTTCGACCAGGACACCTTCAGCAACTTCAACGATCCGTCCTTCTACTCCGGACAGTTCGACGAGCTCGACTGGAGCCAGCACTGGCTGTTCGAGAACCACCCGATCACCGCGAGCAACGCCGACATCGACTACGACGGCGTGCAGGAGATCAGCGCCTCGTATCTGATGCTCGAGCTACCGCTCGTGTCCAACCTGCGGTTCGTCAGCGGTGTGCGCTTCGAGTCGACGAAGATCGACATCGTCAACCACCCCGAGGAGGATGCCGTCTGGGTGCCGCCGGGGCAGTTCGGCACCGCGGATCTCGAGCCCGGTGATGCCGACGTCTCGTTCTCGCAGCACGACATCCTGCCCGCGTTCGGCCTGCTCTACCAGGCAACCGAGGGGCTGACGCTGCGGGCTTCCTACAGCGAGACGGTCGCGCGGCAGACGTTCAAGGAGCTCACGCCGATCGTGCAGCAGGAGTATCTCGGCGGCCCGATCTTCCTCGGCAACCCCGAGCTCGAGATGAGCTCGCTGCGCAACTACGACTTTCGCGCCGACTACGTGCCATACGAAGGCGGCCTGTTCTCGGCCTCCGTGTTCCGCAAGGACATCGATCAGCCGATCGAGTACGTCGAGAAGCTCGCGTCCTTCGCGTTCACGACGGCGGTCAACTACCCGCGCGGTACGCTGAGCGGGATCGAGCTCGAGACGCGGCAGGGCCTGGGGCAGTTCGCGCCCGCGCTGCAGGGTCTCTCGATCGGCGCCAACGGAACCTGGATCGACGCCTCTGTGCGGTTGCCCGACGACGAGATCAACGGGTTCATCAACCTGCAGGGCGTGGCGCCGCCGTCGACGCGCGACATGACGAACGCGCCTGAGTATCTGTACAACCTGTTCCTCACCTGCGACATCGCGGCCAGCGGGACCGGCTTCGGCCTCTTCTACACGGTCCAGGGCGACACGCTCATCCAGGGCCCGGGGCCCAGCAACAGCTTCTTCATCCCGGCGACCTACCTGACGCGCTACGAGACCTTCAACGCGACGCTGTCGCAGTCGCTGGGTCGCGGCGTCAGGCTCATGCTCTCGGCGAAGAACCTGACCGACGCCGAGCGGCGCGAGGTCTACCGCTCGGAGTTCATCGGCGAGGATGTGACGCGGCGCAGCCACCACGACGGCATCGACTTCTCGCTGAGCATCGGCGGCGAGATCAAGTTCTGAACCGGCGGGTCCCCGGTTCCCGAGTTCCGTGACACGGGCCGCGCACGGCATGTGTGCCGAGATCCGTGGGTGAAGTTGCACCTACTGCCGATTGCCGTCGCCGACCAGGAGGGCACTCGTCGACGCGAGCAGTGTTGTGACGGCGCATCTGAGTCGGCGCTATCGAACCGCATCCCGCATCGACGCGGTCGGGAAGCGCAATTCCAGAGCGTGAGCGGCTGTCGCATGCTCCGAGTGCGGCACGTGGCACAATGCTGTCATGCCCGGCGATTCCGGTTCACAAGCATCATGGGAGCGTCTGCTGGCGGCGGAGCGGCACGTGCAGAAGCTGCTGCCAGGAACCGTGCTCGTCGGCGGAACGGCGGCTGCCCTCCACGCGGGCCATTGCACGAGCGAGGACGATGACCACGTGTTGGCCGACCTGCGCGATCGCTTCGACGAGGTTCTGGCAGCGCTCGAAGCCGCCGCCGGCTGGATCACCGCTCGTGTCGAGCGACCCGTGCTCGTGCTCGGCAGCCTCGACGGCGTGATGACCGGAATCCGACAGCTCCGCCGCACCCGGCCGCTGGAGACCGAACTCATCGCCGGCCTGCGCGTTCCGACTCTGGCCGAGATGGTGCGCATCAAGGGATGGCTCCTGGCGACGCGCGACACGCTGCGCGACTACCTCGACACCGTCGTACTGTGCGAACGACTCGGCGACGCCGCCTTGCGCGCAGCGATGCGCGAGTTCGACGCCATCTACCAGCAGCCGAACGGCGCCTCGCCGCTCGCCGAAGTAGTCGAACGCCTGGCCGCGGCGACGCCCGTCGACCGCGGCAAGGTAGACCTGCGCACCTACCGCGACCTGGTGGCACCGTGGACCGACTGGAACCACCTCTTAGCGCGCGGTCGACACTGGGCACGCGTGTTGGCACCGATGGTGCTGGGTGGTGCGCCGTGAGTTCGCTCGAGAAGTCGCAGGCGCTGTGGAACCGCACCCACCTCGATCTGCGCAGCGACGAGATCCTCGCGCAGATCCTCGACCGCGGCAGCATGGACGACTGGCGGGAGCTCTACGCGCTTGCCGTTGCCGACCCGGCGCTGCGCCAGCGGATCTGCCGCGTCATCGCGACTGTGCCGCTGCCATTGCCGCGCCTCTGGCTGTCCGCGCTCGCCGTGTTGGGCGAGCCCGTCGATCCGGGCATGCCGCTGCCGGTCCGCGTCGACCTCTGACCAGAGCGAGCTACAGGTTGCGACCGACTTCGACGCCGCGCCGGCCGACCGCTGACCGCTGCCGGTCGGTGCGCAACACCCGTTCGATCGACATGGTGCTCCAGGAGCGGCACAGCCCAGCTGTGCCTGCCGGCATGCTCCCGCGCCCCTGATCAGCGCAGTGCTCGTGCGCGACCCGCCAGCGCGCCGGCTCGCCATGGTGTCGCTGCGGCAGAGCGGGAGCGAGCCGCGCCCGGTGCATGTGCTCGAACGCGGCGCGGTGCGGCTGCAGGCCGACAGCGCGCAAGATGGCAGGGTCGCGTTCCGCGCTGACCTCCGCGAGCCGGGAGCGCTGCTGCTCGAAGTCGTCGCGGTCGCTGGCGTCGCCATCGTCCAGGAGGCCATCGGCAAGGGTGTCGACGTCGACTTCGGCGACGTCACGCTCGGACCGGCGATGCGCATCGCCGGCATCGTGCGCGATGCCGACGGCCGACCGGTGCCTGCCGCTCGCGTCGATGTGCTCGTGCACTCGCCCGCGTTCGCCGACGTCGAGTCTCGCGTGGTGCTGGCCGGGCGGGATGGCCGGTTCGCGCTGACGCTGCTGCGCCCGGGCACTTGCAGTGTCTGGGCCAATCACGGCCCCCGCGATGCCCGCCGAGCGATCCGGTTCGGACTGGGCGCCGCGGGCCGCACCGACCTCGAGCTCGTCATGAAGTGAGGCACACGGGATCACCACTTGACAGTGCGATCGCGGTCGCTATGTTCCGCGCCCCGAAGAAAGCCATGAACTCACGCGAGACATTCCCTGTGCTGCGCAGCCGCAAACACGACCTCGTGTGCGCGGTGCGCAATGACCTCATCATTCCGGGGAGACCCGTCGACTGACGCCGACCTGACAGTCCGCGCGCGTCGCACGAGCCTCGCCGGGTCGACCCGAGCGGGGCTCGCTCGTTTTCCGGCCCGCTCGTCCCTCACCCTCCGCATTCATTTCCGGGCCATGTCCACGAGGACCCCATGAACCAAATCCAGAGTCTTGTCCGCTGAAACGTCGTCCGGCGGCGCGCCATGGGCCGTACCAGCGGTTCCCGCGGCGCGTTCCGCGACCCGGGTTCCACCGGCGTTCGGCGGGGCAGTCGAATAGCTCATCGGTAGAGCACGAG
>DASRJH010000181.1:0-39580 GCA_035649575.1 Planctomycetota bacterium
GTTCGACGAGGCGCTCGAGCTGCTCGCGAAGCACCCGCTCGCGCGCGACGGCAAGGAATCGGACGATGCGTTCGCCGAACGCCGTCGCGCTCGGGCCGCGCTCGCCTACGTCGTCGGTCTGCGCGGCAAGCGGCCAGACGATTTCATCGCGCGGCTGCTGACGACGCTCGAGCACGAGGTCAAGATCGGCAACGCCGACGGCTTCATCATTCACGACCGGAGCAAGAAGGAGAACGAGCAGACCTCGCTCAACGACTCGCCGCCCGCGATCGCAAGCTGGATGCTGCAGCAGGCAAGCAGCGATCACGGCTGGGCCAACGACGCGCTGTTCCTCGCATGCGTCGAGGCGATGCCCCGGTGGCAGGCGAACGCGTTGGAACGCATGCTGCTCGAGCGCATGCTGCCCGAGGGCCATTGGAAGGAGATCATGCGCCCCGACGCCGTCGCCGTCGGCCGCGCGATGCTCGCCATGCACCGCGCTCTGCCAGCCAGCGACGGCGTGCTGACCGCGACGAAGCTTCTGGCGCGATAGCCGGCAGCCTCGACTCCGCGCCGACCCAGGTTGGCGCCCCGGGCAACCGATCCGGCATCCGCGGGCAGCGATTGCCGGTGCGGATCGTGATTCCGATCAGACCAGCACGTCCTCGTTCTTCTGCGGACCGCGGATCTCCTTGAGATACACGTGGCGCTCGCCGTCGACGAGACCCGCCGTCCTGTCCACCTTCAGGAACGATCCCGCGAGCTTTGGCGACTCGCGCCAGCCGAGCACGTTCAGGCTCTCGCCTTCGCGCTTCTGCAGGTAGAGCGCGTGGTCGAAGTCCGCCTTGCCGTGCACCTTCCCGTCGTGCACGTGGACCGTCGGGAAGAACAGACGCTTCTCGTCGCGGCGCGGGAACTCGAACGCCATCGGGTGGATCTGCTTCTTGCCCTGCTTCAGCTTGAAGACGGCGAAGCCGTAGTCCTTGTAGGCAGGCAGCGCTTCCCAGGTCCCCGCCGGCAGGCGGAAGCGCTCGTCGAGCCGCGCGAAGTCCGCGATCGAAGGCACGAACGACGCTTCGAAGCTGCCGACCTCCACGACAGCCAGCGGCTTCGCCGCTTCGCCCCTCGGGCCCTTCTGGTCGTCGAGGCTCCGGCTCGCCGGGAAGCCGGCGGCCATGTCCTTGAAGAAGCCCGCGTAGTCGGACAGGTTCAGAAAGCGCACGGCGTCCTCGGCACTTTGTCTTGGCACGGGGATCGGCAGGATCATCGCCAGGTCCTCGTCCGCAGCGATCTTCATCTCGTAGACCAGGAACTGGCGCTCCTTGGTCCCGCTGCGCGCAAAGATGTTCGTGGCCGCGACGTTCTTTACCGGTCGTGAGAAGCAGCACATGCGCGGTATGTTAGCCGCGCCCCCGTGAGCCGCGCTACGGGACGACGATGCGCTGGTCGGCGCTCGCGGTCAGCTTGCCGTCCGAGACGTCGACCCTGATCAGGACAGGGCCCGGCCTCGGCACGAGGACCGTGCGCCGTGGTTCGTTGCCCGGCTGGCGCATGTTGTCGATGAACACGGAGACCGTGATCGCGTCCCCGTCCGGGTCGATGCTGCCGCTCGTGTCGATGGTCAGCGCCATCGGCCTGCTCGGGTCTTCGACGACCACCGTGAGGCTCGGGATCGGCCGGGAGTTCGCCATGACCGCATTCGAGATCAACGCCACGCCGAGCGCGCCGAGAACGCCGATTCCCGCCGCGATGATCGTTGCCTTCGGCGAAGTGATTCCTTTCTGGGTAACCATCTCAGTTCCTCGACGAGCGCTCGCGAGGGCTTCTGACCCGTCGCCTTCTGTCTCGGCGGACGTGGCCTCCGAACTGTTCAGGTGAATCCCCGATGTCCGGATCTGCCGAACGCGGCCGGGAGGGGCCTGATGGCGGAGCGGGGGCGACGCGACTGCCAGGCGGGCAATCCACGATGCGGCGTTGCTCAGGCCTCGAGCATGCGGGCGAGGGCCTGCACCGTGTTCCAGTTGCGCGCGGTGACCGGCGAGCCGACGGCGCGGTCGAGCACGGCCGGCGTCAGCTTCGACCTCGCGACGCCGCTCGCGTAGTCGATCCACAGCGCGTCACCGCGCACGGCGACGCGTTCGCCGGCGCCGCAGTATGGCTGCAGCACGCGCGCTATGTCCTTCGGCGGCGCACCCTGCGCGAGCGCGAGCAGCAGGGCGCTCGGTCGCGTGGTCTCGACATCGGCGAACGCGCTGCCCGCCGCGTAGCGCCGCCAATCCGCCGCGGTGCGCACGATCACCGCGACGTCGAACCCGAACTGCTCCTCGATCGCACCTTCGAGCAACCGCGCGAGCTTCGCGGGCGCGCCCTTCGCCGCGCACACGAGGTTGCCGCTGTTGATGTAGGTGGCGACAGAACGCCACCCGAGCTCCTGCGCGAGCGACCGCAGCGTCGCCATCGGCACCTTCTTCTTGCCGACGACGTTGATGCCGCGCAACAGCGCGATCACGGCGGCGCCGTCTTCGAGCGGGACCATCGCTCACTCCGCCTTCGGGCGCACGAGCCGCTTGGTGTACTCGGCGACGAACAGCCGCTTGCCACGCGCGATCACCGTGTGGCCCTCGGCTTGCAGACGCGAACGCAGCACCGCGAGTCCGCCGGGGCTTGGATTCACCTCGCCGCCGGCCTTCAGCGTGCGCCAATACGGCGTGATTCGGCGGCGCCCTGCCTGCTCGTCCTCGTCGGCGGCGCGCGCGGCGATGTTCGCGAAGATGCCCGTCGTCATCGGGCACGCGATCGTCGCGCCGTGCTCGAGCGCGAGTGCCGCGCGCAACTCGTCGATCGTCGTGACCTTGCCCTTCGGCACGCGCGCCATCAGCGCGTCGACCTCACGCGGCGCGGCGATGACGATCGTGCCCTTGCCCCATTGCTTCGCCATCCGGGCGGGAATCCTCTCCACCTTCGGCAGGTCGTGATCGGTCTCGAGCTTCTGCCGCCAGGTCTTCCTGCTCGACGTCTTCGTGCTCGCCATGCCGCGAACGTAATCGCGCGCGCCTGCCACCGCGAGGCGGACATTGACCCTGGCAGCCCACCCGGCGCCGTGACAGCCGTGCGGCCCCGCACTATGCCGCGCCATGCACCCCATCCACTTCCTGTCCGTCGTCGCGCTCGCGACGTCGCTCGCGGCGCAGAATGCACCGGGTTCGGGCTCTTCGATCACGTCGCCGTCGCTCCACCGCACGCGCGCCGTGTGGTTCGTGCAGAGCGAGAACCCGGTCGGCGCCGAGGTCGGCTTCGCCTGGCAGCCGCTGCCGTGGGACGACTCCGCCAGCAAGGCATGGCAAGCCGCGCCCGGAACGCGCTTCGCGCTCGGTCACGACGCGTGGGCCGCGCTCGAGACGTTCACGGAGCTCGAGTTCGGCAAGGTCGAGGTCAAGGCGGGCAACTACTACGCGATGCTCGAGAAGGACAAGAACGGCGCGCGGCTCGGGCTGCTCGACGCCGACAAGGCGCGCGCGCTGCAGCTCGCGCCCGGCGGCGGCAAGCTGCCGTTCGTCGCGACGATCCCGCTGCAAGTGGACAAGCTCGGCGACGGCAACGCACCGCTCGATGTCCGGTGGGACGCGCCCAAGGAAGGCGGCACCGCGGCGCTCGTGTTGACGTGGGGGCCACACCGGATGCGGGCCGAGGCGAAGGTGCGCGGCAGCGAAGCCGCGTCGCCGATCGTGCTGCCCGACCAGCGCGGCTGCAGCCGCACACTGTTCTGGAAGGGCAAGGGCAACCCGAGCGGCGAGCGCACGGCGTTCGCGGTGATCGACCACGGCATCGTCGCGTGGAACGACAAGCTCGCAACGGAGGCGGCCGGGATGAAGCCCGGCACACGCTGGCGTATGGGCAAGGACTGGGCGACGACGCTCGACACGAACGTGGCGCTCACGCTCGGCGACAAGAAGCTCGGAGCCGGCAGCTGGCACCTGACGCTCGGCAAGACGAAGGACGGCTGGCAGCTCGTCGTGTCGTCCGCGGCCGCGGATCACAAGAACAAGCTCGACGGCTTCGCGGCGCAGTACGTGACCGCCGTGCTCGAGGTGCCGATGCAGAGTGCGCCCTCGTCGCCGCCGGCGGACAAGCTGCAGGTCTCGTTTGCCGGCGAGGGAGACGCGCTGCAGCTGCTGGTCGCGTTCGGCCCCGAGCGCCTGACGGTGCCGGTCGCGCTCGGCAGGTGACGCCGGTCCGACGGGCAGGACCGGGAGGACTGAGGTATTCACAACGGCGTCACCGCGTTCGCCGGCGGCACCACCGGTTCGCGACCGACGGGCACCGCGCTCGAAGTCGGTTCGTTCGTCGTCGCCCACTGGAGTGACGGCAAGATCCTGGTCGCGCAGGGCGCCAACCCCAACCGCATCGACCTCGGCTTCTACCCGCCGCAGGCCACGTGCTCGCAGTCGGGCTGGAGCGTCGGCGGCGATTTGATGATGGTGAACGCGCTGTTGGCCGTCGCGAGCGGCGCGACCTTCGGGCCCTACGGCGCCGGCTGCGCCGGCACGCTCGGTGTGCCGGGCTGGGCGGCGGTGGCCGGGTCGCGGCCGGTGATCGGCACGACGCTGAACACCAACGTCAGCAACGTGCCGTTCGGGATCGCTCTGGTCGGGCTCGGCTTCTCGAATACGCAGAGCGGGGCGCTGCCGCTGCCGTTCGACCTGACGGTGATCGGCATGACCGGCTGCAGCCTGCTCGCCGACCCGTTGGTGCTCGACGTCGCGGCGGGCGTTGCGCCGAACGCTGCATGGAGTTTCGCGATACCGAACAGCGCGGCGGTGCTGGGCATCGTGCTCTTCGGCCAGGGTTTCTCGGTCGACCCGAGCGCGAATCCGTTCGGCATCACCGCCAGCAACGGCGCGCGCATCAAGATCGGCCTGTAGTCCGGCGGTCAGGACCTGGGTGGGATCCGGTGCTTTGGTGCGTCGATTCTCCCGCGGGGCCGGTCAGCAACGACAAGAACGACACAGGCCGGGCCTCCCCGGCGGGCCCGATGCTGCTAGGCTTGGCGGCTCTCGTACTCGCCCGCACTCGCGGGCCTTCCCACCACGGAGTCCCCCAATGCTGGTCCGCGCTATCTGCATCGCGTTGTCGTCGACCGTCCTGCTCGCACAGAACTACAGCCCCGCGCACTTCGGTATCGCCGAGGGCCCGAGCAACAACGTCTACCCGTTCGGCTACACGGCGACGCCATTCCGCTACAGCCAGATCCACGACGACGTGCCGTTCATGGTGATCACCGGAATGGCGTTCCGCCACAACTGGAGCCCGACCGCCTACGCGGGCTACTCGGTGACGATGGACGCCTGGATGTCGACCGCGGTCACGGCGTCGTCGGGGATGAGCACGACGTTCGACAACAACCACGGCGTCGACAAGACCCAGGTCATCATCAACCGCACCTACACCCTGCCGCCGTCGGACCCGAGCAACTTGCCGGGCCAGTTCGTGCTCGACTACCCGTTCGACGTGCCGTTCGTCTTCCTGGGCGCCCCTTCTTCGCTGTGCTGGGAAGTGCAGATCACGGCCAGGACCAACACCGGAAACATCGTCCACGACGCGGTGTCGGGCTCTTCGACGACGACGAACAACCCGGCGATGGCAATTGGGCGCTTCGGCGTCGGTTGCCTGTCGACTGGCGTGGCCAACCCGATGGGCGCCTCGGCGGCGCAGACGATGGATTGGCTGACGGGGACGGCGACGATGACGACCAACGGCGTGAACCTGCTGCCGAACGGCATCGTGTTGTTCGCCACCGGCGCGGACAAGACGCAGTATCTCGGCATCCCGTTGCCCTTCACGCTGCCGACCACGACGTGCACGGTCTACAACGACATGATCGTGTCGACGGCCGCCCTCGCGAGCCCGACCGGGACCGCTTCGAATGCGATCCCGTTCGTACCGCAGCCGGCCTACCACGGCCTGACGTTCTACACGCAGATCTGGGGGCTCGATCCGACGGCGAATCCCTTCGGCCTGACGATGTCGAACGCGGCGATGCATCACATCGTCGCCCCGTTCACGGTGCCGATCCCGGTCCACCGCGTTTACCTGTTGAACAGCCTCGGGCCGACTGGCGGCACCGAAACCTACAGCTACGGGCTCGTCACCAAGTTCTACTAGGAACAGTCGCGGGGTCGGCCTCACGGCACAGGCCTCCCGGCACTGGCCTCCGGCACGGTTGCAGGCCGTTCCAACTCGTCGGGTGAATACTCATCGGGTGAATACCTGGTCGCCCCATCTTTGCCGCCATGCGGTTCCCCGCGGGGACGTGGTCCAGAGCGACACGAACGACACAGGGCCGGGCCTCCCTGGCGGGCCCGATGCAGTCTAGGCTGGCGGCTTCCGTTCCTTTCCCTCCCGCACTCGCGGGTCTTCCCTCGGAGTTCTCTCCATGCTGCTGCTCCGCTGTATCTGCATCGCGTTGTCGTCGACTGTCCTGTTCGCACAGAACTACAGCCCCGTGCACTTCGGTAGCTCCGAGGGGCCGGACAACAACGTCTTCCCGTTCGGCTACACGGCGACGCCATTCCGCTACAGCCAGATCCACGACGACGTGCCGCTGATGGTGGTCACCGGAATGGCGTTCCGCCACGATTACAGCACCGGCGTCTTCCCAGGGTACTCGGTGACGATGAACGCATGGATGTCGACCGCGGTCACGGCGTCGTCGGGGATGAGCACGACGTTCGACAACAACCACGGCGTCGACAAGACCCAGGTCATCATCAACCGCACCTACACGCTGCCGCCGTCGGACCCGAGCAACCTGCCGGGCCAGTTCGTGCTCGACTACCCGTTCGACGTGCCGTTCGTCTGCCTGGGTGCCCCGTTTTCGTTGTGCTGGGAAGTCCAGATCACGGCCAGGACGAACACCGGCAACATCATCCACGACTCGGTGTCGGGCTTTCCATCGACGACGACGAGCAACCCGCAGATGGCGGTCGGCCGCTTCGGCGTCGGCTGCTTGTCGTCTGGCATGGGCAGCCCGATGGCCGCCACCGGCTCGCAGTCGATGGACTGGGTGGGCGGGACGGCGTCGATGACGACGAGCGGCACGAGCCTGCTGCCGAACGGCATCGTGTTGTTCGCCACCGGCGCGGACAAGACGCAGTATCTCGGCATCCCGTTGCCGTTCACGCTGCCGGGCACTTCGTGCACGGTCTACAACGACATGATCGTGTCGACGGCCGCCCTCGCGAGCCCGACCGGGACCGCTTCGAACTCGATCCCGTTCGTACCGCAGCCGGCATACAACGGTCTGACGTTCTACACGCAGATCTGGGGGCTCGATCCGACGGCGAATCCCTTCGGCCTGACGATGTCGCGTGCGGTGAGTCATAACATCGTCGCCCCGTACACGACGCCGATCCCGCTCCACCGCGTCTACCTGTTGAACAGCCTCGGGCCGACCGGCAACACCGAAAGCTACAGCTACGGGCTCGTCACGAAGTTCTACTAGCCCCAGGCAATCGGTGGGGGAGCGCGCTCACGGCGGCAGCCGCAGCGCGATGCCGCGCTGCCCCGCCTCGGCGCTGCCGCACGGCTTCACGACGACGCTGCCGCCGATCGTCACCGACGCCTCGACGGAGTAGGTGCCAGGCCCGAGGCCGCTGACGGAAAAGCGGCCGTCGGCGTCGGTGCGCGCGGCCACCCTGCTGCCAGAGCCGCCGGCGAACCGTAGCGTCGCGTGCGCCTGCGGGTGGCCGTTGCTGTCGACGAGTCGGCCTTCGAGTTCGAGGCCCTTCGACAGCGTAAAGCGCAGGTTGCTGCTGCCGGCCGGCACGCCGCTTCGATTCGCGGGCACGCGGTCGCGTTGGCGGACCGACACCTCGTACGAAGCGCCCGGAACCAGTCCGGCCATCAGGAACGTGCCGTCGGATCCCGACCTCGTCCACGCGTTGCCGCGCGCCGGCAGCGCCGCGTTCGCATACACCTCGGCGCCGGCGACGGGCTGGCCCGCTTCGTCGACGACGACGCCGGCGAGCTTCGCCCCTTCGGTCGCGGTCAATCTCACGCCGGTCGCGCCGGCCTCGATCTCGTCGCCGCCGGTCAGCAGCACGCCGCGCGAGAACCACTGCGAGACAGCGAGCCGGTACTTTCCGGGTCGGAGCCCGCGGATCTCGAACACGCCTTCCTGGTCCGTCCACCCCACTGGGCCATACGTATCGTCGGAGCCGACCGGCGACGCGGTGATTTCGAGACTGCGCACGGGCTTGCCCTCGCCGTCGGCGACGGCGCCACCGATCGAGAGCCCGCGTTCGAGCACGAACTGGAGCCCCGACGTGCCGGCCGCGACGTCGTGTCGCTGCAGGCTCGCATACGGGCTGCCGCGGTTGCTCGCGTTCACGGTCAGCGTGTAGGCGGCGCCGTCCTCGAGGCCGATCAACGTGAACGACCCGTCCGGCAGCGTCTCGACGCCGACGCGGCTCTCGCTGTCCGGCTTCAGCGCGACGACGCCGATGCGGGACAGCCCCTGGCCCGACGCGTCGGTGACGCGGCCCGAGATCACGGCGCCGGCCTCGACGACGATGCGGACGTCCCGCGCGCCGGCCGCGACGACCTCGCTCTGGCAGGCGCGGAAGTTCGCGAGCCCGGTGCGCGGCGGCTGCACCCGTACGCGGAACTGCCCCGGGTGCACCCTCGGGATCTTGAAACGGCCATCGGGTCCGCTGATCGTCATCTGCTCGATGCTGATCCACATCGCGCGGTTGCCCTGCTGCGGCGCCGGCGAGATCTGTGCTCCTGACACAGGACGGCCGTCCTCGTAGACGATGTGGCCCTCGATCGACAACGCGGGCGGCAGTGCTATGACGAGGTCGCTCTTCGGTGCTGTCACCTCGATGGCTTCTTCGAGGAAGCCGTCCGCGGCGACCCGCAACTCGTGGCGCCCCGGCCGCAGGCCCGCGAGAGCGAAGCTGCCGCCGCGGTCGGTGACGGCGACGGCCGGCGCAGGATCGGGTCCACGCACGATGCGTTGCGCATCGACGCCGGGCGCGAGCCACGTCGCGCGGATGCGGGCGTTCGGCACCGCGTCCGTCCCGTCGAGCACGACGACGCGCCCCGACACGGTGACGCCGCCGCTGAAGTCGAGGTCGACGCGATACGTGCTCTCGCCGTCGACGATCGACACGGGCGCCGAGACGACCGGCGTGTACTTCGTCGCCACGGCACGCACGACGAACCGATGCGCGATGCCGGGAAGCGCCTGGTCGTAGCTGCCGTCGGCGGCGATCGGCGCACGCGGCGTGTTGGCCCAACGGAACTCCTCCTGCCAGTACTCCTCGCGCTCGGGCAGCAGCGACACCTGGACCCACGCATCGTCGGGCTGTGCGCCGCTCCATCGCACGGTGCCGTGCACGCGTGGTGCTTTGCGCATGCGCAGCTCGAGTCCGCGCAGCTCGCCCGATTCGGGGATCTTCGCGGCCGGCAGCTCGGTCGCGATCCAACCGTCCTTGTCCAGCGAGAACGAGACTGTCGCTCCGGGCTTCCACGCCGCGAACAGGAACGATCCATCCGCGCCGCTCGTGACGCAGCTGCGCGCATCGGCGTTCGCGGGGCCGACGCGCACCCCTTCGATGCCGCGACCGTCCGGGTCGACGACGCGGCCCGCGATCGTCGCGGCGCGAGCCAGCGGGACCTCGACCGATGTCTCCTGGCCGGCGCGCGCGTCGACGAGCCAGCGATTCTGCGCCGATGGATCGTTGACGAGCGACCACCAGTCCACCGGGAACTCCGGCTGGTAGAGTCCATCCGCGCGGACCTCGACGAGCACCCGGCCCGGCAGCACTCCCTCGAGCCGCGCGCGCCCATCGGCTTCGGTGAGCGATGGCGCCTGCTCGCGCGTTCGCGGCACGCGTGTCCGCACCCTCGCCCCTGCAATGGCACCGCCCGGACCGCGCACCGTGACCACGAGCGTGCCGCCGCGGCCCATCTCGAGGTCGCGCGTCCACGTGCCCCCGTCGCGGAACGGGATCATGCTGTCGATGTTGTCGGCCGCGACGCCGGGCAGATGCACGTAGCCCTCCTTCTCGGCCGTCACCTCGCGGATCAGACCCTCGCCGAGTGCTCTTATCACGTAGCGGCCCTGCGCGTCGGTGACGGCGCTGGCCGACATGGACCGGTAGGAACCGCTGCGCGTCGTGCTCGCGGTGACCGAAGCACCCGCGATCGGACGCGAGCTGCCGCGTTCGATGACGCGGCCGGTCAGGACGCCGCCCGTGCGCAGCACGAGGTCGAGCCGTTCGATCTCCGGGATCTGGATCGTCTCGAGGTCCGACACGACGCCGCCCGGCAGCGCCGCGGCGACGTAGGCAGGGCCGGCCGCCAAGGAATCGAAACGGAAGCGTCCCTGAGCGTCGGTCTCCGTTCGCGGCCGCACCATCGCGCTGCTCGTCGGGTAGGTCACCACGACGGCACCTTCGATCGCGCGGCCCTCGCCGTCGGTCACCGTGCCCGCGAGCGCGTAGCCGATGCCGAGGTGGATCACGACCGGCACCGCGCGTGTCGCGGCGTCGACGATCACGTCGGGGCGGCCGGCGCCGCAGTAACCCTCCTTGCCGGCGACGAAGCTCCACACGCCGGCCGGCAGGTCCGGGAAGGTCACCGCGCCGCTCGCATCCGTCGTCTTCTGCGCGCGCGGTGGCGGCTGCGGCGCGAACTCGTTGACGGCGGACCTCTCGCGGGGCTCGGCGACGCTGACGAGAGCGCCTTCGATCGGCGTTCCTCGCCACGTCTGCACCGAGACCACGACGCCGACTCCGGCCTCGGCAAGCTGCCGCTCGAGCTGCTGCGGCCTTGCCGTCGCAACGTTTTCAGCCGCCGCACCACCCGCGCCTGTGGCCGGCCCCGCGCCGCCGGCGACCGCCGGTGCCGGGGCAACGGGGACTGCCGGCGACGGATCGGGTTGCATGACTGTCCAGACTGCCGCGGCGCCGAGCAGCAACAGCGCCGCGAGGCCGATCACCATGTGCTTGCCGTTCATGACCAATGCCTCGAGAAGGATCGCGATGGAGGGTGCGCCGAGCGCGTTCCCCTTGACCAGCGGCAGGAGTGCCAAGGCCCAGGTCCGGCGTCCGCCCTCTTCGAGCCTGGCGCGCAGCAGCTCGAGCGCGCGGCGGATGCGGCTCTTCGCGGTCTCGACGGGAACCGCGGTGCGCGCGGCGACCTCGGCGAGCGGCAGGTTCTCGAAGAAACGCAGGATCACCGTCGTGCGGAACGGCTCGGCCAGCGCGAACACCGCGGCGACGACGCGTTGGTGCGCCTCGGCCTCGGCGACGATCTCGGCCGTCGATGGCGTGGGTTCGGCCGGGACCGCGGCGCGCTCACGCCGCGCGCGGCGTTCCTCGCCGCGGCGCAGCTTGTGCACCCAGTTGCGCAGGATCGTCGCGAGCCAGGCCTTCGGCGCGCTCGCGTGCCGCGGCGGCGAGAGTACGGCGGAGAGCCAGGTCTGCTGCTCGACGTCCTCGGCCGTCGCGTCGTCCGCGACGAGCCGCCGCGCCAGGTTGCGGACCCACTCGCGGTGCGCGAACAGGGCTTCGGGTGGCTGCCGGGCGGGGTTCATCGTGGCTCTGAATCCCGCCGAACCCGAAACGGGTCACGCCGGGTCGATCGACGCGGGAAATCGGACCGTATCCGGGGCACGCCGAGGAGGGACGCCCGAACCGAAGACGACACGGCGTCCGAGCGTCGCACCGCACCGGCGCGGTAGCATGGGCCGCTTCCTCCGGAGGCACCGATGGCCGACCCGATCGTGATCCATGTCAACGGCGAGGAACGTCGTCTCGCAGTCGACCTCGACCGCACGCTGCTCGAGGTGCTGCGCGACGAACTCGGGCTCCACGGCACCAAGTACGGCTGCGGCGAAGGCCAGTGCGGCGCGTGCACGGTGCTCCTCGACGGCAACGAGCAGCGCAGCTGCCAGCTCGTGGTCGGCACCCTCGATGGCCGCGCCGTGCGCACGATAGAAGGCCTCGCGAACGGGGACCGCCTGCACCCGCTGCAGCAGGCGTTCCTCGATCATGGCGCGATGCAGTGCGGCTTCTGCACTTCGGGCATGATCGTCGCGGCGGCAGCGCTGCTCCAGCGCAATCCGAACCCCGACGCCGCCGCGATCCGCCGCGCGTTGCACGGCAATCTGTGCCGCTGCGGCTGTTATCCGCGCATCGTCGTCGCCGTGCAGCAGGCCGCACGTGCGGGCAGGAACGGAGGTGACCGATGAGCCTGTCCTGGCAGCGGGAACCGTTCGAGCCCGAACGCTACGAGCTCGTGCAAGAGCCGCGTTTCCACCTCGACGTCGGCCGCCGCGGCTTCCTGCAGGCGCTCGGCGGCGGCATCGCCGTGCTCGTCGCGATGCCCGCCGACGTGGCCGCCGCGGAGCGCGAGGGTGCCGGTGGCGACCACGCTGCGCAGGATCGCCAGGGCCCCGAACAGAACATCGCGGCATGGCTCGCGGTCGCCGCGACCGGCGCGATCACGGTGTTCACGGGCAAGGTCGAGGTCGGCCAGGACATCCGCACGTCGCTCGCGCAAGCCGTCGCCGAGGAGCTGCGCGTCGCCGCTGCGCGCATCGAGCTCGTGATGGGGGACACCGACCGCGTGCCGTTCGATCGCGGCACGTTCGGCAGCCGCACGACGCCGTCGATGGCGCCCGTGCTAGCCCGCGCGGCCGCGGCGCTGCGCGAGTGGTTGCTCGAGCTCGGGGCCGGGAAGCTCGGCGTGCCGCGGGGTGAAGTCGAAGCGAACGACGGCGCGGTGCGGCACGCGGCGTCGCAGCGATCCGCCCCGTATGGCGAGCTGGTCGCCGGCCGCGACCTGCAGCGCAGAATCGGCGACGCGACGTTGCGCGCGGCGAACGAGTGGCAGGTGTGCGGCCGCGACCTGCCGAAGGCCGCGGGGCGCGCGATCGTCACGGGCGCGCACCGTTATCCGTCGGACATCGTGCGGCCCGGCATGCTGCACGGCCGCGTGCTGCGGCCATCCGCGTTCGGCGCGAAGCTGAAGGCGGTCGACGACAAGGCGGCCAGCGCGATGCCAGGCGTGATCGTCGTGCGCGACGGCGACCTCACCGGTGTCGCGGCGCCGACCGCACACGCGGCCGCGCAGGCGGTCACGGCACTCGTCGCGACGTGGGAAGCGCCCGAACCCGCGCGCGAGAGCAAGCTCGCGGAGGTGCTGCGGAAGCCGGCCGAACGCGGCGGCCGCGGCGGGCGCGGCGAAGGACGACGGACCGAGGCCGCCGACGTCGGCCCGGCGCTCGCTTCGTGCGCGCACAAGATCGAGTGCACGTTCACGATCCCGTACATCGCGCACGCGCCGCTCGAACCGCGCGCCGCGGTCGCCGAGTGGCAGGACGGCAAGATCACGGTCTGGACCGGAACGCAGCGGCCGTTTGGCGTGAAGGAGGAGCTCATGGCGGCGCTGCGCCTGCCCGCCGACAAGGTGCGCGTGCTCGTGCCCGACACGGGCTCGGGCTACGGCGGCAAACACACCGGCGACGCGGCGATCGAGGCCGCCGTGCTCGCGCGTGGATGCGGCAAGCCGGTGCGCGTCGCCTGGACGCGCGAGGAGGAGTTCACGTGGGCCTACTTCCGGCCGGCCGGCGTCATCGACGTGCGCGCCGGCGCCGACAAGGCGGGCAAGCTGCAGGCCTGGGAGTTCCACAACTACAACTCGGGCGGCGCCGGCATCGAGACGCCCTACGCGGTGCAGAGCCGCCGTGTGTTGTTCCACGCTGCCGACTCGCCGCTGCGCCAGGGCTCGTATCGCGCGCTCGCTTCGACGGCCAACCACTTCGCGCGCGAGAGCGTCATGGACGATCTCGCCGCGCAGGCGCGGATCGACCCGCTGCAGTTCCGGCGCCAGAACCTCGACGATGCGCGGCTGCGCGCGGTGCTCGACGCCGCGGCGCAGCGCGCGGAGTTCGGCGGCAAGACGCCGGACGGCACGGGGCGCGGCCTCGCATGCGGCACCGAGAAGGGCGGCTTCGTCGCGACGGTCGCCGACGTGCGTGTCGACGGCAAGACCATCGTGCCGCTGCGGCTCGTCACTGCGTTCGAGTGCGGCGCGATCGTGCATCCGGACAACCTGAAGAACCAGGTCGAAGGCTGTCTCGTGCAGGGCCTCGGCGGCGCGTTGTTCGAGGCGATCCACTTCGATCAGGGTCGCATCACGAACCCGCGGTTTTCGTCGTATCGCGTGCCGCGTTTCTCCGACGTGCCCGAGCTGATCACGGTGCTGCTCGATCGCAAGGATCTGCAGTCGGCCGGTGCGGGCGAAGCGCCGATCGTCGCGGTCGCACCCGCGATCCGGAACGCCGTCGCAGCACTGACCAGCCAGCGCCTGTTCGCGCTGCCGCTGCGACTCGCGTAGCCACGCGCCTCGCTGCGAAACGAACGACGGCCGCAGCCCGCGTGGGGGAGCGGCCGTCGTGGTCACCCACGCCGTTCCTGGCGCGGGTGTGCGCCAGCATCGTTCAGTCGAGGCCGATGATGTGCTTCAGTGCGTTGCTGGAACGCGTGATGAGATCCGGGCCACTGATCAGGCCGTCGAGAACGACGAACTGGGCGTAGATCTCGGTGCCTTCGAACCCGGGCGGCACGACGAGTGGCACGGTGCCCACGACCGACGACGGTGGCAACACGAAGACCTGCCACAGCAGCGCGTCCGCCGAGACACTGAGGCCGCAATCGGGCGCCGTGATGGTCGGCATCTGGAGGGCAGGCCGCGTGGCCGCCAGGTCGATCAGCTGCGCGCCGATCTGGCCGACGACGTTGTTCGCGTTCCACGTGATCGACTGGCCACCGAACATGCGACCCGAGTAGTGGGCGCCGCCGGCGTCCGGCGTGGCGACCGCCGTCTGGCCCATCGCGTTCACGCCCGTCACCTCGGGCGCCGTCGCGAACGGCGTCTCGACCGACAGGTCACGCGACTGCGGGTCGGACGACGGCACGCCGCCGACGCGGCCGCGCGAGAAGCCGACGAGCACGGCCGACGCGCTCGCGTTCGAACCCGCCGTCAGCGTCGTGCCGTAGCGCATCTCGATGACGCCGGTCGCCTCGAAGAAGACCGCCTGCATCTGGTGCACGACATGACCGCCGGCGCCCGGGCTGCCGACCGAGTTGAAGATACCGACGTTGAGCCACGTCACGTAGGCCACGGCGTTGCCGGGGCCCCCGCTCGTGTCTGTCAACACATGCAGGCCCGAGTTCGGGTGGGTCGCGGTGTTGCGGCCGGCGTGGAGGTCCATGTGGAACATCGCGAGACGCGGGCCGTTGTCACCGACCGTCGGAGACGAACCGAGGAAGAGCGCCGGCGTGGTCGTGGGATCCGTGCCCGTCATCGCCGCATCGAGCCACACGAAGCCGTTCACGCACGGCTTGATCACCGTGGTCGATGCGCCCGGGTAGTTGAGCGTGAAGCCGAGTGCGTGAGTGAGGAGCGCCTCGTCGCCCGTGGTGTTGGGAATGGCGTTGACCTTCGTGGCATCGAACGTCCCCGCGCCCTTCGTGACGTTGTAGAAGTTCGGCGCCGCCACGTTGTCGGGCGTCAGCCTCAGACCCTGCGCCAGGTCGAAGTCCTGCCCTTGCAGGAACGTCTCGTAGAACGCCGAGTGCGAGCCACCGCAGGCGAAGCCGTAGTACTCGTTGCGCGCGGGGATGACGACGCTGTCGCCGCCGCCACCGACGAACTCGACGCCGATCACAGGGGGCGCGGCCGACAGCGTGCCGATCGGGGCCACCGGTGTGGCCGTGTTGACGCCCGCGCCGCGCACGAGCGCGGTGCCACCGAGCGCGTCCTGCCACGCCATCGGGATGCCCGACTGCACGGGCACCGTCGGCGCCACGGGGCACATGATGTCGACGAGGAGGTTCGGCTGGGCGCTCGTCGGATCCAGCGTGAACGACGCGCCGACCGCGGCGAGGTCGATGATGATGTTGTAGTTGTTCGGCGTGGTGCCTAGCGAGCGCTCCACGGTCACGCCCGTCGTGCCGAGCGGGCCCATCGTCGTGGTCGCCGCGGCGCGGTTCGTCGCGAACGTCGCGCTCATCGTCGCGGGCGTGATGGATGTCGAGCCGATCTCGACGGTGACACCTGTCCAGAACTTGCCACCTACGTTCGGCTCGCCGTCCTCGCCGCGGAACATGAGGCGGTTGATCACGATCGGGCCCGCGACACCCCCAGTGCCCGTGAAGTGCGACGAGTCGTAGATGACCTGGAAGCGGCCCGCGCTGTTGCGCCACCAATCGGTCGAGCCGGAGTTGCCGAGCTGCGTCGGGGACTCGCAGAGGTTGTGGATGTCGGGCAGCACGAGCTGCCGCGCCGGGTACGCGCAGCCTGCCAGGAAGATCGAATAGCTGCCGCCACCGCTGGCGGAGCCACCCCACGAATCGATCTCTTCGGTCTGCACGGGCCCATCGGGACGACGCTCGACGCCGTACGGCGTGTCGCTCCAGATCTGCTGGCCGTTCCGCGACAGCGGGTCACGGTCGTACTCGGACACCGCCAGGTAGTAGCGCCCGGGCAGCAGCACGAAGGCGCTCGTGAGTGTCGACTGCAATCCGATGCTGTCGTCGTTGAACGTGACACCGCGGCCGCCTTCGTTGAAGAGGCTCAGCTGCGTGTCGATCGACGCACCTCCAACGGTCGTGGCCTTGAATGCCGTCGGCGTCCGGATCTCGATGATGTACATGTCCGCATCGTTGGCGGCGAGAACGCCGTTGATCTGCGTGAGGGCGCCACTGCCGATGGGCGCCTGCGCCGAGACAGGCAGTTCGCGCGCGTCACCGGCTTCGGTCCACACCTGCGAGGGCAACATGAGTGCCGTGCCGAGCAACGAGAACGGAAAGAGAATTCGAGAGTAGGTCATAGTGGAAATAGTGGTGAGGGAAACGAATCGAGGCATGCATGGTGAAAGTGCCGCGCATGAGCCTCACGCCGCACGACGAGGCTGCGCGAGGCAAGCGGGCACTACGTCCGCGCGTCGAGACGCAGCTTCGAAAATGCGCACTGCGATCGGCGTGCCTTGTCGGAGCGGGGCGAGCGCTTGTCGCGACGGAAATACGGTCAGTGAACGCAGTCGCCGTTGCCGCCGGAGTCGCGCTGACCGGCAGCGCCAGATTACGCTGCCGGTGCTGCAATCAGCCTCGTGCCGCACGCGGCCTGCAGCACACCTAACTGAAAGGAGCAAGTCCCGTGGATGGCAGATCGGAAGAGATCGTCGCGTTGGAACGGTCAGCGCTCGACCGCTGGGTCAGATTCGATCCGCAGGGTTACCTGGATCTGTATGCGCCGGAGGTCACGTATTTCGATCCGAACGTCACGAAGCGCACCGACGGGCTCGAGGCCATGAAGGCACTGCTGGCTCCGATCAAGGAACTCGAGGACGCGATCAAGGACGCGCGTTACGAGATGACCGACACCAAGATCCAACGCCACGGCGACGTGGCGTTATTGACCTTCAACCTCGTCAACTACGGCAAGGTCGGGGATCGACCAGAACGCGCGCTCACCCGCTGGAATGCGACCGAGGTGTACAAGTCGATCGACGGGCGCTGGAAGATCATTCACAGTCATTGGTCCTACGTGAAGCCGCTGCTCCGACAGGAGGGTTCTTGAGGCCGACCACCCGGCGACCGACCCGCGGCGCCAGTGCAGCACGATGCTGGCCGGGTCCGAGATCGAGCCGATCCAGAGTGGCGTGCGTGGATCGAGCTCGGTGAACGCGAAGAACAGCGTGTGGCCGCCGAGCGCCGGCGTCTGCGGCACCGCGAGGCGCGCGCGTCGTGCTACTGGATCGGCATCACGATGCCGTCCGACATCGCGATGCCCTGCACCGCGCCGGGATCGAGCACCGCACCCTGGAAGTAGAGCGTCAGGAGACCGGTGCCGGGCGGCACCGCGATCGGCAGCGAGTAGGCGCCGGCAGGGCCCGTGAAGTACGCGAGCACCACCGATGCCTCGTTGAGCAGCGTGCCACCGAAGATCGGGATCGACAGCTGCGCGAATCCCGCGACGACCACGCCGATTCCGAAGGGCAGCGTGTTGCCGACGTACACACCCGTGGATTGCCCCGACAGCGCGCACCCGTACCACGTGATGGTCGGCACGAGGCCTCCGGTGCCTGCGAGCCCGGTGCCGTAGTGGCTGCACTGCCCGCACGTCTGGCCGAAGCCGCGGATCACGTGCACCTGCGAACCGCTCCAGCCGGCGTGCACGATGTCCTGGGTGACGGGGTCGACCGTCACCACGAACGTGCTGCTGAAGCCGTTCGCGAATACCTGCCGCGTCGCAACGATCGGGTCGCCGTTCGCGTCGATCTGGTAGGCCGCGAGCGTGTTCGCGCTGAACTCGGCGACCAGCACGTCCGCGCCGTTGAACAGCGGCGCCATCGGCGGCACATAGACGAAGCCGTCGGGACCGCCCGTCAGGACCGCCGTCTGCGTCTCGCCGACGATGTTGAAGGTGCCGTTGCCGTCCGGCGTGAGCTGTGCGTCGGTCCACTGGCCGCCGGGCCAGCGCAGCGTCTTCAACCGGCCGGCACCGGGCAGCGCCGCGGGCACGATTGCGAGGCCGCCGATGTAGTTCGGACCGAGGATCGCGTCGACGCGGTCGGGCACCGTGCTGCCGGGCTTGAACTGGCCGACGCCGTTGCCGGTCGGGAAGGACGGGTACCGCGAGTAGAACAGCACGCCGCTCGGGTGGTAGTCGAGGCCGCCGTCGATGTGGTCCGCCTGCGCGCGCGGCGTGACCGTGCCCGAGAAACCCGTGATGTGACCTTGCGCGTCGCGCACGACGCGGATCGCGAACAGGTTCTGCACGCCGACCGTGGCCCAGCGGCTGCACAACAGGACGTTCGGGTCGTCGCGGTCGAAGACGATCGCGCCCCAGTTGGATGCCAGGCCGGGAATCGCACCGATGTTGCTGATCGTGTAGAGCGCATTGAACGGCGCCTGCACGGTCTGGGCGCACACGGATGCGAGCGGGACGAGGGCGGCGAGGACGGGGGCAAGCGGCGGTCTCATTGTGGGTTACCTGTGGCTCGGGGAAGGGGAGTACTGGCCGTTGATGACTCATCCGAGCCGCGGCTTTTGGGCGTGGCCGCGCTCTTTTTTCTTCCTTGCCAGCCGAGACATTCGATCGGTCAGCGCCCGGTTCGCTGCAGCGCGCCGATCGACTCGGTGCCGTCGCCGCGCCACGACGACACGAGCACGTCGCCCGACACGGGGTCGACTGCGAGGCCGAGCACGCCCCGGCACGCGGTGGCGACGGCGCGGCGCGTCTCGGCGATCGGGTCGCCGTTGCCATCGACGTCGTACGCGGCGATCGTGTGCGACGACCACTCCGCGACCAGCACAGAAGGCCGCAGAAAGCACGGCGTCCCCGCGGCCACGTATGCGAAGCCGTCGGGTCCGCCGCCGAGCGTCGCGATCTGCTGCACCGCGCCGAGCCCGACGCCCTGCGCATCCGCCGTGAGCTCGGCGTCCGACCACTCGCCGCCGGGCCACGCGAGCAGCTTTGCGCGTCCTGCACCCGGCAACCCGGCCGGGACGATCGCGAACCCGCCGCACGACTGCCCCGGCAGCTTCACGACGCGGTCCGGGGTGCTACAGCCGGGTCGCAGCTGGCCGAGCTCCGCGTTGGGGTAGCGCGTGTAGAGCAGAGTGCCCTGCGGCCCGTGCGCGAGGCCGCCGTCCGCGAACGGCACAGCGGCGATGCGCCTCGCCGGCGCGAACCCGATCACGTGGCCAGCCGCGTCGCGGGCCACCTGGACCGCGAACAGCGAAGCTGTGAGCCGCTGCGCGTGCCCGCCCACGATCAGCACGTCGGGGTCGCTGCGGTCGAACACGAGGCCCGAGAACGGGCGCGGCACGCCGGATGGGCCGCCGAGGTCGCGGTAGGTGTAGTCGTCTGCGAACGGAGCGTGAACGACGACAGCTGGTCGGCCCGCGTCGAGCTTCGCTTCGAGCTCGGCGAGCGGCGCCTGCACGTCGCCGAGCAGCGACGTGAGCCCGGGCGCGTGCCGCCAGACTGCGAGGCGGCGGCGCAGGTTCGCGGGCGCTTCGCCGCGATCGAACGCCTGCCCGGCCGCCTCGATCGACTCGCGCAACCACGCGAGCGCCTGCTCGCGCCACTGCCCGCGCGCCGCCGGCGCGAGCCCCGCTGCGTCGCCGGCGCCCGCGCTCGCGGCCGCGGCGGCGAGCCATGCCTGATCGCGGTTCCTGCCGAGGAGCTCGCCGCCGGCTGCCGCCGCGTCCGCCGCGAACGCTGCGCGGTAGCAGTGCGCCGCCAGCAGCGGCCGCCCCGCGAGCAGCGCCGCTCTCGCCTGCACGACCGACGGCTCGGCACTCGCAGCGTCGCCGCCGTTCGCGAGCGCGAGTGCTTTGGCGGCAAGGCGCTCCGTCTCGTCGATCCAGACGTCGCAGTGCTTTGCCCACGTCGGATCCTCGCTGCCTCGCACGAACGCCTCGATCGCGGCGTCGAAGTTGCCCTGGAGCCGCAATGCGAGGCCGAAGCTCGCCTGCGCGCTGGCCTTCGCTGGCAGTCGCTCGGCGACGCGGCGCCAGCAGTCGGCGGCCTCGTCGGCCTGCCCGAGCTCGAGCAGGCACTGCGCCAGGCGCTCCTCGTACGCGACCGCATCGCCGGCAGCGACCGCGCGGCGATAGGCAGCAGCCGCATCGGCCACGAGCCCGTGCTGGAAGCGTGCGTCGCCGAGCACGCGCCAGATCCCGGCCGCTGCCGGCGCGCGTTCCGCGGCCGCGGCGGCGCGCGCGAGTGCATCCGCGTGCCGGCCCTCGCTGCGCAGCAGGTCGAGGAGGTTGCCGAGCGCGCGTTCGTCGTGCGGCGCGAGCTCGAGCGCGCGCTGCAGCGCGTCCTCGGCGCCCGCGAAGTCGCCCTGCCCCACGAGCGCGTAGCCGAGGTCGGTCCACAGGTGCGCGCTGGCCGGCCGTACCGCGGTGCCGGCGCTGAACAGCCGCACGACCTCGTCCCACGGCGGGCACTGCGCGTCGGCGAAGTACTGCACGGCGAGGCTGTGGATCACACGCACGCTCTCGGGGTGGCGTGCGTTCGCCCGCCGCCACACGTCGATCGCCGCCCCGCGGTGGTTCGACTGCGCGAGGGCGCTCGCGAGCAGGTCCAGCGTGTCGGTCGGCGCGTCGCGGAGCTCCGGCGCATCGGCGAGGCGGCGCAGCTCGTCTCGGTCGCCGGCGAGCAGCGCCCGGCGCACGGTGCTGCGTTGCGGGTCGGCGTCGACGCGCAGCGCGAGCTCGTGGAACCGCCGCCACGCCGCAGGCAGGACGCGCGGCTGCGCGCGGCGCACGGCACCCCAGTCGTCGAGCGCGCGCGCCAACGACGCCGCGTCCGAACCGGTGCGCAGGCGCGCTGAGACGTCGTCGGCCGCCGCCCCCTCGACGTCGACGCCCCAGTCGCGGAAGCCCTGCGCGAAGTCGGCGTCGAGCTGCTCCGACGTGCGGTCGAGGTGCGACGGGAAGTCGTCGAGCCAACGCAGCATGCGCTCGTCGCGCACCGCGGCATCGCGGTCGTCGGCGAGCCGCTTCGCGAGGCGCGCGGCCTCGTCGCGCAGCGCCGCGTCGTCGAGCGTCGACGCGAACGTCGTCGCGTGCTGCGCCGCAACCGCCGCTTCGCCGAGCAGGCGGAGGCGCTCCGAGCCCGCGATGTCGGCGCCGGCGCGCAGGTTGCGTGCGCGCTCGATCGCCTGCACGACGGCGACGCGCGCGTCGTAGTCGCGCGCCTGGCGCTCGAATCGCATCCACGCGTAGACGGTCGCGGACACGGCCGCGAGCACGGCCAGCGCTATGGACCTCCGTCGCGTGCGCCGCTGCTCCACGGCGACGACCTTCGCCTGCGCCGCGGCCAGCTCGAGGCGGCGAGCGCGCTCCTCGATCGACACGAACCACGCCGACAAGCGCGCCGCGACCTGCTCGGCGGTGGGCCGTTCCTCGGGCGCGCGCGAGAGACAGTGCACGGCCAGCTGCACGAGCTCGGCATCGGCGCCGCAGACGCGCAGGCGCAGCAGCGCGTCGCCGAGGCAGCCCTGCGCCGCGCGCACGTGGAGCTCCGAGCGGCTGCCGCCGAGAAACGGTGGGGCGCCCGTCAGCACGACGCACAGGATCGCGCCGAGGCCGAACACGTCCGCGCGCGCGTCGAGCACGCCGTTGCCGGCCTGTTCGGGCGCCATGAACGCGGGCGTGCCCATGCCGCGGCCCGGCGTGCCGCCCGCGGCGCCGTCGACGACGCGCGAGAACCCCCAGTCCATGACCTGCACCTGGCCGAACGCGCCGACCATCACGTTGCCGGGCTTGAGGTCGCCGTGCACCACGCCGCGCGCGTGTGCGAACGCGATCGTCTCGACGACGCGCGCGAAGATCTCGAGGAACTGCTGGAGGCGGTCGTCGGGGTTCGCGCGCGCGTCGAGCAGTGCCCCGAACGTCTGCCCCTCGACGAGCCGCATCGTGAAATACGGGCGGCCGTCCTCGAGCTGGCCGATCGCATGGATCGGGACGATGCCCGGATGGGAGAGCTGGCTGCAGATGCGCGCCTCGTCGAGGAAGCGCTTGCCGAGCGCGCTGTCCGGCTCGTACCGCTGGTCGATCACCTTGATCGCGAGTTCGCGGCCCAGCTCGGGGTCGCGCCCGCGGTAGACGTAGCTCGTGCCGCCGCGCCCGAGCAACCCCGACACCGGGTAGGGACCGATCGCGGCCGGCAGGTCGGGCTCGGGCGGGCGCACGTCGGCGCGCCGCTGCCGTTCCTCGGCGCGCTGCGTGAGCGCGTCGTAGGCCGACTCCATGAGCCGGTCGAGGTGGCTGTCGAGGTCGCTCGGTTCCGTCATCGTTCGGCGCCGCCTCGGCGCGTGCGTCCGGATCGTGTACTCACTGCAGAGCGGCGCTTTGGTCGCGCGGGCCGCAGAATCCGCGCGGCGTTCACAACAAGCCCACGAGATCGAGGCATCGCGCCTCGACCTCGTCCTTCGAGGCCCCGGGGTGGTAGCTGCCGACGACTTCGAGGAGCGCGGTGCGGAAGTCGCGCTTGCTGTTGCGGAGCTGCTGGTAGACGTAGTCGGTCTCGAGCCCGAGGCGCTGGGCGATCTCCGCGGGCGTGAGCCCATCCTTGAAGCGCAGGTCGAGGATCTGGACGCGGTCGCGCCCGGTCGCGGTGCCGTCGAGGTGCTGTACCATCAGCAGCCACGCGCCGCGCGTGACCATGCCGACCCACGCGCGGTCGAACACGCGCGACAGGGTCGCTTCGTTGCGCGCGAGGTCGTCGAGGCCCGCTCCGCTCGGCTCCTGCGGCGTGCGCCGCACTGCGTTCGTGCGCTCGATGCGGTCGGCGACGTGCCGCACTACGGCGTAGAGGTAGGAGCGGAAGCGTGCGGGGCCGGCGGGATCGACGCCCTGGAGTGCGCCGGCCGGCTTGAAGCACTGCACGAAGACCTCCTGCGTGCCGTCATCGACGGCTTCGTGAGTCGTGGGCAGCTGCCACCGCGCCGCGAGGTACATGCGGATCACGGCGCCGTACGTGCGCGCGAAGCGCTCGCGCGCGGATTCCTCGCCTGCGCCCGCCGCGACGATCATGGTCCAGGCTGTGGAATCGGCCGCGCTCACGGGCGGGATCATAGGCACGGACATGCAGCGGCGCCGCGCGCGCTCGCTTTTGCCCTGCCGCATACGATCGCCGCGAGGAGAGGCTGCTCGATGCGGCGCCCGCGCTTCGCTAGTTCGACTTCGCTGGGGCCGACTTGTTCTCGTACAGCCACACGTACGAGATCCGCTTCGGACCCGGCGCGATCTTCTCGCGCTCCTCGAGGGCAGGCGTGCGCTCCTTCATGATCGCGGCGCGCACGTCCTTCTTGCTGGCGTAGATCTCGGTGAACTTCTTCGCGCGCTCGGCCTCGGGGACCGCATTGACGAGCTTGTTCATCTCGTCGTTCAGCGCGTCGAGCTTATTGTCGGCTTCGTCGATGACCTTGGTCAGCTCGGCGACGCGCGCCTTCTGCTCGTCGGTCAGCTTCGGCGGCGTCGGCGTCCAGTGCGAGTAGCCGCCGACGATCAGGTCGAAGTCGCCGTCGCCGTCGATGTCGCCGGCGTCCGCATACAAGCCGGAGTCGGGACGCGTCGGTTCGCCGACCGTGCCCTTCTTGCTCGGCGCTACGAACTCGATCGGCGCCGCGAAACGAGTGTCGGTCTTCGTGCCCGTGTTGACGAACAGGTAGATGCCGCCGCCTTCATCGTTCTGGTACGCGTCGCCCATGCCGCTGACCAGCAGGTCGGCGAGGCCGTCGCGGTTCCAGTCGAACAGACGCAGCGTCGCGACCGTGCCGCGCACGTCGATCGGCTTGCCGCTGGCGAGCACGGGCAGGTTCTTCCTGCCGAACGCGGGCTTGCTCGCGGTGCCTTCGTTGTCGCGGCGATAGATGTGACCGCTGCGGTGGTCGCCGAGCAGCAGGTCGAGATCGCCGTCGCCGTCCCAGTCGAACGCGACCGCGGACGTGAAGTGTCCTTCCTCGCCTTTCTCGCCCTCGACGTTGCCGTCGGTGCTGCTGTCCCACTTCTTCGTGTCGAAGTTCCAGAACGCGTTCAGCACGATGCGCTTGCCGGTCGCGTCGAGGATCTGTTCGGGCTGGTTCCAGCCAACGCCGTCGCCGCGCGCGAGGTGCGGCGAGCCGTCGAAGGTGCCGGCGACGATGTCGAGCTTGCCGTCGGCGTCGAAGTCCACGAACTGTGGACTCATGCCGATGCATCACCAGTTGTGGAAGTCGAGCAGTTTCCCGTCGAGGGCCATCTGCTTCGTCTCGGCCGCGTACGCGGGCGGGCCGTCGCTGGCCTCGCGCAGTGCTATGGTCAGGTGACCGGCGAGGTCGCCGACGACGACGTCGGCGCGGCCATCGCCGTTCATGTCCTGGAACACAGGCGACGGGAACCAGCGGTTCTCACCGAGGAACTTGTCGCCGGCCTTGAGCCGGACCGGTTCCCCGAACGTGGGTGATGGGGGAGGCGCTTGCGCTGCGAGCGCGGCGCCGAGGAGCAACAGAGAGGAGGTCGTGCGCATGGGCGGGAGTCTAGCGCACCGGGAACCGCAGGGCGCGCGGCGGCGGGGGCACCAAGCCATCGCCGCGGAGGAACACCCGAACCGACGCGGCCGCGAGCGATCGGAACTGATGGTTTGAGTGGACCTGCCACTGCCCGGTGCATGTTCACACCCGTGAGTCCCAACGGATTGTGCGTCCCGGTGGCGTGTCCACGCAAACCATCAGTCCCCGAGCGATCTGGGATGATGTCGCCGATGTCCTCGCGGTCGACCTGGCTGTTGCTCGGTGGTCTCGCCTGAACCTGCGAGTCTCGCGGTAGCAATGGCGGTGGCCGGATCCTCGATGCGCTGCGCAGCGGTGATCGCGTTCACTTGCGCCGTTTGCGAGCGCGAACGCTGTAGCGCTCGGCCACCGCCGACGGCACGCACGCCAACCACGCGTCCGACAAGAGCTGCTGCAACGCTCGCTTCGGAACGACCTCGAGCTGGATCAGCACTGCCGGGTAGTTGTCGAAGTGGGGGATCGTGAACACACCGCGGATCCCTTCGGCGAGAACCGCTTCCTTCGCACGCAGGTCCGCCACTCGGGCAGCGAGGATGAGCCCCGTCGGCACCGGTGCTGAGCCGAATCGGCGCAGATCGGCCTTGCTGAACGGTCGCTGCCAGGCAAACGCGGTACGACCAACCACCCACGTCCGGTTGCCATGCGACGTGCCGGTGGTGACGTCCGGGAGCTCAATCGCCATGCGCGCGACCTCGTCGATGCTGACCATGGCTATCGCTTCTCGCGGGATCGGGCGTTCCTGAACTGATGGTTTGGGTGGAGCTGCCACTGCCCGTTGCATGTTAGCGCCAGTAAGCCTTCTACTGCTTGTGCGTCACGGTGGCGTGTCCACGCAAACCATCAGTCCCCAGACGCTGCCATGCCATGCCCGCTACGATGATGCAGAGATGCCCGAGCAGGTCCTGCACGATCTCGCCGCGTTCGACCGAGCGCTGCAGCAGCACCCGCGTGTGCTGCTCTTCAAGCACAGCCCTGTGTGCCCGATCAGCTCTGCGGCGCGCGAGCAATACGAACAGTGGAGGGCCGAGCTGCCCGACGCGGTTGCGCTGTTCGTCGACGTGATCGCCGACCGGCCGACCGCGCGCGCCATCGCACAGCGCTGCCGAGTGACACACGAGTCGCCGCAGGCGATCCTGTTCGAGCAAGGCCGCGCCGTGTGGCACGCCTCGCACGACGCGATCACCGCGGGCGCATTGCACGCGGCCTGGGCACCACGTTGTTGATGTCTCCGTCTGCGTGCTGGTGTAACCGCAGCCGCCGCCGGCACACGGGGGGGAGATCCGGTGACATCGGATAACTCCGAGTCAGTAACCGCGGCACTTCGTCCCGATACAGCACATCGGCCGGTGCCCGCGCGGATCGGGGCCCTTCCCACGCTAGTCTGTCTCGTTGGTTGAAAAACCCTCACACTCTCCACGCGACCCAATGACCACACCGGAGCTCGCTCACTCATTGGCCCTGCCGCAGCGTCGTGGCCTGGACCTGCTGCACGACCCCCGCTTCAACAAGGGCACCGCCTTCACCCCGAGCGAACGGGAGGCGCTGGGCCTGCGCGGCCTGCTGCCGCCGGGCGTGTTCGACGAGGAGGCGCAGCTGCACCGCAACATCCAGGCGCTGCGCCGCAAGGCATCCGACTTCGAGCGCTACCAGGTGCTGTCCGCGCTGGCCGAACGCAACCAGACGCTGTTCTTCCGGCTGCTCTGCCAGCACATCAGCGAACTGCTGCCGATCGTCTACACGCCGACGGTCGGCGAGGCCTGCCAGCGCTACGGCTACTTCTTCCAGCGTACGCGCGGTCTGTTCGTGAGCGCCGACGACCGCGGCCACGTGAGCGACGTGCTGCGCAACTGGCCCGAGCGCGACATCCGCGTGATCGTCGTGACCGACGGCAGCCGCATCCTCGGGCTCGGCGACCTCGGCGCGCACGGCATGGGCATCCCGGTCGGCAAGCTCACGCTCTACACGGTCTGCGCAGGCGTGCAGCCGCACCAGTGCCTGCCAATCACGCTCGACGTCGGCTGTGACAACGACGCGATGCGCGAGGACCCGCTCTACGTCGGCCTGCGGCGGAAGAGGCTGCGCGGCGCCGAGTACGACGCGCTGCTGGCCGAGTTCATGGACGCGGTCTCCGAGGTCTATCCGCGTGCGCTCGTGCAGTTCGAGGACTTCGCGAACCACGTCGCGTTCGACCTGCTCGAGCGCTACCGCGACACGGCCTGCTGTTTCAACGACGACATCCAGGGCACCGCCGCGGTCGCGGTCGCGGGCGTGCTCGCGTCGCTGCGTCTCACGCAGCGGCGTTTGACCGATCAGCGGCTCTTGTTCGTCGGCGCCGGCGAGGCCGGCATCGGCACCGCGGACCTGTTCGTGTCGATGCTGATCGAACTCGGCGTGGAACCTGCGACCGCGCGCAAGCAGTGCTGGTTCGTCGATTCGAAGGGCCTGGTCACCGCCGCGCGCAAGGACCTGAACCATCACAAGCAGCGCTACGCGCACGAGCCGCCGGGCGCCGTCGCCGACCTGCTCGGCGCGGTCGAACTGCTGAAGCCGACGGTGTTGATCGGCGTGTCGGGCCAACCGCAGGCGATCAAGCAGCCGGTTGTCGAGGCGATGGCGCGCCACAACGAACGGCCCGTCGTGTTCGCCTTGTCGAACCCGACGAGCAAGGCCGAGTGCACGGCCGAGCACGCATACACATGGAGCCGCGGCCGCGCGCTCTTCGCGAGCGGCAGTCCGTTCCCCGCGTTCACGTACGAGGGCCGCGAGCACGTGCCGGGGCAGGGCAACAACGCCTACATCTTCCCGGGCGTCGGTCTCGGCATCGTCGCGAGCGGCAGCACTCGCGTGACCGGCGAGATGTTCGCCGTCGCCGCGCAGACGCTGGCCCGGCAGGTGCGCCAGCAGGATCTCGAACGCGGCTGTCTGTATCCGCCGCTCGAACGCATCCGCGAAGTCTCGGCGCACATCGCCGCCGAGGTTGCCGAGCTCGCGTTCGCGCAGGGGCTCGCGACGGTCGACCCGCCGGGCGACCTGCTCGCGTGGATCCGCACGCACGTCTACGAACCCGGTTACCAGAGCTACGCGTGACGGTTGCCGGGCGTTCGTAGGCTCATCGCCATCCTTCGGGCAGCACGCCGCGGAACTCGGCGCGGTCCCCGGTGGGTGGGATCTGGAACGGACCGAGCACGGCGTCACCTGCGCTGGTCGCGCGTCGGCCGGCGCGCATCGGCCCGTCCGGGTTTGCGACCACGAGCGTGAACGGCACCTGCTGCACGTACTCGATCGTGATCCAGCCGTCCGCGTCGGTCGTCCACCACTGCCATCCCTTCGGCTCCGCGGTGCAGTCCATCGTGACGGTCAGCCCGACCGCTGGCTCGCCGGTCGCATGCACGATCCGAACTCGCGCCGTCACGAAGCGCGCCGTGAACACGGCGTCGGTGGTCGCCCCGGCGACGACGCGGGCGCGTTCCGGCGGACGCCAGTAGCCCGCGTTGCCGGCGCCGCTCCGGTAGTCGAGACGCAGCCGGTACTCGCCCGCCGGCACCTCGACGTCGAACTCGCCGCGCGCATCGGTCGCGATCTCGACCAGCGCGTCGTCGACGAGGCCGCGCGTGCCGGCGCCCGGGTGCGAGGAGGCGGTGCCGCTGCCCACCCACGGCGCGCCGTTGACGAGCACGCGGCCGCGGAGGCGCCCCGTAGCCAGCGCCGACAGGTCCGCGGCGACGGTGCGTTGTTCGCCGTCGCGCAGTGACATACGGCCGAGCACGCGGCCGACGAGGATGCCGTCGGGCGAGCCGGACTGCATGTAGTTGCTCAGGTACAGCTGGTACTCGCCCGCTGCGAGCCCGCCGCACGTGCATCGGTCGCTGCCGTCGAGATCGACCGACGCCACCACCTCCCACAGGTTCGGGTCATCGCCGATCACGCGCTGCACCCACACGACCGCGCCGCGCTCGTTCAGGTTCTTCGCGCCGAGCGACCGGAGGCGCGCCTTGTACGGGGCCGGCCCCAGCCGCGCCGCGATCTCCGCCGGCGAGAATTCGATGCGGATCAAAGCACCGCGCGCGACGACGAGCTCGATCTCGTCGCCGGTCGCTCGCCCGACGATCGCCTTCGGCACGTGGCCCGGACCGAGTGCCGCGACGACGACATCGATGCCGTCTCTGACTACGACCGTCGCACGACCGTCCGCGTCGGTGCACGCCGTGCCGAGCGGCGCATCGTCGGGGCTGTATTGCCGCGCCCACCGCGTCGTCGGGTCGAGCCGCAGCATCTCGGGGTCCGGCATCCCGTCGACCTCGCGCCAACCGGATGCCGCGGGGGTGCCCGCGACCGCTTCGATCGGCTGCAGCGTCCAGACCTCGGTGCCGGCGACGGGCCGGCCGTCCGTCGTGACGACGCGCACGGCGCAGCTGCGCACGCGCGCCAACGGTACGGTCAGCTCGCTGCCGTCGCGCGGATCCCAGACGAGCTTGAGGCTCGGTCCGTAGCGCGTGTCCTTGGGGAACACCTGCACGTCGTGCACGCACCGCGCGAGCTTGCGGTGCACGCTGCCGTCGGGCTGTACGGCACACGTGGTCGGTCTGACCCACGCGATCGATGTCGCCGCGTCGTCGAGGTGCGCCCAGCACGCGACGTGCACGTCGGGTACGAGATCGCCGGTCACGGCATCGACGGCGCGCACGACCAGCGTGGCGGCCGGCTTCACGACGAGACGCACGTCGTGATCGCCCCAGTTGCAGGTGGGCTCGCCGACCAGCTCGAAGCCCTCGGCAGGCCGCGGCAGGCCGAAGCACACTGGCCCGCGCCGTTCCGGATCGAACGGACCGACGCGCGGCATCACGAACGTTCCATCGGTGCGCGTCTCGGCGTTGCCACGCGTGCCGCCGCCTTCGGCGCCCACGTCGAGCCCCGGCATCGGGCGGCCCGATTCGTCGGCGACGCTGCCGCGGATCGTGTGCGCCACGTCCTCGAAGGGCCATACGAGCACGTTCTCCTGTGCGGCTGGCGACGCGGGCACTTCCATCCACGCAGTCTCGCGTTCTGCGGGCAGCGCGCGACCATCTTCCCAGCGGATGCGGTAACGACCGGGAGGCAGAAGGTGCGGCCAGACGATGCGTCCGCCGGCGTCGCTGCGGACCTGCGCGAAGCACTTGAGAAAGAGTGCGTGACCGGCGTTGTCGCGCCAATCTATGCCCGCCCCGACACCCGCGTCGGGAACCGGGCTGCCTCGCCTGTCGACGAGTCGCGTGACCAACCGCACACCCGCGGTCAGTGGCACGTCGCCGAGATCGACTTCGCGCGGTGCGTCGTATGGTCCGAGGACGCGCATGCGGGGCACGTGCTGCTCGCCGCCGGCCTGCACGATCAGCTCATCCTGACCCGGTTCGCACACGCAGCGGAACGCGCCTGCCGCATCCGAGGTCGCGTGCCAGGTCACCTCGAGATCTTCGGGTATGCGCTGGCGGTCGCGGGCCGCCGGGTAGCGCCACACCCTCACCTGCACGCCGGCGAGCGGCGTGCCCGTGGCGGCGGCGACGCAGCGGCCGAAGAACACGATGCCTGCCGGTTCCGCGGCGGGAGCCGACGCGGCGGTGCGCTCGGCCGGTGGAGCCTGCGTTGGCTCGCGCGTGAGGTCCGCGCTGGCGACTGCGGGACCGCTCGGGGCGAGGCGCGGCGACGGCACGGCACCTCCGGCCCACGCGACCGTACCCCACCAGCCGAGCAATGCGACCGCCACGAGCACCGTGGCCCGCAACAGCAACTGTTTCATCAGGAGTCCTCCGAGAACGATCGCGCCCGCACCGGCGGCGACGCCGCTCGCCGTCGCCTTCGTCGCGAGCTCCTTGGCAGCACGCAGCACGTCGGCGCGCACCGCGGCGAGCCCGCGCCCCGCCGCGAGCATCACCGCGAGGCTCGTCGCGAGCCCGACCGGCAGATGCCGCCGCAGCTGCTCGAGCCCGCGCTTGAGACGCGTCTTGACGGTCTCGGGCGGGCAGCCGATCGCGTGCGCGATCGCGGCCGGCGACAGCTCGTGCACGAGGCGCAGCGTCAGCACTTCGCGGTAGCGCGGCGCCAGGGCCGTGAGCCCGGCTTCGATGGCGGCCATCGTCTCGCGGTCGAGTACGATGTCGGCGGCGCTGCGTTCCGAACAGCCGCCGCCGCGCGCCGGCTCGCCGCGCCGCTCGCGGCGGTGCAGCTTGCGCGCGTGATGCGTCAGGATCTGCGCGAGCCACGGCAAGAGTGGCCGCCGCGCGTCGAAGCGACCGGCGTGCCGCATCGCCTCGACGAACGTCGTCTGCACGAGATCCTCGGCAGTCGCGCCGTCGCGCACCAGATGCCCGGCGACGAGCAGCAGGTGGCCTGCGACCAGGTCGAACACCGCTGCCAGCGCGGCGAGATCGCCCGCGTCGCGGTAGCGCGCGAACAGCTGCTCGGCGGTGTGCGGGTTCGTGGTCGACGACATCACGCTGCCTACTTACCCCAACGCGCGCAATCGGGTTCAGAAGCGCGCGGATTCCGGGTGCGGAGCTCGAGGAAGCGTGGCTCTAACCGGCGGCGGGTCATCGGGAGGGGTGCGGCATGTAGAGGGGGGGCGGCAGGTCGGCGCGGGGCGGGCGGATCGACCAACCCACGCGCGTGGCGGATTCCGTGAATCCGATGCGGCTTTCGCGGGATCATGTTCCCGGTGCCCCGCACCGCCGAAACGACCATGGCCGACCCGAACGACGAGACTGCCGCCGCCCTGCAGGGCCAGGGCCGCGCGCTGCGCGCGCTCGCGCGTTCGATCCTGCGGTCGACGGACGGCGCCGACGACGTCGTGCAGGACGCGTTCGCGACCGCGCTCGCGGCGCGGCCGGCGCCGGCCAACCGCCCGGCATGGCTCACGCGCGTCGTGCAGAACTTGGCGCGGCGGCGGTTGCGCGACCACGCCCGCCGGGAGCACCGGCACGACCACCTGCTGCCGCCGACTCCCGCACCGGCCGTCGACGAGGTGCTGGCGCAGGTCGAGACCCATCGCCTCGTCGCCGAGGCCGTGCTGCAGCTCGGTGAGCCCTACCGGCGCGCGCTCGTGCTGCGTTTCTGGCACGACCTGCCGCCACGCGCGATCGCGCAGCGGCTCGGACTGCCGGTCGCGACCGTCAAGACCCACCTGCAGCGCGGGCTCGCCGAGTTGCGCGAGCGCCTCGACCGCCGCACCGGCGAACGCCGTGCGTGGCTCATGGCGCTCGTGCCGATCGCCCACCCGCACCTGATCACCGCGGCATCTCCGCTCGCTCTGACCACCGCCGCCACCCTTGCCGTCATGAGCTCCAAACACGTCGTGCTCGCTCTCGCCGCCTGCCTGTGCCTCGGTGTGGTCGCCTGGCAACCGTGGGCGCCGGCACCTGGTCCCGTCCGCGATGCACAGGCCGCGGACCGCGCCGAACCCGTGCGCGGCGCGCTCGCGGCCAAGCCCGCCGACGCACTGACTGCGCAGCCGGCGACCGCCGCGGCCAGTCCCGCTGCCGAGCGCGCGCCGGCGACGCCGGCCGAACGCACCTGCAGGGTCGTCGGCCGCATCGTCCTCGCCAACGACGTGCCCGCCGCGAACGCGCGCATCCGGCTGCTGAACCTGTGGGAGCACTCCTCTGCCCCTCCGCTGTCTGCCGACGCGATCGCCGACGGCACGTTCGCGCTCACCGTGCCGCGTCCCTATGCCTGGATCACGTACACGTTCGCGCTGGCCGATGCGCCCGGCTACGCGGTGCGCGAGATGGAGATCGGCGGCGACCAACAGAACGCGATCGCCGACGACCGGCTCGACCTCGGCACGTTCCGGCTCGAGCGCGGCGTCGCCGTCGCGGGCCGCGTCGTCGAAGCCGACGGTTCACCGTTGCGGGCGCGCGTTCGGCTGCTCGCCTGGGATCCCTCGCGCGGTGGCAGCACCTGCGCAATGTTCCGCGGGCGCACCGTCGGTTTCGCCGAGCCCGGCGGCCAGTTCGCGCTCGCCGACCGGCTGTCGGCCGGCAGAGACGGGGCGTGGATGCTCGCGGCCGTCGGTGCGTTGGGCGTCGGTTGGGCGAAGCTCGCGTTCGCCGCCGGTCAGGACCACCTCGACCCGGTCGAGATCCGCCTGCTGCCGGGAGGCGGCGTCGACGTGACGGTCGTCGATGCGGGCGGCGTGCCGATCGCAGACGCGCAGGTGGTGGCGACGCCGTACTTCAAACCGATCGGGCTCGCACCGATGTGGGAGCCGAGGTGGACGTCCCACTGGCTGCCGGCGCTCGCCGAGCTCGAGGCCCTGTGGCTCCGCCGCACCGACGCATCCGGGCATGCTCGCTTCGCCAACCTGCCGCGGCGCCAGCACCCGAGCGTGCGCGACGCCAACCAGGACCAGAGTTCCGTCGAGGCGATCATCGTCGCCGCGGACAAGCAGGGCTGGGTCTCCAACTTCGCGAAGGTCGATCCTGCGGCCGGCGGCGAAGCACCCGTGACCGTTGCGATGACGAGGCAGCGCCGGGTCGCGTTCCACGGCAAGGTCGCGACGCCCGATGGCACGGCGCTGCCCGGCGTGAAGGTGCGCGGCGACGACGTCTCGTCGACGACCGGCGACGACGGACGCTACGAGCTGCCCGCGCACACCTACGAGAGCGACCAAGCGTACTTCCTCGTCGAAGGCGGCGGCGTGCCGCTGACCCATGCGCTGGCCGACATCCCGCCGGACGGCGACCGGATCGCGCACGACTTCGTCGTCGAGTTGCGCGCGCCGGTCACCGGCCGCGTCGTCGACCAGTACGGCCAGCCCGTCGCGGGCGTGGCCCTGCACCTCGGCATCGCGAAGGGCGTGCACTGCCCGAGCACGCCTGAACGCACGGGCGCCGACGGCGTCTTTGCGTTCCCCGACGCGGTCGCGAGCCACGTCGACCTCTGGGTCCGACCGCCCGACCCGCAGACGGCGTGGCGGATCGAGCAGCCGCGCGCGTTGACGCGCCGCGACGGTGAGGTCATCACGCTGCAACGGCTCGACGGCCCTCTCGTCGACCTCACGCTCGAGGTCGTCGACGGTCGCAGGGGTGCGCCGGTCTCGCCGACGGAGGTCGCGCTGCGGCGCCTGCACGGCAACACGGCCAGCTACGAGGGGCCTTACATCCGGGCCGAGCTCGCGCTCGGCGCGGCGACTGCAACGAGCCTGCGGCCCGGCCGCTACCGTGCGACGGTGCGCGCGTCCGACGGCCTCTGTGCCGAGCACGTGTTCGCGCTGCCAGCGGACGCGGGCAAACACACCGAACGGATCGAACTGTGGCCCGCGGTCGCGCTCGTCTGCACGGTCGACGCGAGCGCGCTGCCGGCCGCCGACCTGGCCGAGTGGGCCGGCCGCACCGCGCTGGTCCTGCTCGACTCGCAGACCGAGCAGAGCTACTTCGTCGACGCCGCCGGCAAGCGGCAGAACTACACGCCGAACACGGGTGCGGTCCGCTTCGGCGGCGAGATGACGTTCCGGCTCGAGCGCGTGACGCCGAACGTGCCGCTGCGCGTCTACGTGCCGCACGACGAGCTGTTCGGCGAAGCGTGGTTCACGGCAGCGCCCGGCGCGGATGCCCGCGTGACGCTGCGGCTTGTGCAATCGGGCCGGCTCTCGTTCGCGCTGCCCGCGGCGTGGCCCGAGGGTGCCTGGGAGATCGACGTGCACGACGGTGCTTCGTGGCGACTGCTCGCGCACGGCCATCACCGCGCAGATGCTCCGGGTGCCTGCTCGGTGCGACGCGCAGGCGAGGTGCGCTGGCGCGTCCGGCTGTGGCCCGCGAACGGCGGCGAGGTCGTCGAACGCACCGGCACGGCGACCGTGCGCGCCGGGGCGACGGCGAGCGCCGTCATCGAGTGACCGGCGATTGGTCTACCTGGCCTGACGGTCTCGGCAGAGTGCCGGTGCGGCCAGGCGATTCTTCGCGCCACCAGCCATCGATCGTGCGGATCTGCAGTTCCGCATCCGGAACGACGATGACTTCCATCAACGCCGTCGCAGGTCGTTGAGCACGTCTTGTGCGGGGCGCCCCAGTCCCGACTGGGCTTGCCGCCACGCCTTCACCAGAGCTTCGTCGCGAAGTGCGCGCTCGGTGGCGTCGAGATCGTCGCCCTCGTCGTCGACCACGAGGTCGAGCACCGTACCCTCGGGCAGGGAGGTCGGCTCGTCGACCACCAGCCGGCCGTTCTTGACTGTTGCGCGCACGCCACTCATGGCATGAATGCTACCCGATCCGCGGCGGCGTGGATCGGATCACCGGATCGCGGTGGCCCCGGGCTGGCCGGAACATCAAGGCGATCCTGCCGTGTTCGGCAGCCCCGGCGCGGCGCCGGCGACGATCACCGTGGAGCTCGCGCCGTGGCAGCGACGCCCGCTCGTCGTCACCGAACGGTGGCGACCCGGTCCCCGGGGTGCACGTCGAACTGCTCGATGCCGGTGCGAGCTGGAACCTCTGACGAGCGGTCGCGGACATCGTGTGGCATGCTTCCGGTTCGGAGACCTCATGCGACAAACCATCGTCCTCACGTTCGCCGTTGCCATCGCCGCCCAGGCTCCCGAACGTCTGCCGCAGCGGCTCCTGTTCGTCGGCGAGGCGAAGCACGCGGAGCGGGCCCGCGAGTTCACCGACTTCCTGACGCCGCGGTTCGCGAAGGTCAGCGCGACGACGCACGAGAAGTTCGCGCCCGCGATGGCTGCGGACGCCGACGTCGTCTTGCTCGACTGGCATTGGAGCCAGGACGTCGATCGCAGCAAGTCGCCGCTCGGCGCGTTCGAGTCGTGGCACACTCCGCTCGTGCTGCTCGGCAGCGCCGGCCTCAACACGGCGGTCGCGTGGGACGTGTTCGGCGGCGCCGGTTGAACGTGCCTCGACCCGTTCGCGCACGGGCTGCGCGAACACGCGATCTGGAAGACGCCGGCGCCGTTCCCGGGCAAGCCGAAAGCGATGCCGGTGCCGGAAGCATGGCGCGACGAGTTCCCCGGGAAGGAAACCGTCGACCTGATCCCGCTCGTCGACGGCTCTGACAGCGGCAACTCCGGTTGGTGCACCTACGACTGGGGCTTCGACGCGCCCGACGTCGAGGTGTTCTGCGGCGGCCAGAACCACAAGACGGTGACCGCCGCGGCGTTCTGGCGCCAGGGTTTCCTCGTGCACTTCGGCTTCGAAGAGAGTCCGGCCCAGCTCAACGACGCCGGGGACGCGATGCTGCTCGCGGCGATCGTCTACGCGGCGCGCTGCAAGGAGGATCGCCCCGTGACGCGCATGGTGTCGGGGTTCAAGACGCGCAAGCGGTTCGTGTTGCCGCGCGAGAAGGGCAAGGCCGGGCTCGCGAGCGAGGAGGGTTTGCAGACCTGGTTCGACGGGCACGTCGTGGTCGAGCTCGCCGACCTTGCCGAGGACGCGCGGCGCAAGCGGTTCGACGAAGTGCTGCCGTTCCTGGTCGCGAACGGCAGCAGCCGCTTCGAGGTCGACGCCGTGTTGCGAGCGTGGGGCGTGGGCAACCGCGATCCCGCGTTCTTCGCGCGCTGCGAAAAGGCACTCGGCGCCGGCGGCGACGACGCGGCGAAGGCGCGCGCGCTGCTCGAGCGCTACGCGCCGGACGGGCCCGGTGCCGGTGCCTTGGCCGAGGCGTGGACGAAGTGGATCGCCGAGCACCGCGACTATGTGTTCTTCAGCGACGTCGGCGGCTTCCGCTGGGTCGTCGATCCGCTCGCCAAGACGCGCGGCGTGCCGACGGCGCGGCTGCGTGGTGCGGCGCGCGTGACGGCCCAGTGACGCACGCTGTGGCGGGGGCTATCGTCGCGGCCGAGCTGGAGCTCGCCGCAGCCATCGGCGCGAAAGTCGGTGGCGGATACGGTCGTTGTCCGTCCGACCCATGCTCCTCCCCGTCGTCCAGGGACTGATCGAGCGCCGCGTGCTCGTGAACTTCCGCGTCCAGGCCGACGTGCTGCAAGCGCAGCTGCCGCGGCCGTTCCGCGTGCAGACAGTGGGGGGCTTCGGCATGGCCGGTGTGTGCCTGATCCGGCTCGCGCAGGAACGGCCGCGCTTCGTGCCGTCCTTCCTCGGCTTGCGCTCGGAGAACGCGGCGCACCGCGTCGCCGTCGAGCGGGACACACCGGCGGGGCCGCAGCGCGGCGTGTTCGTCCTGCGGCGCGACACTTCTTCGGCGCTCAACGCATTCGTGGGCGGCCGCTTCTTTCCGGGAACGCACCATCGCGCTCGCTTCGACGTGCGCGAGACCGCGGACGAGGTCGCCGTGGCGCTGCGCAGCGAGGACGGCGACACGCGCATCGCGGTGCGCGGCCGGCGGGCCGCGGAGATGCCAAAGACGTCCGTGTTCCCGGACGTCGCTGCTGCGTCGGCGTTCTTCGAGCAGGGCGCGCTCGGCTGGTCGCCAGCGAAGGATCCGCAGTGCTTCGACTGCCTCGAGCTCGTGAGCCACGGCTGGCGTGTCGAGCCGCTCGCGGTCGAAGAGGTCGAGTCGAGCTGGTTTCAGGATGCGGCGCGGTTCCCGGCGGGGTCCGTGGCGTTCGACTCGGCGCTGTTGATGCGCGACGTCGCTCACGAGTGGCGCAGTCACGCGAGGCTGCGCGTGGCCGACGCGTAGCGACGCGCCCGGCGCATCCGTTCTCGATCGCCGCGAAGTGGAATCCCGGCGCCGAGCGCGGGAGCATCGCAGCATGCGCACTCTGCGCGTCACCGCGCTCGCCCTGATCCAGCTTGCGGGAGCCTGTGCTGTGGCCCGCCCCTCGGAACTGCCGCGCGCAGAGGCGTGGGTGGCCGCGGTCAAGAGCGCCGGCATTCCGGATTCGATGCCGTGGTACTCGCGCTTCGCCGAGCACACCTGGGTCGACGTCAAGTGCGGCAACGACGGGCACTGGATCCGGGCCGAGGTGGTCGGTGCGCATTCGGGCGCTCGCTGCGACACGATCTCCGCGCGCGAGGCCTACTGCGACTGGCGGTGGAGCGCCGAGGCGGTCCGCGTGCACCGCGTCGTCACCGGCGAGAGCGCGCGGCGTGTCGCCGAACGCATCGCGGCCGTCACCGTGGTGCTCGATCCGCACTACGCGAACGGTGGCTACGAGGCCTGGCCGGGCCCCAACAGCAACACGTTCGTGCGCGAGCTCGTGCGCGAGCTGCCGGAGCTCGCGTTCGCGTTCGATCACAACGCGGTCGGCAAGGACTACACGTGGCTCGACGCGGGATGGTCGCCGTCGAGGACGGGCGTCAGCTTCGACACCTGGCCGCTCGGAGCGACGCTCGCGCTCGAGGAAGGCGTCGAGCTGCACTTCCTGCAGTTGACTCTCGGCGTGCGGCTGTGGCCACCGCGCCTTCTGCTGCCGTTCCTGCCGCCGATCCCCTGGGAGAGCGCGCCGCTCGAAGTCGAACGCGACTTAGCCGGCCTCACGAAGATGCGGAAAACCCCTTCAGGAAGAAACCCGAGGCTGCCCGGATCGCGAATTCGGAGGAGGGTCCGCGAACCCGACGCAACCGGACGCGGGCGGACCGTTCGCCGCTACTTCGCGCGCGACTAGCACGCTCCAGCGGAAATGCTTTTTGCAGGCGCGGCCGCCGCGCGGGGCGGATTGGGACACTCCTGGCACTTTCCACTGCCCGTAGGGAATTGACGGTGCGTAGGGGCCATGTTCACCATGGCGGGGTTCCCATTGGCGGGTTCCCCTTCCCGTCATCTCGTCACTCCTCCCCTGAGGCTGAGTTCCACACTGAGGCTGAGTTCCATGATCAGACTTTTACACCTGACCGCTGTCCTTCTCGGTTCTGCCTGCGCTGTCGTGGCGCAGACCTGCGCGACCCCACCTGCTGCGCGGACCTTCTCCAACCGAGATGAGTTCGTCGGCAGCTTCTACTACGTGATGGATGTCCACTTCGCGGACATCGTCTTGCAACGAAACATCTCGATCAGCCAGATCAACACCTGGACCTACGACCAGGGTGCGGGTCAGCCGCCTGTGCCGACGCAGGTCGGCAACCAAGCGGTCGTGAACGTCTACACGTGCCCCAACACGCGACTCGGCAACGAGACCATCTCGCCGACGGCGCCTGGCACGCCGTGGACGCTGGTCGGCAGCGGCACGCTCACAGTCGTCGCACAACCCGCCGAATCACCGGTCGTGTTCAATCCGCCGATCGCGATCACTGCCGGCACCTACGGTCTCGCGATCGAGTACATGCAGCCGACGAGCGGAATCAACCCGGGCCAGCTGCACTGCCTCGGCAAGAGCCCGAACCCGGGTGGCATCGTCTCCGACCAGTTCATCGCGTGGTCCAACGACGGCATCCAGGGCAACGGATGGACCGGCGGGGTGGCAGGTAGCCCGAACCTGCGCGTCACATACACGCCGGATGCGAACTCGGCGCACTGGGTGAAGTCCGGCGAGGGCTGCTACTTCCGTCCTTACGCCTGGTACGAGAACTTCCCGCCCAGTGC
>DASRJH010000182.1:0-4075 GCA_035649575.1 Planctomycetota bacterium
GCGGGCATCCTCATCACTGGGGACAGCCAGCTGAGCCCGAGCGCCCCGGACATCAACAACGGGATCTCGTCGCCCGGAGGTGGTGGTTCCGGCGGTTCCTTCCTGCTGCAGTCGAGCATCAGCGTGACGGTCAATGGCACGGTCGACACCGGCGGCGGGGCCGGCAGTCGTACTGGCTCCGTCTTCCTTTCGACCCTCAACCAGGTCACACTTGCCGGCGCCGGCTCGGCGGGTTTCTACTTCTGTCAGGCGCCGAACACGACGGTTGGCTTCGGTGGCACGGGGCACACACCCGCTTACAACCCCACCGTCAACAGCGGTCCATTGACGGACCGCGACAGTGGTGCGGGTTGCACTTCGACGTGGCGGTCTTCGGGTCTGATCTTCCCACCGACCTGGTTGCGCTACGAATTGGACGTCGACGAAGACGGCAATGGCACCATCGAGACGACGTACACCGATTCGGGTCTGCCGGGCACGCTGAAGGCGAACGACCCCAACGGTCCGGTCGTGATCATCTTCCAAGGCACGCGCCTCAACCAGGCGGGCACCGAGCCCTTGCCCGGCGAGACCGTGCGGCCATGGCGCGACGGCATCGGCAGCGGCCCGCTGCAGGGCCAAGGAATCAACGTCGACACGGCGACCGGCTTCCGCTTCATGATGACCTACAACACGGGCCTGTTCCCGAACGTCGTCATTCGCGCGCTGCGCGTCTACGCGCGCACCTGAGCGTGCGCCGTTGAGCCGGGCTCGCGCGGTCCCTGCCCATTCTGGCGGCATCGCTGCTGGCCGCATCGCCGCGCGCTATGTGGCCCTCGACGCGGAGCATCATCTGGCACCGGGCGAGGTGGTGTGGGACGCGTCAGGGCGCATCGTCGCAGTGCGGTCTGCGCGCGGCCGCGTCGAGGATCTCTGCCTGCTGCCGGGTCTCGTCGACGCCCACGTGCACCTGCAGATCGAGCCGCTCGCGAGGGTCGAACGCCGTTTCGTGCCCTGGATCTCTGCCGTGCTGGCCGCTCGTCGCGAAGAAACGGTGGCACGACAACGCGCCGCCGCGCGCAGGTCGATCCAGCATCTGATCGCGACGGGAACGACGGCCGTCGGCGAGATCGATTCGACGGGTATCAGCCGTGCCGTGCTCGAGCGTTCGCCGCTCGGTGGGCGCTGCTACCGCGAACTGACGGGCTTTCACCTCGACGGACCCGCCGCGGTCCGTCTTGTCCGCAGACACGAGCCCCGAGGCACCGCTCGTGTCGCGGTCGGTCTCTCGCCGCACGCCCCGTATTCGGTCTCGGCCGACCTGTTCCGGCAGGCCGCGGCAGCCAGCGAGCACCTGGCGGTGCACTGCGCCGAGGTGCCCGAGGAGCAGCAGTTCCTGCGCACGGGGCGCGGAGCCTTTGCAACGCTGCTCGAGCGAATGGGCCGGCTACCAGCCGGGTTCCGGGCGCCCGGTGTCGGCGCGGTGCGGTGGCTCGAGCAGCTCGGGGTGCTGCGGGCCACCACGCAGCTCGTGCACTGCCAGGAGCTCGAACGCGGCGACGCCTCGCGCATCGCGGCCGCCGGTGCGTCGATCGCGGTGTGTCCCGGCACGATCGAGTGGTTTCGTCGCACGCCGCCGCCCGTGCCCTCGTGGCTCGCAAAGGGCATCCCGGTGGCGCTCGGCACCGATTCACGCGCGAGCAATGCGGGCTTCTCGATGGTCGCGGAACTGCAACGTGCCTGCCGCTTCTGGCCGGAGTTGTCCCCGGCTCAGCTGCTCGCCATGGCGACGCTGCACGGCGGTAGAGCACTCGGCGATCGCCGCCTCGGCAGCTTGTGCCGCTCGGGGCGAGCCGACTTCCTCGCGGTGCCGGCCCGCGCGAGCTTCCAGCGCACGCTCGAGCACTTCGTGCAGGGGTCGCTGTGCCCCGTGTTCGCGGTCTGCCGCGGCCGCCGCCATGCCGGAGCGGCGCCATCGGGGTAGGGCTCGATCACGCGTCGATCTGGCCGTCCAGACGATCTGGCCATACAGTGCCGCGTCCAACGGAGCCCTTGGTGACCGCGTTTGCCGCACTACTGAAGTCCAACCAGCGTTTCCTGCTGACTGGTCACGAGAATCCCGACGGTGATTGCTTGGGGGCGCAGGTCGCGCTGTTCCACCTGTTGACAGCACTCGGCAAGCAGCCGGTCATCGTGAACCCCGATCCGATCGGCAAGAGCTTCGCCTTCCTGCAGCGACATACGAAGTTCGGCCACGCGCGCGGAGACGACCCGCTGCCGGCCTTCGACGTGATCGTGCTGCTCGACTGTGCGCAACTCTCGCGCGTCGGCGTGCTGGGCCAGCGTCTGCGGCAGAGCGGCAAGCCGATCGCGGTCATCGATCACCATGTCGACAGCGACAAGGGTGACGGCAGCGTCTGCTACGTCGATGTCAATGCGGCGGCGACAGGCGCGCTCGTGCGGCGACTGTTCCGCGAGCTCGGCGTGCCGCTCGGACCGGCGGCCGCGGAAGGCGTCTTCCTGTCGCTAGTCGCGGACACGGGCTGGTTCCGCTACTCGAACGCCGATGCCGAGGTGTTCGGGATGGCCAGCGAGCTCGTCGCTGCGGGAGTCGACGCGAGCCTCGTCTACGACAGTCTGTATCGCGAGAACCACCCGGATTCGGCGGCGCTGCTGGCCGAGGCGCTGCACCGACACCGATTGCGTCTGTCCGGGCGGTTGGCGATCGTGACGCTCGACAAGGCGCTCATGGAACGCGCGTCGCGCGTCGAGTTCGACACCGATGCGGTGCTCGAGCCGCTGCGCTCGCTGCAAGGCGTCGAGGTCGTCGCGTTGCTGAAGGAACGCCTCGACGGCACCGTGAAGTGCTCGCTGCGCGCGCGGCGCGACGTCGACGTGCAGGCCATCGTCGCCTCGTTCGGTGGCGGCGGTCACAAGAAGGCAGCCGGGGCCACGCTGCGCATGTCGCTGGACGCCGCGACAGCAGCCATCGAGAACAGGGTCCAACAGGCCCTGGGCTCGAAGGTGTGAGGCGGCCTTGACGACGCTGGCACTGATCTCGGACCTGCACAGCAACCTGGAAGCCGTCGAGACGGTGTTGCAGCGCATCGACTCGCTGGGCGTCAAGGAGATCGCGTGCCTCGGCGACGTCGTCGGCTACGGTGCCGATCCGCTGCCCGTGACGCGACACGTGATGCAGCGCTGCAAGTGGACGATCCTCGGCAACCACGACTGGGGCCTCTTCAACGAGCTCGAGGACTTCAATGCGCTGGCCCGAGAAGCCCTGTTCTACACGCGCGAGCAGCTGCGCCCCTCGTGGTACAGGCCCTGGCGCAAGCCCGCGTGGGAGTTCCTGCGCACGCTGCCCGAACGCAAGCAGGACCACGGGTTCCTGTTCTGTCACGGTTCGCCGCGCGACCCCGTGATGGAGTACGTGCTCAAGAGCGATTGTTTCCTCGAGCCCGACAAGATGAAGCAGTTGTTCGAGCTCATCGACCGGCCGTGTTTCGTCGGCCACACGCATTGGCCCGGCGTGCACGGCCCCGACTACCGCTTCACGCAGGCGACCGACGAGCAACGTGAATTCCGCCTCGACGGCCCGTGCATCGTCAACGTCGGCAGCGTCGGGCAGCCGCGCGACGGGGACCCGCGCGCGAGCTTCGCGGTCGTCACCGACCACCGCGTCGAGATCCATCGCGTGGCCTACGACTTCCGCCGCACGCAGGCGAAGATCCTCGCCGCGGGCTTGCATCCAGCGCTGGCCGAACGGTTGGCGCGCGGCAAGTGAGCTCTGTCGTCGTCGTGCTCTGCACCGCGCCCGCCGAGGGCGCGAGCGGCGGGTTCAGCGTGGACCGGCTCGCACGCACCGTCGTCGAGGAAGGGCTCTGCGCCTGCGTGAACGTCGTGCCGGGCGTGCGGTCCTTCTTCCGCTGGGAGGGTCGCGTCGACGTGGCCGACGAACAGCTGCTCGTGGCCAAGACTACCGCGGCGGCCGCCCCGGCGCTGCGAGCGCGGCTCGCCGAGCTGCATCCGTATCGGGTGCCCGAGGTGCTCGAACTCGCCGTGTCGGGCGGCCTGCCGAGCTACCTGGAGTGGC
>DASRJH010000183.1:0-13265 GCA_035649575.1 Planctomycetota bacterium
CACGCGCACGGCGACCTCGGTGAGGCCCGTGGGGGAGAGCTTGTCGTAGAGCGCGCCGTCGTCGTGGAGCAGCACGCGCAGCGCTTCGCGCAGATGCGTGTTGAAGGAGACTCCCTCGGCCTCGATGTCCAACGTCGTGTCGTTGCCCGACGACTCTTCGGTGTCGATGCGCCCGTTCATCCTCACGCTGCCGCCGCCGGCGTCCGGGTCGATCGAGGCCTGCACGTCCTCGAGCAACACGACGTTGTCGCGCAAGCGCACGCGACCTTGCGCAGCCACGAGCGGCAGCGGGAACGAAACGCGGTCTTCGGCCACGCCGAAGCCGTGGTAGGACATCGCGACGTCCCGCAGCACGAGGTCCAGTTCGGCGACGCCCGAGTCCTGCGGGTCGGAGAGGAACAGGTCGAGATCCGCGTGGCCGGCCGTCGGCCGCAGTGCGGCGAGCACCTCGCGACCGACCGCGAACGTGCGCAAGGCGGCGCGCACGTCGTCGTCGAGCGAGATGTCGTTGCCCTTCGCGCGGATCTCGAAGTGCGGCGTCCCGAACAGCTGCCGGGCTTCCGCCTGGATCTCGAGCTTGCCGCTCGTGGTCTCCTGGCGGAAGTGGGCGCGCGCGGAGCCGCCTGCTCTCGTGGTCAGGTGGCCCGTGACGCTGGCCTGCTTCACGAGTCCTGGCAGGTCGGGCACCGCCACGCGCACGCGGTCGAGTTCGCACGCGACGTCGACCGAAGGTTTGCCAGCATCGGCGTCCCCGTCAGCTTCCGCGCGCGGTGGCAGCGAGATCAACACCGTCATTTCCTGCAGATGTGCCGCGGCGTCGAACGTCGCGGGTTCGAAGCCCGTCAGTTGGCGGACCCGGTTCAGCTGGGCTCGGTCGTAGTCGATGTCGCCGATGCGCAGCATCAGACGCACCGCGCGCGTGCCGAGGTCGATCGTGCCGGTCACGTGCACGGTCGTGGCGAGATCTCGCAGCGTCGCCGTGCCGAGCACTTCGGCGCATGCTGGCGCCCCCTCGATCGGTCTCGCTTCGAGCTCGAGGTCGAGCAGTTCGATCGCAGGCACCCCGGGCCGCATCGTGAATCGGGCCCGGCCGCGGTGCACCTCGACGTGAGGCGGGTCCGGCGGCGCCGCCGAATCGCCGGGCTGTCTCGCGGCTTCGGTGAGCAGCATCTCGAGCGTGGGCAGATCCGGCCCGAGGTCGATCTCGAGGCCCTCGGCGACGACGCCGCGCACCGCCAGCAGCGGGCCCAGCGGATTGCCGGCGACATCGACATGCAGGTGCTCGACTGCGACCAGGGCCTTGCCGGGCCGTGTTGGATCGTCGATGCGCAACCCGCTTGCCGACAGCCGGCCTGCAGCGAGATCGATGCTCGTCGTGTCGAGCCTGGACGGCGTCGCGAGCAGTCGCCGCAGCTCGTTGCGCAACATCCGCGTGGCCGCGTCGGAATGCTGCAAGTAGCCCCAGGTCGATGCGCCGAGCGCAACGACGAAGATGAGCGAGAACAGCAGGATACGGCGCCAGCTCATGGAAGGGGAGCATCCTCACTCTAGCTGGCGAGTCGCATCGAACCACTGCCGAACACGAGGTGCGAGCGGCTTCTCGATACTGCACGCTGTCCCCGGCCCCGATGCAACACGGGTGCGCCACGGGCGGCCAGCGCCGCGCAGCAGCCCGCGGGAAACGCCGAGAACGGCCTCCTGCGGCCAGTTTCGTCGCGAGTTTCTCATTGACAGCGGAACCGTCCTCGCCACACTTCGCGCGAGTTCGCGGGCGTCGTGGCACTTTCGCTGCAGTCCGGCGGACAAGTTCACCGAACAGAGAAACCATGGCTGCCAAGAAGAACACCAAGAGGACCGCGACCGGCGACCTCATCATCTCGAAGTCCCGAACGAAGGCAGCGTGCAAGAAGTCGAACGTCTCGTCCGACTTCTACGGCGCGCTCGACAGTGCCGTCCGCGGCATGATCGCCGGCGCCGAAAGGCGCGCCGAGGCGAACGGCCGCAAGACGGTCAGGCCGCAGGATCTGTAGTCCTGCCTCGCCGTCGGCTCCGCGCGGAGCCAACCATCACGGTACGACGGTACTGCTGCGACCTGGGTCCCCTTGGTCAAGGGAACCCAGGTCGTTCTCTTTCTTGCGCGGTTCCGAGTTCGTCGGCTCGCTGTCGTCATCGAAATCGGGAGCGGTGCCGAGTTCTGCGAATGCCTCGCGTTCGAGCGCGATGAGCCGCGTGCGCAGCTTCGCCGCGAGCGCCTCGAGCTCGCTGTCGCTGGCGGCCGCAGCGATCGGCTGTGGATCGCCGTAGTTCACGACGAGCCGCGCGAACGGTTTCGGGATCGTGAAGCGGTCCCAGCTGCGCAGTCGCCACGCGCGGTCGCACGCGAAGCCGACGGGCAGGATCGGCGCGCCGGTCTTGCGCGCGAGCCAGTGCAGCCCGACGTTCATCGAGTGGCGTGGACCGCGCGGCCCGTCGGGCGTCACGACGAGCTGACGGCCCTCTTGCAGCGTGTCCGTCATCTCGCGCAGCGCGCGCGCGCCGCCGCGGCTCAGCGAGCCGCGGATCGGGACGTAGCCGAACAGGCGCAGCGCGCGAGTCGCGAGGTTGCCGTCGTCGCTCGGCGACACGAGCACGCCGATGCTGCGACCGCGGTGCATCCGCATCGGCAACCCCGTGAGCATGCGGCCGTGCCACATCGCGACGAGCCACGGTTGGTCGCTCGTCAGCAGCTGCCACCCCGGCCCGGTTCGGCGCTGCACGCGCCACGTGAAGGCGAGGAGCCGCAGCAGCGCCGGCGCGAGCAGTCCGAGCAGCCAGTTGCCGACCCGGCGCCGGCACCGTCGCCACCGGGCCAGGGTCTCGGTGTTGCGACCGGCCGCCGTGCGCAGCGCAGCGCGGCGCGCGATCTCCTGGCGGCGGGCCTGCCGCAGACCGCGGGCATCCATGCCGCCAGCATGACGCGAAGAAGGATCGTACGCACGCGGGGTCGTGGGGTGCACTCGTGGTTTCTGATACAAAACCCGGCGCATGCCATCCGGTGTTCCCCCTGGCCCCGAAGCCGTGTCTGCCCAGCTCGCGGCCGTCGACGCTGCGATCGCGGAGCTGCAGGCTCTGCCCGGCGCCCTGATGCCGATCCTGCAGCGATCGGCGAAAGACCTGGCCGTGCTGCCGGCGGCGGTCGGGCGCATCGCGAGCGCGCCACGGCGGCCTCGCAGGTCTGCAGAAGGCGCTCGCAATGGCGCCGGCCGACATCGTCGCCACAGCTGGTGTTGGGACATCGGGGCGGCACGAAGGGCACGGTGTTCTCCTTGCCGCGATCGACTGCGATCCCGGCAAGGCATCAGTGCCACGATCTGGCTGGCGGTTTACAGCCGAGCTCGGCCAGTCCACTCAAACCAACAGTTCTGGTGCGAGTCGATCCGGGGCCGCGGCGACCCGGCAATCGCGGCAATCGCGGCGGGGAGGTTGCCAGCAGGGCGCGGCGATATTTAAGCTGCCAGGATCCGAGGCCTTCCGCCAGCGCGGACCGCTGCCGAACCGTGAAGAAAGACGCCGTGATCCCCCGACCCGCTGGCCGCCGCGGTGGCCCGACGCTGGCCGCGGCCGACGCCGCGAAGCTGCAGCCGATCCTCGACCGCTGGGCCGGCGTGCCCGGCAGCCTGCTGCCGATCCTGCACGACGTGCAAGCGGCGTTCGGGTTCGTGCCGCCGGGCGCCGTCGGTCCGATCGCGGCGGCACTGAACCGGTCGCGCGCCGAGGTGCACGGCGTGATCTCCTTCTACCACGACTTCCGCCAGGCACCGCGCGGGCGTCACCTGCTGAAACTCTGCCAGGCCGAGAGTTGCCAGGCCTGCGGCAGCCGCGAGTTGACCGCGAACGTGGAACGGGCGCTGGGTTGCAGGCTCGGCGAAACCTCCGCCGACGGCGCGGTGACGCTGGAGCCGGTCTACTGCCTCGGCAACTGCGCGGTGTCGCCGGCGGCGATGCTCGACGGCGAACTGCTCGGTCGCGTCACCGCCACCAAGGTCCATCGCCTGCTGCAGCAGGCGCGGAGCGCGCGATGACGATCAAGGTCTGCGTGCCGCGCGACGCCACCGCGCTGAGTCTCGGCGCCGACGCCACAGCACGGGCGATCGCCGCCGAATGCCAGCGCCTGCGGCAGCCGGTCCAGGTCGTGCGCACCAGCAGCCGCGGCCTGTTCTGGCTCGAACCGTTCGTCGAAGTCGAGACGCCGCAGGGCCGCGTCGGCTACGGCCCGGTCGAGGCCGAGGACGTGCCGGGTCTGTTCGCCGCCGGCTTCCTGCAAGGCAGCGCGCACCAACTCGCGCAGGGCAATGTCGACGCGATCCCGTTCCTCGCCCGCCAGGAGCGGCTGTGCTTCGCGCGCGCCGGGCTCACCGACCCGCTGTCGCTCGCCGAATACGAAGCGCACCGCGGCCTGCGCGGCCTGCGCAACGCGCTGGGCATGTCGCCGGCCGCGGTCGTCGAGGAGGTCGTCGACTCGGGCCTGCGCGGGCGCGGCGGCGCCGGCTTCCCGACCGGCATCAAGTGGCGCACCGTCGCGGGTGCCCTGGGCACGCCGAAGTACGTCGTCGTCAACGCCGACGAAGGCGACTCGGGCACCTACAGCGACCGCATGGTGATGGAGGGCGATCCGTTCGTGCTGCTCGAGGGCATGGCGATCGCCGGCTACGCCACCGGGGCTTCCTACGGCTACGTCTACCTGCGTTCGGAGTATCCGCACGCCGCCAGGGTGCTGAACCAGGCGATCGCGACGCTGCGGGCGGCCGACTGGTACGGCGCGAGCATCCAGGGCTCGGGCTTCGCGTTCGACGCCGAGGTCCGCATCGGGGCCGGCGCCTACATCTGCGGCGAGGAGACCGCGCTGCTCGAGTCGCTCGAGGGCAAGCGCGGCATGATCCGCTACAAGCCGCCGCTGCCGGCGATCAAGGGCCTGTTCGGCCAGCCGACCGTGGTCAACAACGTGGTGTCGCTGGCGTCGGTGCCGATCATCCTCGACCGGGGTGGCAAGTACTACGCCGACTTCGGCATGGGCCGATCGCGCGGCACGCTGCCGATCCAGCTCGCGGGGAACGTCAAGCGCGCGGGCCTAGTCGAGAAGGCGTTCGGGGTCACGCTGCGCGAACTGATCGAGGACTATGGCGGCGGCACGCGCAGCGGCCGGCCGGTGCGTGCGGTGCAGGTCGGCGGCCCGCTCGGCGCCTACTTCGACCAGTCGCTGCTCGACCTGCCGCTCGACTACGAGGCGCTGGCGGCGAAGAAGGGCATGGTCGGCCACGGCGGCATCGTGGTGTTCGACGACACCGTCGACATGGCCGAGCAGGCGCGCTACGCGATGGAGTTCTGCGCCGTCGAGTCGTGCGGCAAGTGCACGCCGTGCCGGATCGGAAGCACGCGCGGCAAGGAGCTGATCGAGAAGATCGTGCGCGGCGAGAACGTCGCCCGGAACCACCGCCAGCTGCTCGCCCTGTGCGACGTGATGGAGAACGCATCGCTGTGCGCGCTCGGCGGCATGGCGCCGTGGCCGGTGCTGTCGGCGCTGCAGTACTTCCCCGGCGACTTCGGCCTGCCGGCCGGCAAGGAGCCCGCGCATGTGGTCTGAACTGCGCAACCTGCGCGAGGGTGTCGATCTCGGCACGCCGCCGCGCGACGGTGCCGCGGTGTCGCTGACCGTCGACGGCAAGCCGGTCACCGCCCCCGCCGGCAGCAGCGTGATGGTCGCGGCGGCGCTGGCGCGCTGCCCGGTGCCGAAGCTGTGCGCAACCGACACGCTGGAGGCGTTCGGCAGCTGCCGGATGTGCCTGGTCGAGATCCAGGGGCGCAAGGGTTTCCCGGCCGCGTGCACGACGCTGGTCGAGCCCGGCATGGTCGTCACCACGCAGACCGCCCGGCTGCAGGAGCTGCGCAAGGGTGTCCTGGAGCTCTACCTGTCCGACTTCCCCGCCGGCGACGTGCCGGGCGGCTGGAGCGAGCTGCACGAGACGATGCAGCAGACCGGCGTCACCACGCATCCGTACGTCGCGGGCGAGAACCACCTGCAGGCGGCCGTCGACGCCAGCAACCCGTACTTCCTGTTCGATCCCGCTAAGTGCATCGTCTGCAGCCGTTGCGTGCGCGCGTGTGAGGACATCCAGGGCACGTTCGCGCTGACGATCGAGGGCCGCGGCTTCCAGTCGAAGGTCGTCGCCAGCCAGGGCGAGTGCTTCCTGGACAGTGAATGCGTTTCGTGCGGCGCTTGCGTGCAGGCGTGTCCGACGCACAGCCTGGTCGAGAAGAGTCTGTTCGAAGGAGGCGAGTACCGTGCCCAATCCCCGCAAGCCTGACGGTTCGGTCGTTACCACCTGCGCCTACTGCGGCGTCGGCTGCGGCTTCAAGGCCGAGACGATCCGCGGCGAGATCGTGCGCATGATCCCGTGGAAGGAAGGCAAGGCCAACCACGGCCACGCCTGCGTCAAGGGCCGCTTCGCGTTCGACTACTGGCGCCACGCCGACCGCGTCAAGAAACCGCTGATCCGCGCGTCGATCGCCGAGCCATGGCGCGAGGTCACGTGGGACCATGCGATCACGCACGCCGCCGCCGAGCTGAAGCGCATCCAGGCCAAGCACGGCCGCGGCTCGGCCGGCGCTGTGTCGTCGTCGCGCTGCACCAACGAAGAGATCTACCTGATGCAGAAGTTCGCGCGCGTAGCGCTGCGCAACAACAACATCGACAACTGCTCGCGCATCTGCCACTCGCCCACCCAGTTCGGGCTGTCGGCGACCCTGGGCGCCGGCGCCGCGTGCCAGCACTTCGACTCGATCCTGCAGGCCGACGTGATCCTGGTCGTCGGCGCCAATCCGACCGAGGGCCACCCGGTGTTCGGTTCGCTGCTCAAGCGCCGCGTGCGGCAAGGTGCTTCGCTGCTGGTGATCGACCCGCGCCGCACCGAGACCGCCGAGTCGGCGCACTGCCGGGCCGACGTGCACCTGGCGCTGCGGCCGGGCACCAACGTCGCGGTGCTCGACTCGCTCGCGCACGTGATCGTGACCGAGAACCTGCACGCGGCGAAGTTCATCGCGGAGCGCTGCCATCCGGCCGAGTTCGAGCAGTGGCGGGCGCTGGTCGGCGATCCGCGCTATGCGCCCGAGGTCGTCGGCCCCGAGGCGGGCGTCGACCCGGCCGAGATCCGGCGCGCCGCGCGCATCTACGCGAACGGCCCCAATAGCACGATCTACTACGGCCTGGGCGTCACCGAGCACAGCCAGGGTTCGACCGGCGTGATGTGCCTCGGCAACCTGGCGCTGTCGTGCGGCATGCTCGGCCGCGAGGGCGTCGGCGTGAACCCGCTGCGCGGCCAGGGCAACGTGCAGGGCGGCTCGTGCCTCGGCAGCTGGCCGCACATGTTCACCGGCTACCGCTTCGTCACCGACGCCGCGGTGCGCGCGACCTTCGAGCAGGACTGGAAGCTCGAACTCGACCCCGAGCCGGGCCTGCGCCTGCCCAACATGTTCGACGCCGCGGTCGCCGGCACCTTCAAGGCGATCTACATCCAGGGCGAGGACCCGGTGCAGAGCGACCCGAACCAGAACCACATCGTCGCCGCGATGAAGGCGATGGAGTGCGTGATCGTGCAGGACCTGTTCCTCAACGAGACCGCCAAGTACGCGCACGTGTTCCTGCCGGGATCGAGTTCGCTCGAGAAGAACGGCACGTTCACCAACGCCGAACGGCGCGTGAGCATGGTGCGCAAGGTGGTGCCGCCGCTGGCCGGCCTCGAAGACTGGGAGATCACGGTGCGCCTCACCAACGCGATGGGCTACCCGCTGCACTACGACCACCCGGCGCAGATCCTCGACGAGATCGCGCGGCTGTCGCCGGCCTACCAGGGCATGAGCTTCGCGCTGATCGAACGCTGCGGCTCGGTGCAGTGGCCCTGCAACCCCCAGGCGCCGGAGGGCACCGAGGTGCTGCACACCAAGACGTTCCCGCGCGGCAAGGCGAACTTCATGCTGACCGGCTACGTGCCGACCAGCGAACGCACCGACGAACGCTTCCCGCTGCTGCTGACCACCGGCCGAATCCTGTCGCAGTACAACGTTGGCACGCAGACGCGCCGCACCGGCAACGTCGCATGGTATGGCGAGGACGTGCTCGACGTGCACCGCACCGACGCCGACGCACGCGGTATCCAGGACGGCGACTTCGTCACCGTCACCAGCCGCTACGGCGAGACCAGGCTGCGCGCGCGCATCAGCGACAAGGTCAATCCGGGCGTGGTCTACACGACGTTCCACTTCGCGCAGAGCAATGCGAACGCGGTCACCAGCGACCTCAACGACTGGGCGACGAACTGCCCCGAGTACAAGGTCACCGCGGTCGAACTGGTCAAGGTGCCGACGGGCAAGCCGGCGAGTTCGCGCACGCCGGCTTCGGTGCGCGCATGAGCGGTCGCGCGGCGAAGTCCGGCGACGCAGTGATCCACCTCGACGTGCTGATCACGATGGCGAACCAGATCGGCGACTTCTTCACGCCGTACCCGCCGGGCCAGCGCGAGGAGGGCGTGCGCAACCACCTGCGCCACTACTGGGACCCGCGCATGCGCGACGCGCTGCTCGCCCACGTCGACGCCACCGGCGGCACCGGGCTGCACGCACACGTGCTCGCTGCCGCGAAGCTGCTGCGCGAGCCGGGTGCGGCGAAGACCGGCTACCCCGGGCCGCCCAAGGCGTAGGCGTGACGCGAGTGGTCGAGCGCTGCGGTGCGTGGGCCGTTCTTGGTTTCCGAGGCCTGCATGTCGCGGGGCAGATCAATGCCGCGGCGACGGCGCGCTCGCCGCGGCGACGGCGCGACTCACTGCCTGGCCAGGTTGGCCCGCCCGCCGCGCAGCACGTACTTCTGGATCTTGCCGGTCGCGGTCTTGGGCAACTCCGCAACGAACGTGAAGCTGTGCGGCGTCTTGAAGTGCGCGAGGTTCGCGCGCGCGAACTCGCGCAGTTCCGCGGCCGTGGCCGACGCGCCCGCCTTGAGCACGACGAACGCGTGCGGCGCCTCGCCCCAGCGCGGATCCGGCAGGCCGACGACGGCGGCCTCGTGCACGGCCGCGTGGCGGAGCAGCATCGCCTCCACTTCGACCGACGAGATGTTCTCGCCGCCGCTGATGATCACGTCCTTCAGCCGGTCGCGGACCTCGAGGTAGCCGTCGGGATGCACGACGGCCGCGTCGCCGGAGCGGAACCAGCCGTCGCCCATCGCCTTCTGCGTCGCCTCGGCGTCGTTGTAGTAGCCCTGCATGACGACGTTGCCGCGCACCACGATCTCGCCGAGTGCTCTCCCGTCGCGCGGGACCTCGCGGCCGTCCTCGTCGACCACCCGCAGCTCGCCCGAGGTGATCAGCTCCACGCCCTGGCGCGCCTTGATCGTGCAGCGCTGCTGGATCGTCTGCTGCGCGTGCTCGGGCTGCGGCTCGCAGATGCTGATGAACGGCGCCGTCTCGGTGAGCCCGTAGACGTGCGTGATCTCCCAGCCGAGTCCCTGTTCGATCGCCTCGATCGTCGCTGCGGCCGGCGGCGCGCCGGCCGTGAGCACGCGGACGCCGCGCGGCACGTCGCGCCGCAGCTCCGCGGGCGCATTCGCCAGCGAGATCAGCACCGTCGGCGCCGCGCACAACACCGTGACGCCCTCGCGGCGCACGAGCTCGAACACCTGCGCCGGCTCCGGTCGCCGCAGGCACACGTTCGTGCCGCCGACCGCGGTGACCGTCCACACGAACGTCCAGCCGTTGGCGTGGAACATCGGCAGCGTCCACAGATAGCGGTCGGCCGGCGTCATGTGGAAGTGCACCAGCACGCCGATCGTGTTCATCCACGCGTTGCGGTGGGTGATCATCACGCCTTTCGGCCGCGAGGTCGTGCCGCTCGTGTAGTTGATGGTCAGCAGGTCCGACTCGGCGATCCGCGGCCGTTCGAACACTGGAGGTGCGTCGGCCAGCAGCGCCTCGTGGTCGAGCCAGCCCGCGCGGGGCCGCTCGAGCGCGACGAAGTGCTCGACACCGCGCAGGTCCGCGCGGATGCCGTCGACCTGCTCCGTGTGGGGCTCCGCCGCACAGACGATCCGGGCGCCGCTGTGGTTGATGATGTAGGCGAACTCCGCCGGCGACAGGCGGAAGTTGATCGGCACCAGCACGGCCCCGATCTGCGGCACCGAGTAGAACGACTCGAGGTCGGTCGCCGTGTTCGGCGAGATGCAGGCGACGCGATCGCCGGCGCGCACGCCGAGGCGTTGCAGCACGGCGGACCAGCGGTTGCAGCGCTCGCCGAACTGGTGGTAGGTCAGTCGACGGCCGCCGTCGACCGAGGCGAGCCGCTCGCCGTAGAGCGCTCGCGCGCGGCGCAGGAAGTCGAGTGGGGTGAGTGGCGTTTCCACGGTTCCTCTGCAGCTCGGCAGCATAGCCGGGGGTCGGTCAGGGCGTCCTGCTACACTTTGCCCGCCGCTGTGCCAGTTCCTGGCATGGCTCCCCTAATGACGACTCCGAAGGCTCCTGTTCGCCACGCGGGCGACAAGCTCACGCGCGACGAGTTCGAACGGCGCTACTCGGCGATGCCTCACGTCAAGAATGAGGATCCCAGAATGCGTGCCGTGCTCATGACCGGCGTGCAGACGCCCGAACACGCCGCGTTCTGCGCCCGGCTCGCGTAGCCGATCCGCGAATCGCGAGGTCGCGCCGAACGCACTCGAGCCCGTTCCGGCTCCTTCCATCCCGGACGCGACTGATCTATCCTGCGCGCTCGCGCGACCCGAGGGCCCCCCGGGCCGAACGCGCGTTGGCAGGCGGACTACGGGCACCCCCGGCGATGCGCCGATGGTGGACACATCCGGCTGTCGTATTGCGGCGACACCAAGAAACTGATGACGAGCAAAGAACCGAAGGAACCCGTCGAGGGTGAACCACGCGGCCGGAAGCCACGCGGCATGGGCGGCGTGATCCTGATCCTCGCGCTGCTGATGGCGCTGTTCCTGGTCGTGCAGAGCGCGGGCCGCGAGCACCAGAGTTCGGTGCACGCCTTCTACAGCCACTTGCTGAACGGCCGCATCGAGAAGATGTCGTTCTCGGAGGGTGTGGTCACGGCAGACGTGCGCCGTGGCGCCACCACCTACCAGATGGAGGCCGTCGTACGCGACTTCCTGCGCAGCGAGAACCAGAGCGAGATCGAGCTCTACAGCACGCTGGCGGCCCAACGCCTCGACATCACGACCTATGCGCCCGCCGCGGGTGGCACGGGCCGTTTCCTCGCGGACCTCGAAAAGGACGCGATCCACGTCGAACGCGCGTTCTTCGTCAACGAAGTGCTGCGCCGGCCCGAAGCAACGAACACGCAGAAGCAAAAGGAGGATCCGCGCACCGAGGGCACCTACATGACGGCGCTGCTGCAGCGCGATTCGCGTGTGCAGTATGTGCGTCTCGAAGCTCCGACCAGCACCATCGAACCGTCGCTGCAGAGCGTCGTGCAAGCACTCGAGAAGAAGCACGTCCCGGTGCGCGCGTTCCACCTCTCGCTCGATGCGGGCGACTTCCGCATCTCCGAGCCGAACACGGCGCTGATCTACATCCTCGGCACGGTGGGCCCCTGGCTGCTCGTGCTCGCGATCGTCTGGTTCTTCATCCTGCGCCAGATGCGCTCGCCGGGCGGCACCGGCGGCGTGTTGAGCTTCGGCCGCAGCCGCGCGTCGCTCTACACCAAGGAGAACCGCACGAACATCACGTTCGACGACGTCGCGGGCATGGAGGAGGCGAAGGCCGAGGTGCGCGAGATCATCGAGTTCTTGAAGAACCCGGCCAAGTTCGCGCGGCTCGGCGGCTCGATCCCGCGCGGCGTGCTGCTGGTCGGCTCGCCGGGCACCGGCAAGACGCTGCTCGCGAAGGCGATCGCGGGCGAAGCCGAGGTGCCGTTCTTCTCGATCTCCGGCTCGGACTTCGTCGAGATGTTCGTCGGCGTCGGCGCGAGCCGCGTGCGCGACCTGTTCAAGCAGGCGCGTGAAGCGAGCCCCTGCATCATCTTCCTCGACGAGATCGACGCCGTCGGGCGCAAGCGCGGCACCGGCATGGGCGGCGGCCACGACGAACGCGAGCAGACGCTGAACGCGATCCTCGTCGAGATGGACGGCTTCGACAGCGACAAGGGCATCATCCTCGTCGGCGCCACGAACCGGCCCGACGTGCTCGATCCGGCGCTGCTGCGCCCCGGCCGCTTCGACCGGCAGGTCGTCATCGACCGGCCGGACGCGAAGGGGCGCGAGGCGATCCTCAAGGTGCACGCGCGCAAGGTGAAGATCGGCGGCTACGTCGACCTGCAGATCATCGCGAAGGCTACGGTCGGTTTCTCGGGCGCCGAGCTCGCCGCGGTCATCAACGAGGCGGCGATCCTGGCGGCGATGAAGAACAAGGACGCGGTCGACATGTCGGACCTCGAAGAGGCCCGCGACCGCGTGCGCTGGGGTCGCGAGAAGCGCAGCCGCGCCGTCGAAGAAGAGGACAAGAAGGTCACGGCCTACCACGAGGCCGGGCACGCGATCGTCTCGATCTGCACTCCCGATCAGGACCCCGTGCACAAGGTCACGATCATCTCGCGCGGCCGCGCGCTCGGCGCCACGTTGTCGCTGCCCGAGAAGGACGACTACAACCACTGGCGCCAGAAGCTGCTGGGCCGCATCGCCGTCTGCTTCGGCGGCCGCATCGCCGAGGAGCTCGTGTTCGGCGACGTGTCGGCCGGCGCGCAGAACGACATCGAGCAGGCCACGAATCTCGCGCGCGTGATGGTCTGCGAGCTCGGCATGAGCCCCAAGGTCGGCCCGATCAAATACACGGCGGACGACGAGAATCTGTTCCTCGGCCACGAGTTCCGCCTCGGCACCAACGTCTCGGAGCGCACGCGTGAATTGCTCGACGAGGAGATCAAGCGCATCCTCGACGAGCAGTATCGCGCAGCGACGGTGCTGCTGCAGAATCAGCGGACCGCGCTGGACCTCGTCGCGGCGGCGCTGCTGAAGCACGAGACGTTGTCGGGCGACGAGATCGCCGCCGTGATGCGCGGCGACAGCCTCGAAGAGTACCGGCAATCGCAGTTCCGGCAGCAGCAGGTCGTCGAACGGCAGAAGCGACCCGAAGCGACTGCGCGTCCCGTGACCGATGCGGCTGCCGCCGAGAAGAAGCCCGACGTGGGTCTGTCAGGCGCCTGAGTCCGAGCGAAAACCGCCAAACGATGATCGCCGC
>DASRJH010000184.1:0-2598 GCA_035649575.1 Planctomycetota bacterium
TCGTTGAAGAAGCAAGTACTAGCGCTCGAGGAGCAAGCCAACGACCAGCAACCGGCCAAGGCGCAACCGCGATTGCCCGCCGTGGGTTTCGACGACTTCGGCCCAGCCCCCACGCCTGCGCGCGCAGCGCCGGCACCGGCCCGGAGCGACGCACCGCCTGGAACGATCATCGTGAACAACTCGGAGGGTGGCGAGGTGCACTTCCACTTCCACGGCGGGCCACCGACCATCAACCAGCCAGCACAGGCACCGCGCGCCGCACCGAAGCAAGCCGAGTCGAGCGAGAAGACCCTCAAGGTCAAGGAGCCCACCAAGGGCAAGGACTCCGCGCCGAAGGAGGAGGGCCAAAAGCGAATCAACGAAGACCCCGAGCCTGTCGCCGCCCACCTGGTCCGGGTCCTGTGGAACGCCTTCTGACCGAGTGGGGTCCTTCCCTCACCCGCTGAACGGCGCCATCAGTTCCTGCAGTCGTTGCATGGCGCGCATGTGCAGCGAACGCACCGTGACTTCCTTCGAGTAGCCGAGCGCCGGCATGATCTCGGCGAAGCTCTTGCCCTGGAAGAGGCGCATCTCGATCACGAGCTTGTGCTTGTCGCTGAGCTGCGCGAGCGCCTTCTGCAGCGCCCCTTGCAGTTCCTCGTAGCGCAGCAGCATGCTCTGTCGCGGCACGCGCTCGTCGGCGAAGTGGTCGCGGCCGCCCGTCTCGTCGAATTCGCCGAGGTGGCGCTGCTTGCCACCGCCGCGCTTCTTGGCGCGCGTGCGCCGCCAGTAGTCGTTGAGCTTCCGGTGCGCGATCATGCGCACCCAGCCCGAGAAGGACGCCGCGGGCTCGACCTTGAACTCGCCGATGTCGCGGAACACCTGCAGCAGGACCTCCTGCGTCAGGTCGTCGAGACTCTTGTCCGTCGGCAGGTTCTGCCCGTGCGTCGCTTCCGCGACCCACTTCACCATCTTCTCGTGCAGGTTCGCCCACGAGACGTCGGCATCGACCTCACCCTGCACGGCCTTCACGTATCTCAGCGTGCTCGACAACGGGTCGACCGGCTCCTCGGGGTCCTTCGGCGGGTTCATCGAGGCCTGATCCTACCGCGGGCCGGCCCTCGCTACAGATTCCTGAAGCGCCCTGCGCGGCGAATTCGATAGTCTCCCTCGCACATGAACGACCCAGCCCGCATCGGCATCGTCGACATGGGATCGAATGCGATCCGGTTCATGGTGGCCGAGACGACAGGTGGAGCCATCGGGGTGATCGAGAACCACCGGTTGCCGCTGCGCCTGGGACGCGACGTGTTCGAAACCGGGCAGATTCCCGAAGCCACGATGGCCGAGGTCGTCGACGCGTTCCGCCGCTTCCGCGCGACGTGCGATCGTCTCGGCGTCCGCCACGTGCGCGCAATGGGCACCTCCGCGATGCGCGACGCGCGCAACCGCGATCTGCTCATCGATCGCGTGCGCGACAGCAGTGGGATCGAGATCGAGGTCATCTCGGGCACCGAAGAGGCCTACCTGCTGAAGCTCGGGATCGAGAAGGTGGTCGACCTCAAGCAGGGCGGGTCGCTGCTCGTCGACGTCGGCGGCGGCTCCGTCGAAGTCGTGCTGATCGACAAGGGGCAGGTCACGAGCGCCGACTCCTACCGGCTCGGCACCGTGCGCATGCTGCAGGCGCTGCGCGCGAACGAGAACGGCGGCGAGTCGTTCGTCGAGCTGATGCAGAAGCACCTCAAGAGCCTGCAGCGCCGCATCGCCGACCGGTTCGAATCGAGCCGCGTCGACCGCTATGTCGCCGTCGGCGGCAACATCGAGAGCCTGACCGACCTGTTGAACGGCCGCCGCGAGCCTCGGCGCAAGGACGGCATCGAGGTCTGCAGCATCGAGGAGCTCAACGACGAAGTGATGGGCCTCGCACGGTTGTCGGTTGCCGAGCGCATGGAGAAGCGCGGGCTCAAACCCGACCGCGCCGACACGATCCTACCGGCCGGCCTCGTCTACGTGCGCCTCGGCGAGCTCGCGGGTGTGGACACCATGCTCGTGCCGAGGGTCGGCATCAAGGAGGGACTGCTGGCCGAAGTCGTGCAGGGGCACTTCGACCACTTCGCGGCCGAGGACCACGTCGATGTCGTGCTCTCGTCGTGCCGCGCGATGGGGCGCCGCTACCACTATGAGGCGGACCACGCCGAGACGGTGCTCACGCTGGCGCGGCAGCTGTTCGACCAGACCAAGGAACTGCACGGCCTGGCGGGCCGCGCGCGCGTGCTGCTCGAGGCCGGCGCCTTGTTGCACGACGTCGGCGTGGCGGTCAACAACGACGCGCACCACAAGCACTCCCAATACCTGATCGAGTCGAGCGACCTCGTCGGGCTCTCCGACGAAGAACGCCATCTCGTCGTGCTGCTCGCGCGTTACCACCGCAAGTCCCCACCCTCGCGCGACCACGAGGAGTTCGCCGCGCTGCGCCGCCGCGATCGCACGCTGGTCGAACGGCTCGTCGCGATCCTGCGTCTCGCGGACTCCCTCGATCGCCAACACGCGGGCGTCATCAGCTCGGTCAGCGTGAAGACCAGTGAAGGCATCGTGGAGATCCGGCCAATGCTGAGCGGC
>DASRJH010000185.1:0-13808 GCA_035649575.1 Planctomycetota bacterium
GCTGCAGACGATCCAGGGCCAGATGCTCTCGGTCGCGGACCCGAACGTCGGCGACGCGCAGCGCGCCGTCCTGCAGGCCACCGCGCGCGGCCGCGCAAGCCTCGAGATCCTTCGTTGGCTGCTCGGTGATCCCGCGAGTCCGGCCGCGGATCCCGTGACGCTGCTCGAGCAGGTCGGCGAGCTCGTGCGCGTGCCGATGCGTCAGGCGCAGCATCTGCTCGAACTGAGACTGCCTTCGGCTGGACGCGCGCACGTCGACAGTGCCGACTTCGTGATCCTCGTGGTCGAAACCCTGCGCCAGCTCGTGGCCGCCGTGCCAAGAGGCGTTCGCGGCACCATGACGCTCGAGCTCGCGGGTGCTCCAGCCGGGCCGACCGTCGTGCATGCGCAGTTTGCCGCCATGGCCGGCAATCTGCCGTTCCCGCTGCCATTGGCCGAATTGCACCAGACCCTGCGGCTCCGCGCGCAGCAGTTGCGCGCCACCGCGTCATGCCAGATCCGGGGCCAGGGCATCGCGTGGGAGTGGCCGGCACGGGCAATGTCGCGGCACCACGAAGCTTGAGATAACCTTCACGGTTCCTTCTCGCAGCCTACCTAGCCTCCTCTCCGTTCCTTATCCCCCCGAACGGAGACGAATGATAGCCGTGGTGAAGTCGAAGATCCTGCTCATCGAGGACGAGCCCGACATCCTCGAGGTCATCCAGTACAACCTGGAGCGCGAGGGGCACAAAGTGGTCGCCTGCCGCAATGGCGAGCAGGGGCTCAGCCGCATCCGCACGGACAATCCCGACCTGGTGATCCTCGACATCATGCTGCCCGGCATGGACGGCGTCGAGGTCTGCCGGCAGGTCAAGTCCGACCCGATCACGCGGTCGATCCCCGTGATCATGGTCACGGCCAAGAGCGAAGAGAGCGACGTGGTGCTCGGCCTCGGCATCGGCGCCGACGACTACATCAGCAAGCCCTTCAGCCCGCGCGAACTCGTCGCCCGCGTGAAGGTCGTGCTGCGGCGCGGGCCGTTGCGCGACCAGAGCGGCGGCGGCGAACGCGTCGTGCGCGGTTCCCTCGCGATCGATCTCGGCCGCCACGAGGCGCGCCTCGCCGACCAGCTGATCAGCCTGACGCCGACCGAGATGCGGCTCTTGCACTTCCTCGCGAGCCACCCGGGCCGCGTCTTCCCACGCGCGCACCTGCTGAGCCGCGTCATCGGCGAGGACGCCATCGTGACCGACCGCAACATCGACGTGCACGTGCGCTCGCTGCGGCAGAAGCTGGGTGAGCACGCGGACTTCATCGAGACGGTGCGCGGCGTCGGGTATCGTTTTGCCGACGCGGCGAAGTAGCCGGGCGGCGCGAGCCGGCCGCTGCACAGCCGCGCTTCCTCGATGACCCCCGTCACCTGGTGCCTTGCTGCGGTCCTGATCCTGGCCCTGCTCGCATGGCGGCGCAGCCGCCGCATCGCACGCACGCAGCTCGCAAAGGCGAACGAGGAACTCTCCATGGCGGACACGGCGCGCGCCGAGGCACAGCGACTCGAGGCGGCCCTCGGCGGGGCCGGTGACGGCCTGATCGTGCTGGACCAGGACGGCCGCATCGTCGCCACGAATGCGGCGGCGCGCGAGCTCGCCGACCTGCCGGATCGCGAGCTGCGCGGGCAGCGTCTCGAAGACCTCGTGCCGTGGCCGCTGCTGCACCGCGCGGTGCAAGCGTGCCGCAGCGGCGGCGAGGCGCAGGCGTTCGAGCTCGACGAAGACGCGGGGCACGGCCGCACGCTGGCGCTGCGCGTGCGGGCCTTGCCGGGCCTCGGCACCGTGATCGGCATCGACGACCAGAGCCGGCTCAAGCGCCTCGAATCGCTGCGGCGCGACTTCGTCGCGAACGTCTCGCACGAACTCAAGACGCCGCTGGCGGCCATCCAGGGCTTCGTCGAGACCCTGCTCGACGATCCCGACATGGATGTGGCCACGCGCCTGCGCTTCCTCGAACGCATCAACCGCCAGAGCGAACGGCTGCGCGCGCTGGTCGGCGACCTGCTCACGCTGTCGCACCTCGACGAGGACCCTGGCCACGACGAAGCCGCGGCGCCGTGCGATCTCGGCGCGGTGCTGCGCGAGACCATGCGCGACCTGCAGCCGATCGCCGACAAGCAGGGCTTGCAGACGACGGTCGTGCTGCCATGGCGGGTCTGCTGGGTGCGAGCCGAGCGCGAAGCGCTGCGACGCGTCGCGGGCAACCTGATCGACAACGCGATCAAGTACACGCCGAGCGGCGGTCAGCTGTCGGTGCGGCTCGTAGCACGCGAGCGGCGCGTGCGGCTCGAGGTCAGCGACACGGGCATCGGCCTGTCCCCAGCGGACCAGGAGAGGGTGTTCGAACGCTTCTACCGCGTCGACCGCGCGCGGTCGCGCGATCTCGGTGGCACGGGGCTCGGTCTGTCGATCGTCAAGAACACGGTGCGCAACCTCGGCGGCGAGGTCGGCGTGCGCAGCGCGCTCGGCAAGGGCAGCACGTTCTGGGTCGAGCTGCCGCTCGCGCTCGAGGACGATGCCGGCTCGGAACCGGCGGCTTCGTGAGTTTCGCCGCGTCTACTGGATCACGCCGCCGCGCGCTGCGAACTCGGCGCTCTTCTGCTGCAGTCCCTGCTTCGCGTACTCGCGGACTTCTTCGGTGATCTTCATCGAACAGAAGCGCGGACCGCACATCGAGCAGAAGTGCGCGACCTTGGCGCCCTCCTGCGGCAGCGTGGCGTCGTGGTAGGCCCGCGCGGTCTCCGGATCGAGCGCGAGGTTGAACTGGTCCTCCCAGCGGAACTCGAAGCGCGCCTTGCTCAGCGCATCGTCGCGGTCCTGCGCGCCGGGATGGCCCTTGCTGAGGTCGGCCGCGTGCGCGGCGATCTTGTAGGTGATGACACCTTGCTTCACGTCCTCGCGATCCGGCAGTCCCAGGTGCTCCTTCGGCGTCACGTAGCACAACATCGCGGTACCGAGGCTGCCGATGATCGCCGCCCCGATGCCCGACGTGATGTGGTCGTAGCCCGGCGCGAAGTCCGTCGTGAGCGGTCCGAGCGTGTAGAACGGAGCCTCGTGGCAGACCGCGAGCTGGCGGTCCATGTTCTCCTTGATCAGGTGCATCGGGACGTGGCCGGGCCCCTCGATCATGGTCTGCACGTCGTACTCCCAGGCGATCTTCGTGAGCTCGCCGAGCGTGTCGAGCTCCGCGAACTGGGCCGCGTCGTTGGCGTCCCGGATGCTGCCGGGGCGCAGGCCATCGCCGAGCGAGAACGACACGTCGTACTGCTGCATCAGCTTGCAGATCTCGCGGAAGCCCGTGTAGAGGAAGTTCTCTTCGTGGTGGTGCAGGCACCACTTGGCAATGATTGAGCCGCCGCGTGAGACGATGCCCGTGACGCGATCCGCGGTCAGCGGCACATGGCGCAGCAGCACGCCGGCGTGGATCGTGAAGTAGTCGACGCCCTGTTCGGCCTGCTCGCGCAGCACGTCGAGATACAGGTCGAGGTCGAGATCTTCGACGCGGCCCTGCACGCGCTCGAGCGCTTCGTAGATCGGCACCGTGCCGATCGGCACCGGGCTGTTGCGCAGGATCCACTCGCGCGTCTCGCGCAGGTTCTTGCCGGTGCTGAGGTCCATCACCGTGTCGGCGCCCCAGCGGATCGACCACTGCAGTTTTTCGACCTCTTCCTCGATCGAGCTGCCGAGCGCGCTGTTGCCGATGTTGCTGTTGATCTTCACGAGGAAGTTGCGGCCGATGATCATCGGCTCGAGCTCGAGGTGGTTCTTGTTGGCCGGGATGATCGCGCGGCCACGCGCGATCTCGCTGCGCACGAACTCGGGATCGCAGTTCTCGCGGATCGCGCAGAACCGCATCTCCTCGGTGATGATGCCGCGCCGCGCGAAGTGCATCTGCGAGAAGTTCTTCGCACCGGACCTGACGCGCGCGTCGATCCACGGTTGGCGGCGCTTCGGCAGACCTTGCGGCGGCGAATGGCCCTGCGGCCCCGTCGTGTCGTAGACGCGCACGACGTCGCCGTTCGTGAGACGGATGTCGCGCGCGGGCACGTCGAGGTCGCCGACGGTGACTTTCGCGGAATGGGGGAAGGACTCGTGCAGGGGGCGCAGGCTCTTGCCGGGCCTCGTCTCGGACGTCGTCATGGCTGCTGTTTCCTACGCCGGCATGATCCGGTTCAGGTTCGAGGGGTGCATCTCAGCCCGCGGCAACGCGCGGGCGCCCCCAAGCAGTGGGCCGCCCAGGATCGGGCGAAGGCGGTCGCGGCGCAAGAGCCAGCGCGAGGCTAGTTGCCAGGCCGGCGGACCCCCTTGGATCCATTGGATCCATGGGTTCCATTGGGTCCGTTGGCTCCCTCACCTGGCGGAGCCCCGTTCTCGGGTGGGGCATTCGCGGCCTTCACCGGAGGCTTCAGGGGCGGCAGCGCGAACACGGCCCGGATGTCGTCGGGAACCGTGGGGCCGAACCAGTTGATGGCGCGCTTGCTGAGGCGCAGCGAGTGCGACGACTCGGCCGCCCCGGCGAGCTGGCTGTCGCGGAAGAACATGTGCACGACTGACAAGCCGAACAGGACCACGCACGCGCCCGTCGCGACGCCGGCGACACCACCGCCGACGCGGTCGAAGAAGCCGAGCCCCGCCCTGTTCGCGAGCCGTTGCAACAGCATCGCGAGCAGACTCATCACGACGAGCACGAGCACGAAGACCAGACAGTAGGCGAGGTAGAGCGTCGTGTCGGGCAGATCGACCGCGGCGGGATCCTGCGGGGTGGCCGGTTTCGTGCTTCCGATCAGCGCGGCGAGGTCGCCGCCGAAGCGGCCGGCGACGACGTAGGCCGCGAGCAGGATCGCGACGCGGCTGACCTGCCAGATCAACCCCTTGAACAGCCCCAGGACGAAGAACACGAGCAGCACGGCCAGCGCGGTGCGGTCGACCCACCCGATCAGCTGCACCTGCTGCAACAGATCGGTAGACCCCGCCGAGACCGGCGGATCCTGCGGCATCCAGCCCACCACGCCCATATGGCCGTATTCTGCCACGATCCGGGGGGTGAAAGCCACGGGGGTGCGATTGCATTCCACGCCGGGGCCTGCCTACCTTTCTCGGCATGACGCGCAAGGAAGCCAGGACCGTGGAGCTCACGGTCGCCAGTCTGGCAGAGGCAATGGCGAAGGATCCGCGCCTTGGCACCGAGCTGGTCCGCGCGCGCCGCGAGTTCCTCGGCACCGACCGCGCCGAGGCAGTGGGGGCCGCGGACAAGGCACACCATCGGTTCGCCGAGTGGTTTGCCCTCGAACGCGAGAGCGACAACCTCGGCGCCGTGCCGATCGAAGTGGAGCCCTATTGCGAGGCGGCGAGCGACCTCTGCGATTCCATCGCGGGCGTGTTCCTCGTGCTGGCCAGCGCCGAAGACAGCGTGCAGGCGCGCGACCTGCAGGACGAACGCGTGCTCGAGCTCGTGGTACCCGCGGGTTCCCTGCAGCAGGGCGATCTGCTCGTGGGGCGGCTGTTCGAGCTCGACGTCGATCTGTGGACGCCATCGACGGCGGCCGCCGTCTTCCGGCCGGGCCAGGAACTCGGCAAGGCATTCCGCCGCGACCTGCAGCACCTCGGCCTCGAGCGCCGGCTGTGGCAGATCGAGCTCGAGCACCTGTTGTTGCGACAGTTCGACCAGTCGCCGAGCCCGCGCTTCGACCAGGCGCCGCTCGAACACCTCGAGGCCGACCTCGACCAGCTGCTGCAAGCGGGCAAGAGCGGGCTCAGCGCCGCGGAGGTGAGTCAAAGGCTCGCGCTGGCCCGCGGACCCGGCGCCGTGATGGAGCCGCTGCTCGAAGCACTCGCGTTCGACACCGAGGTGGACCTCGACAAGTGCCGCACGCTGATGCTGCAGATCTGGAACGCCCACCACAGCCTGCCGCTCGACGAGGCACAGGTGTCGTCGGCCGCACCGGCGCCCGGCGAAAAGCTCGGAGAACGGCTCGCGCGCACGCTCGAGGAAGGACTGCGGCACAGGCGCGACGTCGCGGAACTGTTCGCCCAGCTCGAACGCATGGCGGGGCTGCGATCGGAGGACGGCGACGAGCCCGGGGATCCGCGCGACGCGGAGGTCGCGGAGCAGGAAGAGGGCGAGGACGACCCGGAGGGGCCGCAGGACGACCAGGACGAGGAGGACGGGGAGGACGGGGAGGACGAGGATCAGGGAGACGACGACGGCTCCGTTGCCGCGAGCGGCGACCTCGATCCGCTCGTGCAGGAGTATCTCTGGGAAACCGGGCGCGCCGGTGACCCCGCCGGCCCCACGCTGCGCCTGTGGCTGCAGCTGCAGGAAGACTCGCCGCTGCCACACACCGACTTCGAGTTCGTGACGGGCAAGGACCTGATGCGGCTCCTGCTGTACGTGTATCTGGGCGCTCCGCCGACAGGGCGCGCCGACGCCGTGCGGTCCGCGTTCGCCGAGCTGCAGCGGTTCTACGCCTGGGCCGCGAGCACGCAGGAGCAGGACTTCCGCAGCGTGCTCGACGAGTGCAAGGGTCCGCTGCTCGACCAGGTGGAGCGACTCCAGGAAGCCGGGATCCAGTTCTCGACGGCAGCAACCACGAATGCGCGCCCCGGCATCCTTCAGGTCGAGGACCTCGGTCCGAAGGGATTCGGCGTGCGCGACGACGACGGCGAGAACCACTGGCTCAGCGCCAGCCCTCGATCACTCTCGAGTCTGCGCGTCGGGGACCTGCTGCTCGGCGCCTTGGCCAGAGGCACCGGTCCGGAGCACAACGGAACGGGTCCGAGCCTCGTCGGACTCGTGGTCGTGCTTCCGGCCGATGCAAAGTCGCTGATCGAGTGATTCGTTGTCACCGCGGGTTGCCGGCCAGCCGGCAGCCGCGCCGCGCATCCGACCGATAACCCGGTTTGGAGGCCGTGAGATGAACTGGGAGACCGCGCTCGATCGACTGTTGCTGCAACAGATCCATCTGGCCGAGAAGGGCGTGCAGAAGCCGGAGGTCGTGCGCCAGCAACTGCTCGACTACTGGCAGTGCGCGCCACGGCGCGCCGGCAGCAGCTTCCTGATCGGGTATGCGCGCGCGCTGTTGAACTGGGACCTGCCGAGCCTCGGCGACGACGAGAGCACGCGCCGCTGGAGCCTGTTCGGCACGGTCCGCGCCTACGACCACAGCGGCGAGCGCGAGCGCATCGGCGAAGCCCTGCAGAACCCGCAGATGCTGCTCGACCTGCTCGGCGACGCCACCGTGGCCTGTAACGTGCTGCCGCTCGTCGTGCGTTCGCTGTTCTGGTCCGGCGACCTCAAGGTCGCCGTGCGCGCGATCCAGTATCTCGCCGCGGAGTCGGGGTCAGGTGAGCTCGACACGATCGTCGACGCCGCGTTGACCGACCTGCTGGGCCGGCTCGAGGTGCGCGTCGACACCGACGATCAGGAGAGCACGGCGGCCATCATCGGCAAGATCCTCGAAGTCTCGGGGTTCGAGCGCCTGCCTGCCGACGTGCGCTCGCGCTACCACAAGCAACTGGCCAAGCGCATGCTCGATGCGAGCGAATGGCAGAAGGCGATCACCGAGGCCGAGCGCGCCGAGCGTCTCGCGCACGGCAACAAGGTGCTCGCGAGCGCAGCGGCCTGCGTCGCCGCGCTCGGCGAGCTGCGCGAACACGACGTGGTCAGCTGTGAGCCGCGTCAGGAGCGGCCCGAACGCGAGAAGGTGCTCGCGCGCTTGCAGCACGTCGCCGAGGATCCCGACCACGCCTGCCCCGAGGCCGTCTACCTGCGCAGCCTGCTCGCCTACGAGACCGGCGACTTCCTGGCGGCGGCGCGCGGCTTCGAGCGCGCGATCTCGGGCATCCGCCGGCTCGAAGAAAAGGACGCGCCGCTGCGCGATCGCGCGAAGTTCTTCCAGGCCTCTGCGTTGCTGACGGCCGGCGACGCGACGGACGCCACTCGGGCGATGCGACTCATGGAGCAGGCCCTCGCGACCGTGAAGCCCGACCTCGACAGCTTCTACTCGGTACACGAGGCGTTGAAGAAGCTCGATCGGCGACTCGCGCTGCGCTTCCTCGACGCGGTCGACATCGGCCGCGGGTCGTCGGCGGACCAGCTGCTGTTCGTCGCACTCGAATACATGTCGCTCGGCGAGGCTCCGCCCGCACTCAGGGCCGCGCGCCGCGTGTTGGAAGTCTCCGTGGACCTCGACCAGCGCATCGAGGCGCTGCGCGTCGTGTTGACGGCCCACAACATGCTCGGCGCCCGCGACATGGCGCGCGCCGCCTACGTCGAGATGCGCGAGCTGCTGCAGCAGCGCGGCAAGTTCGGCCAGCTCGAGAAGCTGCTGCGCAACGAGGACTTCGTCGGCCAGGCGCTCGACCACCTCGAGATCAAGGTCGAGCTCGCGTCGCTCTACGAAGAGCTGGAGGGTCGCGACTACGACCGCGCACAGCTGCAGGTGGGCATCGCGCGTTCGCTGCGCGCGCGCAAGGACGCGGAGGCGCTGCAACAGGCGCGTGGACTGCTCGAGGAGGTCGCGTGTGGTTTCCCCGAGCTCGCCAAGGACGACTTGGCGGCGATCGAGAAGCTGCTCGCGCTCAACGAACAGACGCCTTCTTCGGCGGACAGCGGCAAGCAGGCCACGCTGGCGCTGACCAAGGTGCTCGGCAGGCCACCGCGCGTGCTCGTCGTGGGCGGCAACGAACGGCAGCGCCGGCACCACCCGCGTCTCACGAGCCTCGCGACCGAGTGGGGGTTCGCCGCGGAGTGGCTCGAGACGAACTACACGTCGCCGCAGAAAGTCGTCTCGACGATCGCGGACCGCGTGCGCGGCGGCATCGACGTGCTGATGATGCTGCACTGGAACCGGCACGAGACGACGGAGCCCGCGCTCGAGATCGCGCGGACGGCCGGCGTGCCGGCGCGCATCGTGCACTACGCGGGCTTCACGAGCCTGCAGGTCGCGCTCGCCGAGCAATTGCAACGCCTCGTGGACAATCCGCCGACGACGACGCGCAGCAAGACCGCGCGCGTGTGATGTCGGAGGCCAGCCGCGCGCGGCAGGCACCGACCCCGTAGCGGCCCATCGCTGCTTTGGATAATCCTGCCCGCGTGTCCCACGAACGATGCGACTGCCTGGTCGTAGGCGGCGGCCCCGCCGGCAGCGCGCTCGCAGTGCTGCTGGCCGAGCGCGGCCTGTCGGTCGTGCTCGTGGACCACGGCCGTGCCCACTACAGCGGGCCGAACGAGACGCTGCTCGCATCGTCGCTGCCGATGCTCGAACGCACGGGGCTCGCCGCGTTGCTGCACGCCTGTGCCTTGCCCGACCCGCTTCGCCACGGCTCGATCTGGGGCAGCGACACGCTGCAGTGGCGCGAACGCGGCGAAGTCGGTCTGTGGCTGCGGCGCGGGCCGTTCGACGCGGCGCTGCGCGCTGCGGCGGCGGCGCGCGGTGTATGGGTCGTCGAGCCGGCCCGCGTGGCACTGGACGCGCGTGGGGGAGCGTGCGAACTCAAGCACCCCGGCGGACAGCGCGAACGCGTGGCACCGGCCTTCGTGGCCGTGGCGACGGGACGCGCGTCGTCGGCACTCGTTGCTGCGCAGAGCGAAGCCTCCGGCCCGCGCACGTTCGCGTGCACGCTCGTGGGGGAGCCCGACGACGCCGATCGCGGCACTGCGGTCGTCGAAGCCGTGCCCGAAGGTTGGATCTGGACCCATGCCCCCGCGCAGGGACCGGCCAGTGCTGCCGTGCTGCTCGACGCCGAACAGCTGCACGAGCAGGGCCGCGCCCAGTTGCTGGCGCGCGCGTTCGCGGCAGCCAGGGGGCCGGCCGGCAGGATGCGCGCGATGCGGCTCGTGCACGCGAACGACGCCACCGCGCGATGCCGGACGACCTCGGCCGACGTGCTGCTGCTCGGCGATGCGGCAGCGACGATCGACCCGCTCGCGAGCCAGGGCGTCGAGAAGGCGCTCGCGGCCGCCGACCATGCCGCGGCGGTGTTGTGCACGGCGGTGCGGCGCAGCGATTGGTGGCCATCCTTGCGCGCGCTGCACGCCCAATGGGAGCGAGGGTTGTTCGCGGCGCATCGCGCGATGGCCGCAGCGTTCCTGCAGCGCGAGACGCGGTTTCACGACTGCCCGTTCTGGCGCCGCCGCCGGTTCGAGGCAACCAGCGCAGAAGCGACGCCGTCCTCGACGGCGTGGCGCACGGCCGCGACCGCCGCGATCGGCGCCGTGCTCGCGCGCCAGGGAGCGGAGTTCACCGAGGTGGAGGGAGCTCGCGACACGGTGAGCGGCGACAGCCTGTCCCACATCGGTCACGTGCCCGTGGTGCCGCTGTTGCGCGTGTTCGCGGTGCCGCGTTCGGTCGGCGAGGGCACGGCCCTCGCGGGCAAGGATCCGCGCCTGTTCGTGCTGCCGCCGCGGGCCGTGCACGAAGCGATCCTCGAACTGTGCCGCCGCGGCTGGCTGCTGCCCGCGGCGGCCGCGCCGGAACGCCCGTAGGCCGCACCGCCGGGTCAGGGCAGACGCGTGAAGCCGCGCTCGGGCGCGAGCAGGTTGCGGCAGCGGGAGCGGCTGCCGTGTTCGATCCAGGCGTATCCGGGCGGCACAGCAGCCCCGCAGGACAGTTGGCGTCACGGCCGCAGGGTCCGCAACAGTGCCCCCGTGACCGCCGCGACCGCGAGCGAGTCGCCGCGCGCGAGCAGCCGCCTCACGCCGTCGGCGTCGGGCGGGGGCAGCGGCGACGCGTACCACAGCAGGCGTCCCGCGTAGGGGCGCAGCTCGGGCACCATCGGCAGCACGTTCGCGTCGCCGACCACGCCTTCGACCCCGGGCAGCATGCCGGGGTCGCTGGGCAGCCCGCCGTAGCTGGCCGGCGCGACGACCGTGCAACCCTGCCGTTTCGCGGCCAGCACGAGGCTCTCGAGCTCGCCGCGATGGCGCAGCGAAGTCGTGCCGAGACTCAGGTTCACGAACTGCGCGCGCAGATCCAACGCGTGCCGCATCGCGTGCAGCACCGCCGCGAACTCACAGGTGGGCGCGCGATCGAACACGCGCAACGCGACGAGCTCCACGTCCTGCACGAACCGCACGATCGTCGCGGCAATCGCCGTGCCGTGCCCGAGGTGGTCGCGCGCGCCGCCTTCCGGTTCGTCGAGGCCCGTGGCCAGGAACGACGGCCCCGCGATCACCCGCGCGCGCCCGCGCACTGCGGGATGGCCCGCATCGATGCCGCTGTCGATGACCACGACGCGCGGCAGCGCGCGTGCGCAGCCGCTCATCCGTCGACGACGTAGATGCGGCCGACGATCTCGCCTTCGAGCTCGACGGTCTTCATGCGTTTGCACTGCGCGTCGAAGACCTCGAAGTCGCTGCCCGCGGTGCCGATGTAGAGCTTGTCGGCGTCGGGCGAGATCGCGACCAGCGAGCGGCGCGGCCGGAACTCCTCGTAGCCTTCCGCGAGCTTCTGCCCGTTCTTGAGGTCGTAGAGCAACAGGCGCGACCGGTTGTCGCGTTCGCCGCCGCCGCCACCGCCGCCGCCGCCGCCGAAGCTGCCGGTCATCGCCGCGGCGACGAGTTTCTTCGGAGCCACGCGCAGACCGAACGCAGTCACCTGCGGGCCCCATTCCTGCACGTCGACCACGAGCTTCTGCTGCAGGTCCAGCTCGACCATGCCCCAGCTCGTGCGGCCCTTCTCGACCGGATCCTGCGAGGTGAACAGCATGAGGGCCCGGTTCGGGTCGCGCCGGTCCAGCAGATCCGTGCCCGTGAGTCGCAGCGCGCCGGCGCCGAAGAACCGCGGCGTGCGCAGGTCGATGCGGCCCGTCTCGGTGAACTTGCGCCCGTCGAGGAACAGCACGTTGCCGTCGTCGTCCTGCGTCATCCAGCTCGTGCCGTCGGCAGACAACTGCGCGTTGCGCTCGATCGCCTCGGGCAGCTTCGGCGACTTGCGCACGATCTTCTTGTTCGCGCTGTCGTAGAGCAGCCACTGGCTCGGCTCGAACGAGTAGCGGTCGATCTCCTTCTTGACGCGTTCGGTGCGCACGAACCAGTGCACGCCGCCGGGGCACTCGCGCACGTCGCGGATGCGCACCGTCACTGCGTCCTCCTTGAACGGATGCGTGGCCAGCACGGTCCCCTCGGCGAGATCGACGACTTCGATCGCCTGCTGCTGGTCGGTGACGACCAGGATGCGCTTGCGATCGTGTGTGAGCGTCGAGCTCCAGAACATGCCGTGCTGCAGCTTGACCTTCTTGGTAACGGTGTCGGTGGCCGGATCGAACTGCACGAGCAGGTCCGGGTACATCGTGAACCAGAAGTACTGCTTGCCGAGCAGGCCGAGCGGCGACGGCGCAGAGACCGGCGTGAACTCGGGCAGCTCCTGCGATTGTTCTCTGCCCTGCCCGCGACGCCGGCCGGGTCCCTGCCGTTCGGGTCCCTGTGGCCTCTCGCCCGCTGGCGGCGGCGTTCCTTGTTCGGTGGGCGCCGGCTGCGGTGTGGGCGTCGGCGCGGGCACCGGCTCCTGGGTCCGGCCCGGCCACACGAGCAGCGTCGTCAGCAGCGCCGGCGCGAACAGGCGCGCGGACCGGAAGGGGGACACAGCCATGCGGTTCTCTCTCTTGGGTTCCATCACGGGAACACGAGGTCGATCGACTTCCAATCCTGCATCGGAGCGCCGCACGACTTCGTCCAGTTCGGCGCGTTCGTGACGCCGTCGGGCACCTGCGCGGGCCAGTAGCAGGTGTGGTAGCAGTCGTAGAGGTCGCGCTCGATCGGCTGGCACAGGCCGTGCGTGCCGTTCGAAGAATCGACTTCCCAGCCCGGCGCGAAGATCGTCGTGCAACCATACGGATACTGCGTCGGCGGCGGATCCTGCGTGAGCGCGCGCGCTCCACCGCGCTGCGCCAGCACGAGGGCCGCGAGCTGCTGCGCTTTCTGGTTGCACGGGAAGATGCGGGTTTGACGCTCGCCCGCAGTGGTTGCCTCTGGATCGTTCATGAGGATTCGAACCTCGCGAAGTACTTCGGATTGCTGGTCAGGATGCGGCCGTAGGTCGCGAGGCCGAGGTCGACGAAACCCCGGATCCACTCGCAGTAGTGCAGGTTGGCGCGCGTCGCGTCGCCGTAGCGCACGTGGGCCTCGTGGTAGCAGCCGCCGGCACAGAGCGGCCGCGCGAAACACTGCGTGCAGTCGGTCTTCTGGTCGATGTGCGCCTTGGTCAGGAACGAGCTGCGGAACGCCTCGTCGACGCCCGTGGTGACGTGGCCGACCGCGTGGCTCTTCGATTCGACGAAGCGATGGCACAAGCCGAGCTCGCCCTCGGTCGAGACGCCGAGGAGACCGAGCCCCGCGCCGCACGGGTGGGCCTTGTTGACGCCCTGGTGCAGCTCGCGCAGCAGGTCGCCGAGATTCGCGAAGCCATGCGCTTCGCCGGCCTTCGCCGCGGCGACGTAGTCCTCGGCCAGCTCGCCGAACTCGCGCAGCAGCCGCTCGTAGCCGGCTTCGCCGAGCGCGTAGCTGCGGCCGAGCCCGGCGGTCACGGGAGCAAAGCCGACTTCGTCGAAGCCGAGCTCCTGGGTCAGGAAGCGGTAGGTGTCCGCGACTGGCGCGGCACCCGCGGTCAGCGTGACGCGCGCGCCGATCGAGCGTCCCTTCCGGGCCTTGTTCGTCGCGACGAGATGCTTGATGCGCGGCGCGATCGTCTCGAACGAGCCGGTGCCGCCGCGGAACGTGCGGTGTCGGTCCTGTTCCTTCTGGTCGCCGTCGATCGAGACCGTGATGCCGAACCGGTGTTT
>DASRJH010000186.1:0-29323 GCA_035649575.1 Planctomycetota bacterium
GGCGGGCAACGGCAACGACGACTTGGTGGCCATGGTGTAGAATCGGCTATATCGGTCTCCAGATAGTATAGCGTCTGATTGGACGGACGCTAACGCCAATTCAACCAAGGGTAGTCGCGCATGCCCGCCGCCGGCGCCAGCACCCCGTGGTACGTCACCAGGTTCCGACGCGGCCGCGGCACCAACGCCCACAGCCGCTCCATCAGGACCTGCGGCTCAAGCACCACCGCTGTCGTGCCGTCCTCCACCGGCGGCGGCAGCACGCCGGTCTGCTGCCGCGCGCTCGCCTGCCTGAGCCGCATCACCGCGGCAGCCGCAGCTCGAACTCCGCCTGCGCCTGCCCCGCCGGCATCGTCAGCGGCCCGAGCCGGATCAGTGCCGACATCCACTCGGGGTACGGGTGCGCCTTGATGTAGGCCGTCTGCGCCTCCTGCGCCGCCAGTTCGACCGGCCATGTCGCGAGCTCGAACGCGCCGTCGGGAACCGAACGGATCACCAGCCAGCCTTCGGCGTCGGTCGTGCCGGCGCTCTCGAAACTGTGTTCCTGCAGCATCCGGAAGCTGCGCCCGGCGCACGGCGACCCGTCGGCCTGCAGCACGCGCACCCGCAGCGTGCGGCGCTGCAGCGCAAACACCGCCTCGGTCGCCTGCCCGGCGGCGACGGCGACCCGCTGCGCGTTGCGCAGCTTCGCCTTGCCGCCATGCCCGTCGTCGACCTCCGCTTCGAGCCTCCAGTCCCCGGGCGGCAGGGCACCCGCGACGAAACCCTCGGCATCGGTGGTGGCGTCCGCTGCTGCCTCGCGCAGCGCGAGATTCCCCCAGTACACCTGGTCGCGTCGCATGAGCAGCCTGACCGCGGCGTTCGCCAGAGGCACGCCGTCGACCAGCACGCGCGCGCGCACGGTGCCCGGCAGCAGGTGCGAACAATCGAGCTCGAGCCGGGGTGGTTCGACGCCGGGTGCGATGGTCAGGGTGGTGAGCAGCTCGCGCGCGCGCCGGGCGTGCGTCGCCGCGAGCCCCGAGAGCCGATAGTCGACCCAGACCTGCCAGCTTCCGGCCGGCACGCCGTCGATGCGGAAGCTGCCGTCGTCGGCGACGGCGCCGTCCTGCGGTTTTTCCGGCAGGTTGATCTTCGGATCGGCCAGCGACTGCAGCCGCACGCAGGGCTGCAACGACAACAGCATGGCGTGACCACGTTCCCCGAACTGCCGGAAGGTCTCGCGTTCGGCTGCCGTTGGGCCCACCGTGGTGAGCACGGCGGCCGGGCCCACGCGGCCGCAGACGGTCGCGCCGACGTCCACCGTGATCTGGAGTGGTGCGAGCCCGCTGTCGAGCCGGACGTCGTCGACGACGATGGGCCGGTGGCCGGGACCGAGCAGCCGCAGCGAGAACGCGGTGTCGACCGGGCCTTCGAGAGCGAACTCCCCGGCCGCGTCGCTGGTCCGTTCGCAGACCAGCAGTGCGCCGAGCGAGGCCAACTCCTGCGGCCGCTGTATCTGCGATCGCAGCGTCACCTCGGTTGGCCGCACGCCGAGCAGCAGTTCGGCCCGGCTGCCGGCGACGGGCCGACCGTCGCCGCCGGCGACGCGCGCCACACGCTGACCGCGCAGCGTCGCGCGCAGTCTGCACCAGCTCGGATCGGCATCCACGGTGAAGTCGGTGAGGAACGGCACCAGGTCGTCGCCGCCCGGGTCGAGCCAGGCGAGGTAGCGGCCGCGCGGCAGCTGCAGCGCGAGCAGGCCGTTGGCGCGCGGCTGTCGCGGCAGCAGCAGCTGCGTCTGCGCGAGGAAAGCCGAAGCCGGATCGCTGCCGGGATACTGCGCGACCCGCAGGCCGTAGCTGCCGACCGCGCTGCCGTCGTCGTGGCGGCGCAGTTCGAGCACCACCGCCGGGCAACGCTGCAGCACGAGCCGGATGTCGGCCGAACCCCACGCGATCTCGTCCGTGCGCAGCAGCTCGAAGCCGGGCGCCGACGCGCGCAGCCTCGTGCCGGCGCTCGTGTCGCCCCGCAGCCGCGGCAGCACGAAGCGCCCATCGGCCCCGCAGACCATCTCCTGGCTGAAGCCGATGTCGCGGTCGACCTCGGCGCAGGCGACCGGCAGAAGAGCGGCATCGACGACCTGGCCGGCGAGGAAGCCGGTGACCCCTGCGCAAACCAGCTCGACGCCAGTCGTCGTCCGGCCGGCCACGACGACGAACTCGGCGCGTTCGCGGCCGCGGGGGGCGGTCGAGAACGGCGGCATCAACACCGCGTGCCAGGTGCCCGGCGCGAGCCCATCTGACTGCGCAAAGCACCCGGCGGCGTCGGCAACCAGCGGGACCAGGCCGGTCGGCGCCAGGATCTCGGGCATCTGGTCGAGGTTCTGCAGGAACAGACGCAGACTGGCGCCGGCAACCGGCATGCCAGCGGCGTCGACGACGTGTCCGGCGACGCCGCCGCCCCGCGGCAGCACGATATCGCCGAGGTCGTAGGCGCGGCCGCTGGCCAGGCCGCGCCACCACTGGCGCATCGGGACGAAGCCCGGTGCTGCAAGCAGCAGCTCGTAGCCGCCTGCAGCCACCGGCAGCGCGATGGCGAAGGTGCCGTCGCTGCCGGTCTTCGTCTCGTTGCGGCACTCGCGCTGCAGCGGCGGCGGCAGCGCTTCCATGGGCAGCGTGCTCTGCAGCGTCACCCGACAGCCGGCGACCAGCCGCGCGTTGGCGTCGACGCAGCGCCCGTGGACGAGCGCCTCTCCCGGCGCAGCGGCTGGCGGTGCTGGCGAGGCCGGCGCTGCTTCGCGCTGCGAAGCGTGATCGGGCGACTGCGCTGGATCCGCCGGCCCTGCCAGCGCTGCGGGTGCCGCACCCGCCGCGGGCGTTGCGGTTTGTTCCGACCAGGGCCACGTCACAGCGGCGACTGCCAGCAGCAGTACGGCTGCGGCGCCGAAGAGCAGCTTCGCCTTCATGAGGACTCCCGCGATCCAGCCGGCCAGCAGGCCGGCAGCAACTCCGTTGCCTCTCGCACTGCCCGCACTTGCAGCCAGTACAACACCCCAACGCTCGCGCCCGTGCCGCCGGTCGAGGCTCGTGCGCAACAACTCGAGCCCGCGCCGCAGCCGCGAACGCACCGTACTCGCCGGCAGCCCGAGCCGCACCGCGATCGCCGCCGCCGACATCCCGTGCCAGAAGTGCAGCAGGATCGCACAACGCAGCGGCTCGTCGAGCGCGTGCACGGCGGCGCCGACGTCGCGCACCAGTTCGGCCTGCAGCGCCAGCGCGGCCGGATCGCGCAGGTCGGCCTCGGCGAGGGCGGCGCGCGCTTCACGGGCCCGCCGGCGCGCGTGCGCGCGGTGCCGCAGGTGCGCCAGCTTGCGCACGGTGCCGCGCAGCCATTGGCGCAGGTCGCGCCGCGCGGCCGGCTCACCGCTCAGCGCCGCGAGCGCCGCGTCCTGCACGGCGTCGTCGGCGTCACCGGGCCCGAGCAGGCTCTGCGCCAGCCGCCGCAAGGCACCGGCATCGGCCAGCAGCAGGTGTTCGGTGGCGGTGTCGGTGCGCGGCGGCATGGTCTCGGCCACAGTTGCCGCGGCGATGCAGAACGACGAAGGCCGTCCGAGAAAACCGTGGCGACCGGCAGGTTAGCCCGCCGTCGGCTGCGCGGTGGCCGCCGGTCGACGACGTCTTGATGACGACATCGAGATGGGACATGACGGCTGGCACGGCCCGCGCGCGGCACGGCTATCCTGGCTCGTTGCCCCCAAGTTCCCCCCACCCCAGGAGCTCACATGCTGCCTCGCCCATCCTCGCCCGCTGTTCTCCGCTGCAGCCCGCGCGCCGTCTGCGCCTTCGCGCTCGCGGCGCTCGTTTCCTCCGGCTCGCTCGCAGCACAGCTGCAGCCGCAGGCGATCTACCCGCTGTTGACGGACCTGCTCGACGCAACCTCCACCTACGGGCCGGCGGCGCTGACCGGCAACCCGACCCCGCCGAACCCGCCGGCCAACGGCGTGTGCGTCAACGGCATCTACTCGTTGGCCGCGGGCGGCCAGGACGTGCGGTTCCCGGTCATCACGACACTGAACATGGCCGACTTCCAGGTCGATGTCGAATTCCAGATCGCCGCGTTCCCCACGTCGTTCGGCGCGCCGGTGTTCATGGGCGGCCACCTGTGGCGATGGCTCGGCATCTACGTGCAGCCGAGCGGCATCGTCGGCATCAAGCACAACAACTCGAACCTCACGTGGTCGACGACGACGCTGAGCACCGGCACGTGGTACTCCGGGCGGCTCAAGTACGAGGGTGGCACCGTGGAGCTGTACATCGACGGCATCTTGGTGCTGACGGCGTCGGTCGGCGTGCTCAGCACCGGCAGTGCGACGATCGACAACCGCAACTTCACGACGAACGACTTCAGCAACGGCCGCAACCACAACGGCTGCATCCGCAACGTCGTCATCTCGAACGACACGACGCTTGGCATAACCGCTGGCACGTTCGCGTATGGCAGCGGCTGCGACGGCTTGACACTGGGCGCCAACGGCGTGCCTTCGCTCGGGAACCCGCTATTCGAGCTCGTCGCGTCGAACGTACCGGCGATCGTGCCGCTGGCGTTCTTCGCGTTCGGCAGCGCCGGGCTGAACCCGGGGATCGATCTGACCGTGATCGGAATGCCGGGCTGCGCGAGCTACACGAGCTTCGACCTCGGCCTGTTCGGGCCGTCAGTCGTCGTCGGCACCTCCGCGACCTTCCCGCTGCCGATCCCGCTCGACCCGGCGCTGTCCGGCACCACGATCCCGTCGCAGGCCGTGTCGTTCTCCGCCGCGACCCCGCTGGGCCTCGCGACGAGCAACGGCCTGCGGCTCGTGCTGGCTCCCTGAGCCAGCGACGCGGTTCCCCCGCACGCGGCGCGCCGCACGGCAGGTCCATGTTCTTGCCGCCGCGCCGCAGCCGCCCAGCATCGCTCAACGCTTCCTGCAGACGGCGAGCAACCGCTGGCTCACGACATGGGCGCTGTTCGTCTCCGTCAGCAGCTCGGTGGATACCGGCATCAGCCCTTGCGCGTCGAGCTCGTTGAACATCGCGCCCAGGTACTCGTGTTCTCGATACAGCTCCCCCGCCTCGTAGCTCAGCCCGACCACCGGCTTGCTGAGCACCACCCGGTACGGCCCATCGCCCGCACCCTTTCGATACTTTTCCTGCGCGACGAGCGTGACCGCGGTTGCGGTCGCGAGGACCGCGGCGACGACGAACGAACGTGCTTTCGTGATCTTCATGGTGTGCGCGCTCCTGCAAGCGACGTGCCCCAATCTTCGCCGCGCCCGTAGGACGTTCAAGCTGCAGCCTGCTGCATGGATCCCCGCCCACTACGTCCCGGCAGGCCATCGCGCCCCTGCGGCCCCACTCACGCGGCGCTACCCGAACCCGATCTCCTCCTGCCGCTGCGGTGCCGGGACGCGGCGACGTCGGTGGCGGATCGTGGCGCGAGCTTCGTGCCGCGCGGCCGGCCGCGTATGGTGCGCGCGTGCGAGCGTTCACACCGGCAGACGAGACGTGGGAGGCACGCGTGCGCGCGAGCTTTGCGCGCCAGCAGGTCATGGCGACGCTCGGCATCACGCTGCGGCGTCTTGCGCCCGGCGAAGTCGATCTCGAGGTGCCGTTCCAGCAGGCGCTCGTGCAGCAGCACGGCTTCCTGCATGCCGGCGTGCTCGCGACGATGGCCGACAGCGCGTGCGGCTACGCGGCGTTGACGCTGATGCCCGCGGACGCCGGCGTGCTGTCGATCGAGTTCAAGATCAACATGATGGCACCGGCGAAGGGCGAACGGTTCACCGCGCGCGCGGTCGTGCTACGGGCCGGCCGCAACATCACCGTCTGCGAAGCCGACGTCGTCGCGATCGGGAGTGGCAGCGAGAAGGTCGTCGCACGGATGCTCGCGACGATGATGACCGTGCGCGGGCGCACCGGCGTCGAGGGCTGACCTGGCATCGTCAGGGTGTAGCTGACGCCCCCGTCGAGCAGGCGCAGCTCCTCGCAAGGCAGCCTCCACGCTCGTTCCACGCCCGATCTTGCCCCGCAGCGCTAGACGCGGCGCCGGCCAGCGGGGCCGGTCGATGAGCGCCACCACAAGCCGCCGGCCCGCGGCCCTGCTCGCGGCCGGCCTCGCCATCGCCGCGCCGCGTCAGCGCCGAGGGCGCACGACGTACCAGGAGACGTCGGCTCCCGTGCGCACGACCGCCCCGATCCGATCTTCCGCGACGAATCGCGGCGTGCCGACTTCGTCGAACGGTCCGAGCTCGTGGCCATCGACCCAGAGCCACTCCCGGCGCGCACGGCGAACCGCGGCGGCGACGTGCAATCCGGCCGGGCTGCAAACCGGCGTGCCGGTGCGGGCGTAGTCGCGCGACGCGATGCCGTCGACCAAGATGCGTTCCGTGGTGCACGCTTCGTCGGCGAGCACGCGCGCGACGAACCGGCCGTCGGCCGTGAAAGCGGGCCAGAGCTTGTAGCATCCCGCCGCTACGCGCGCGGCGACGGCGAGCTGCGTGCCGCGCCGTTCGACCACGGTCGCCGATGAGCCGCCGGGCGGACTGCCGTCGACCGCCCAGAAGGCGAGCCGCCGGCCGTCCGCAGCGAGTGCCGGCCAGTCGACGTACTTCCAGGCGGTGTCCGTCGAGGCGATCTCGCGGAAGGCACCGTCCCGCCGTTCGGCTTGCGCGACCCGCCAGGACGTGCCGTCGCCCACGGGCACCGCGAGGAATCGCCCGTCGAGCGACACGCGGATCACACCGAGCTCCAGGGCAGGTCCGCTGCCCGCGACACTTTGCACGGCGTAGCAGGGACCGGCGCCATCCCGATGGCGAAGGTCGTAGAGCACGAGCACCAGCGGCGCGCCGTCCGCCAACGCGAGCGTCAACTCGAAGCCGCCGCCGCTGCGCTCGCGGACCCCGTCGGGTGCCGCCTGCGGGCCAGTCGGCATCGGCGCCAAGGTGTCGAGGTCGACCGGAACGGCCGGATCGACGCGGCCGAGCGCTCGCAGCTCGACGACGTCGGGTGGGGCGCCGGTCTGCGTGCCGCTGACGCAGGCGTGACCGAGCAGGCAAACGCACAACAGGCGCGGACGCATGGCGAACATCGCTGCCGGTATTCTCGGACCGGGGCTGCGCTGCGCCAGCTGCGTGTTCGCCCTCGGTCGCGGACGACCCGGCTCACCGCCGGCGCTGGAACCCCGCCCGGCACGGGTTGACCGGTCGTCGTCGACTGTTACCGTCCACCTCGGCCGATCGGCGTATGCGCCGATTGCCGTTCCATCGTCTCGCAGGAGTCAGATCCGATGAAGTCACTCCGCCTCACCCTCGTCGCGTGGTGCGCGTTCAGCAGCGTTTGCACCGCGCAGTTCATCCCGGGCGTCACCACGACCACGAGCATGGGCACGTGGTTCTCCTACAACATCGCGAACCTGACCAACGGCGTCGGGCTGTCGGCGATGACCCTCACTGCCACGCACTCGGCGAACTGGCAGGACATGTGGATCAGCAACCAGATCACCACGGGCTGGCTGCAGTTCGACCTCGGCGCCGTCGTGCAACTCGGCGGGATCGTCGTGTGGAACTACAACTCGTCGATCAGCCTCGCCCGCGGCGTCCAGCTGATGAACGTCTCCACATCGACGGACGGCCTGACCTTCACGCCGCCGTCGGCAGTGACCGTGCCGCAGGGAACCGCCCAGCCGATCCCGGGGTACTTGATCGGCACCGGTGCCGTAGCGGCGCGGTATGTCAAGTTCGACATCCTGTCGAACTACGGCGACACCTACACGGGCCTCTCCGACGTTCAGTTCCTCGCCGGCGCCGGCAGCGTGGTCGCGACGAACACGACCCTCGGCCAGGGCTGCATCCGCGCGGCGAGCTCGTTCTACGAGTTCTTCTCGAGCTCGGCGTCCTTCGACCTGTCGAACAGCGCCATCTCGATGGTGTACACGGGCAGCGGTTACATCGTGCTGCCCGGCATGACGGCGTACGTGCCACCGTCGGGGGCGGCGACCACTTTGGCGCTCACCGACGACAGCGACGTGTCGGTCGCGCTGTCGAGCACCTTCCCGTACGCCGGCGGCACGACGTCCAGCCTGCGGGTCTGCTCGAACGGCTTCGTGTCGGTCGCGGCCGGCAACGGTACCGCGTTCACACCCGACGTCGCGACGATGCTGGCGGCGCCGCAGACCGCGTGGTGGAACTGGCACGACTACAACCCGGCGGCGGCCGGCAGCGGCCAGGTGAAGTACGAGCAGATCGGCGGCATCGCCTACGTCACGTGGGACGGCGTCTACGACTACGGCGGCACGTCGGCGGCGAACGCGAACACGTTCCAGTTCCAGTTCGAAACGGGGACCGGTTTCGTGCACCTCGTGTTCGGGTCGCTGAGCACCCTCGGCAACGCGCGCCTCGTCGGTTACTCGCCGGGCGGCCCGAGCATCGATCCCGGCAACACGGACCTGTCGGCGGCGGTGCCCGCCACGTTCTCGATCGGCGCCGCCGACATACTGCCGCTGACCCTGGCGGGCGGGTCGCGGCCGGTCATCGGCAACAGCTGGACGCTGAACGTCACCAACGTGCCGGCGACCGGCACGCTCGGCATCGACGTGTTCGGCCTGTCCGACCCCAACATCCCCGACCTCGGCTTCCTCGGTGCGCCGGGCTGCGGCACCCGCGCGTCGCTCGACCTGCTCAACGTGTGGATCGTCGCCGGCGCGACGCACAACTACTCGCTGCTGTTGCCGAACAGCCCGGCGCTCGTGAACCTGCACGTCTACACGCAGGCGCTCGTGCTGCAGCCCGGCGTCAACACGCTGCTCGGGGGCGTGATCACGTCGAACGGCATCGACGGCCTGATTGGCGACCTGTAGGACCACGCAGCGGCGTCGCGGCGCTGTGAGAGGATCAGCGCCGCGCGTGCTGCTGGTCTCGTGCGCGCTCGCTTCGTGCGGCGCGACCTCGCCGCGTGTCGTTCGACCGCCGAGGAGTACGCAGCTCAGCCACCGCTGATGCGGGCCACGCGAGCGCCCAGGTAGCGTTGGTCGGCGCCCTTGATGGACACCGGCAGTTCGATGCTCACGGCCAGCGAGATGTCGACTTCCCGGTCGGTCCGCACGCTCCCCTCGGTGGGGAACTCGAGCGTGCGCCACTCGTGGTCCAAGGGCCGGGTGCCCAGGGTCTGCCCGTCGGCCTGGACGATCAGTTGCTGCTGTCGGTCGGGGACGGCCGTCGAGGCCACGACGGACAGCGCGCCGGCGGACAATCGCAGGCTGACGCGAGCGTTGCGGTCGGACCAGCGGTAGGCCGTCCCGGCGTCGGACTCGATGCCGTGCCAGCCACCGATCAGCCCGCGCTCGTCACGGCCCATCACCACTTGCCGCCGCGCGTACTTCGGGTCCTCGTGCACCGACTGGAGAACGGCCAGGGTCTCCCGGGCGGTGCGCTCCCAGGTGAACGTTGCCGCCTGGACCATGCCGCGCCGGCGCAGGTCTGCCTGCAGTTCCCGGTCTCCGAGCACTTCCTCCAGGCGGGTGCAGAGGCTGGCGTCGTCGTACGGATCGTCGACATAGACGACCGCATCGCCACCGACTTCGGGGATCGACGTCACTCTCGTGGTCACCACCGGGGCGCCACAAGCCATCGCCTCGATCACCGGCAGACCGAAGCCCTCGTAGATCGTCGGGAAGACGAACACCGTGGCCGTGTTGTAGAGAGCAAGCAGTTCTTCATCCGTCGCGAAGCCCGTGAAGCAGATCTGGTCCGCGAGTCCACGCCGCTCGATCTCCTCGTAGACGCTCGAGTTCTTCCAGCCCGATCCGCCGGCGATGACGAGGCTGGCTCGACACCTGCCGCGCTTGCGCAGGGCGTCGTAGGCCTTGATCAGCGTTGTCAGGTTCTTCCGTGGCTCGATCGAGCCGACATACAGGATGAAGTCCTGCGCCGGGTCGAGCTTCTCGCGGATCCGTTCCGGCACCGTGCAGCTCTCCAGGCGACGGTACATCGGGTCCGCGGCCAGCTGCGTGACGACCACCCAGTCCTCGGGCACACCCATGCGCGCGACGATCTCCCGCTTGGAGTAGTGGGAGATGGTGATCAGCTTGTCGGCCAGCCGCCGCGCGCGTTCGAAATGGAACTCGCAGTGGTCGGCGTTCTCCTTGGTGCTGAACTCGGGATGCACGCGGAACGAGACATCCATGAACGAACAGACCTGGCGCCTGTAGTGCCGCTCCGGCACGTAGTGGAACGGACCGAAGAAGACGTCGGGGTTGCCGCCGACCAGCCAGTCCCGGCGCGCCCACGGTTTCTTCCACAGCCAGGCGACGAGGCTTCTCGGCATCCACCTCCGGGCCAACCGGAAGTTGGTCTGCCGTGGACAGAACGCCCGGCGGTGGTCGGCCGGGAGGAGCTCGTGGACGAAGGGATGCAGCAGATACCGGTTGCCGGTGTCCAGCCGCGCCATGGCGCCGACCAGCGAACGACCATAGGAGCCGAGCCCGGTCTTGGTCTCGGCCGTGCGCGTCACGTCGATCGCGATGAGCACGACCGGTCAGAGCGACTGGCGCTGCGCTTCGAGATCGGCGTGGACCATCATCCGCACGAGCTGTTCGAACTCGACGGCGGGTTTCCAACCCAGACGCTTCCGCGCTTTGGCCGGATCCGCGACCAGCAGCTGCACCTCGGCCGGGCGATAGAAGCGCTCGTCGACCACGACATGGTCCTGGTAGTTCAGGTCCAGCTCGCCGAACGCGACCTCGAGGAACTGTCGCACGGAATACGTGTGCCCGGTGCCGACCACGAAGTCGTCGGGCTCGTCCATGTTGAGCATGGCGTGCATCACCCGCACGTAGTCTCCCGCGAACCCCCAGTCGCGTTTGGCTTCGAGGTTGCCCAGCCGCAACTGCTTCTCGAGACCCAGCTTGATCCGTGCTGCCGTGGACGTGATCTTGCGCGTCACGAACTCGTGCCCGCGCCGGGGCGACTCGTGGTTGAACAGGATCCCGGTGCAGGCGTAGGTGCCGTAGGCCTCGCGGTAGTTCCGCGTCAGATCGAAGCCGGCCACCTTGGAGATGCCGTAGACCGAGCGCGGGTGGAACGGCGTCGTCTCGCGCTGCGGCGTCTCCACCACCTTGCCGAACATCTCCGACGAGCCCGCGAAATAGAACCGACACTTCGGGCAGGCGTCGTGCAGAGCCGCGAGCACGAAGTGCGTGCCGTTGATGTTGGTCTGCATCGTCGAGAACTCGTCTTCGAACGAGTACGAGACGAAGCTCTGCGCCGCGAGGTGGTAGCACTCGTCCGGCTGCAGCCGTTGGATCACGCGATAGAGCGAGGGAAAACTCTCCAGCGAGGCCGCGTGCAACGTGAGCCGATCCTTGAACGGCGTCAGGCGCCACAGCCGATGGCGGGAGTCTTCCAGGGCGACGCGGCGGACGATGCCGTGCACCTCGTAGCCCTTCTCGAGCAGGTACTCTGCCAGGTAGCTGCCGTCCTGACCGGTGATTCCCGTGATGAGTGCTTTCTTCATGAGCTCGCGGCGCGTCGTAAGTCCAGTGGCTCCAGCATGTCCAGAACCGCCCCCAACCTTGCCCGGCTGCACTCGTCACGTCAAGCCATCGCTCGAGCCGTTCGAGCCCGCACGGCGCCTTCTTTCCGGCCGTCTTCACAACGTCGACATCGCGACCGGCGTCCGCACGCCCCTCGGCGGAGCCGGCGGAGCTACTGCGCGAGGCGCACCCGGTAGACCCAGACGTCGCCGGCCTCTAGGCGCTCGGCCATCGTGTCGAGCAACTCGGTCATCGGCGAGTTGCGATGCTTGGGGTGCACGACGAAGCCGATGCGCCCCTTCGCCTTGATCTGCTGCGCCAGGTCGAACCACATTCTGACCTTCTCGGCGGTGTCGACGCCGTAGGCTCCCAGCGAGGTGAGGCCGAACTGGACCTGCGTCGTGGGCGGGGCGCTCGTCAGTGTGGTCTGGCAGCCGACGAGGTGGGGCAGCGCCTGGTTCACGACGGCGATCGTGTCGTTCGTCTCGACGTACTGCCAGTGCGTGATGACTTGGTGCGTGCGCACGGTCCCCCAGGCGACCGTGGTGCCAGCGGCGAGCAGCAGCACGATGCCGGCGCCGCGCCAGAGCACGCCGCCGCGGCCGATCAGCCCCAGCCCGGCGACCGGTGCCAGCGCCGCCAGCCCCGCGAGCCCCGCGAACCCGTGCAGGAACCAGAACTCGTGGTCGACCGCGTGGCGGATCATCGCGCCGTAGTTCAAGAGGCCGGGAGTCAGCATCGCGAGCGCGCAGACGGCGAGGCGCCGCAGGCCGGCGCCGCGTACCCACGCCGCCGCGGCGCTGCCGAGCACGGCGAGCCCGAGCAGGAACTGGTTGGCGTAGTCGATGAACAGCACCCGCATGGCGTGGAGGAAGCGGCCCAGGTCGACGGCCCCTTCGTCGACTTTGCCCTTCGCCATCTCACCCTCCATGTGCATCAGGTGCAGCAGTTCGCGCACGAACCCCAGCGGGCCGCCGAACTCGAACCCGTAGTGCACGGCGAGCACCGCGAACGCGAGCATCGACACCGGCACGAACGACATCACCCACGCCACGGCGCGCCAACGTGCAGTCTGGTCCAGCGCCAGCACGAACATCGCAGGACCCCACCAGTAGCCGGAGTAGTCCCACGACGCGGTGACGAAGAACATCGCCGCGGTCGCGAGCCAACGGCCTCGGCTCGGTGCGTCGAGGTGGCGCTGGAAGCACCAGAGCGTCACCAGGCCGCAGCCCAGCACGGCGCCGTCCTGCAGCGCCATCGGGCCGTAGTAGCCGACCAGCGGCGCCGACGCGAACAGCAGCGCGGTGAGGCCGGCGGCGACGGGACCGGCGCGCCCGCGCACGAGCCAGAACAGCGCCAGCAGGCCCGGCAGGAACACCACGAGTTGGCCGACGCGCAGCACCGTGGGCGTGTTGCCGAACAGGTAGCCCCACAGCGACAGATACAGCCAGTAGTAGGGCGGATGGTGGAAGTTGACGTTGCGCTGGTAGGTGCCGTCGTCGAGTTCGACGACGAACGTCGGCATGCCCCGCGTGACTCCGAGGCCGTAGGCCAGCGTGTGCGCGACCGCGACGTCGCTGTAGCGGGCCGCCACGCCGCCCCTCTGACCGTTTTCCCACGGATCGCCGATGTTCCGCAGACTCGCCGTCAGCAGGATCACGGCGGCGGCCCCGAGCAGCAGCCAGCTGCAGCGCGCGGCGATCGCGGCGCGTCGGGCATCGGTGGCCGTCGCCGCGGAGGCGAGCGCGGATTCCATGTCGCTCCAGGGCGAGGCGGCGGCTGCACGCAGCAGGCGGCTCAACCCGAATCAAGGGGGATGGGAACAAGCTGCAGTTCCGGAACGCCCGGAACCCATTCCGGCACGATCTCTCTTGCCGGCACTCGGGTCAACGCCTTCTGGGCCCGTACGGAAGCTGCTGATCTGACCCGCACCTCGACCGGACGGCCGCCCGAGCTCGTGGAAGAACGGTTACGCTGTCGCCGTCGGACGCGTCCCCCGGTCGCGCGAGCAATCCATGATCCATCGCTGGCACGTGCTCCGTGCGTTCGTTCTCGTCGCCGTCGCCGCGTCGGTCGTCGCGCAGGCAGGCGCACCGGGAGCGCCCGGCGCCCCGGGCGATGGCGCCGAAGTGCGGAAGAGCGGCGAGGCGTTCACGGTCATCTGCCACGGCGGCGAGGAATCGCTCGCCGAGCAGGCGCTCGCGATCGTCGAGCCCGTGTGGGCGCGCATCGGCACGCTGCTGGGCGTCGAGCAACCGAAGCCGCCGCAGCCGGTCGAGGTGCACCTCTACCGGACGATCGCGGGCTACGAGGCTGCCGAGCAGAAGCTGACGGGCGGCAAGCTCGCGCGCAACCTGGCGATGACGCATCACGACAGCAGGACCGCGCACGTCGCGCTGCAGCCGCCTTGTCGCGACGAGGTGCTGCGCGCCGGCGGGCTGCCGTATCAGACCGCCGTGCTGCTCGCGTGGGAAGCCGCGCACGCCGCGCGCTACACGCTGTGCCCGAACTTCCGGGATCATCCCGAGTGGTTCTGCGACGGGCTCGCCGCGTTCGTCGCGGCGGCGGTCGTCGGCAAGGAGCAGCCCGGCGAGCGCGAGCGCCAGCCGCTGTGGTCGACGCACCTAGGCCGGGTGCAGCGGCTGCATGCCGCGAAGAAGCTGCCGCCGGCGAAGAGCGTGCTCGCGGACGCCGTCGGCGACCTCGATCTCGACGACCGCTACGCCGTGCGCGTCGTGTTCTTCGCGTTCCTCGCGACGGAGCGCGCGGAGCAGCTCAGCAAGGTCGTCGCCGCGATCCGCACGACTGGCGGCGGCAGCGGCTACGCGAACAAGATTGCGGACGCGGCGAGGAGCGCGTTCGGCGCGGGCGTCGATCGCGACTTCGCGAAGTGGCTCGCCGCGCTGCGACCGCAGTGGAACGAGGTATTCCGCTCGCTCGAAGTGCGCGGCGACGACTGGGTGCAGATCGCGTTCCCCGACAGGAACGCGATCGCGTGGCGCACCGAGCCCGTCGCCGGCAAGTCGCTGACGGCGCGCGGCCGGCTGCGCATCCTGCCCGGCGACAAGCAGCAGCTGAACCTCTTGTTCGCGAAGACGGACGCGGGCTTCCACACGATCGCGTTCGTCGCCGACCGGGGTTTCACGGTCTTCGACTACGACGCCGCGAACGACCGCTTCGATCGCGTCGGCGAGGCGCACGCGCCGGGGCTGCGGCTCGGCGTCACAAGCGAGTTCCGCGTCGAGGCGACGGGCAAGAAGCTCGTCGTGCACCTCGACGACAAGCACTGGGACTTCGAGCTGCCGCGCACGCTGCCGAACGGAGTCACGTGGGGACTCGGTGCGCAGGCCGGATCGGCCGGCATCTGGCAAGCCGTCCGTGTGCCGGCGGGCAGCAAGTGACCCGCGCGATGACGCCGGTCACGGCGCAGCAGTGACTGCGCGGCGCTTTTTTCATTGGCCGAGTGCGATGCGCAGCCCCTCGCTGAACGCGAGTCCGAGCGGTGTCGCCGGCGCGAGCGTCACGGCCTGGAAGAAGAACAACTGTCCGATGAGCGCGGGGTTGTTCGGCAACGGCAGCGACACGGTCGCGAAGCCACTCGCGGAGGCCAAGGTCAGGATCGCGGCGAAGCCGGGCGTCACCAGCACCGTGCAGCCTGCGAACGGCAGGCTCGCGGCCGTCGGGGCGCCGGCGAGCAGTGCCGGCGCGTTCGGCGGCACGCCCGTGAGGTCGAACGCGAACGCGGCGTCCCCGACGCGCGGCAGTGCCGCGGCCGCGAGCTCCGCGGCGGGGCCACACGCGCTGCCGTAGCTCTTCGCGGCCGCCGGGGTCGGCACGAGCTCGCGCACGCCGAGGTGGTCGACCACCGTGACGCGTCCGGTCGGCCCGGTCACCGCGCGCGGCAACCAAGTCGCGATCGGCGTCGCCGAGCCGGCGCCGCCGACGACCGGCACGGTCGTCCAGGTCGCGCCGTCGTAGCTCAGCACCGAGGGCGCGGGACTGCTTTCGACGAACACGATGCGCTGGCTCGGAAAGTCGAACGCCATCGCGCCGGGCACTCCCGGATGGATCGCGGTGGGCACGAGCTGCCAGCCGGTGCCGTTCCATTCCCAGGTGTCGGTGAGCGTCGTGATCGGGCCGGTCGTGAACGTCTTGCCAGCGGTGAGCACGGTCCGGTTGAGCAGCAGATCGTACGCCATCGCGGCGTCGTAGCGCGCCGGCGGCTGCGGTCCGCTGGTGTGCTGCTGCCACACGACGCCGTCGAAGGTCCAGGTGTCGCCGAGCACCGTGCCGTCGTAGCCGCCGAACAGCAGTGCGCGGTTCGCGACGGGGTCGTAGGCGCACGCGGCGCTGCGCCGGTAGCTGGGCGCGCCCGCGGTCGGCAGGCTCGCCCACGCGGCGCCGTTCCAACGCCAGAAGTCGCCGATCGGTCCGCCGAGCACGTTGACGCCGCCGAACACGAACGTGGCGGTCGGTGTCGTCCACATCGCGGCGTCGCCGCGCGCCGGGATCGTGCCGCTCGCGGTCAACGTCCAGGCGCCGTTCGCGAACGTCCACAGGTCGTTCGACGGCACCTCCAGGTAGTTGCCGCCGCCGAAGCGATAGATGCCCGTGCCCGACAACGACGGTGCGACGCTCGCGAATATGCCCGGCGACGGCAGGTAGCCGAGGCCCGGCCGCGGCGACCACTGCGCGCCGTTCCACGCGAAGACGAAGCCCTGGCGGTCGTGGGTGCCGAAGCCGCCGACCAGCAGCGTCTCGGCGCGCGCGTCGTCGTACACGAGCGCGCCCGGCACCGCGAGGTTCGCGATCGCGGCGGGCAACGCCGGCATCGCGCTCCAATCGGTGCCGTCGTACTCGAAGTGCGCGACCGGGGCGCCGACTCCGGTGAGCAGCACCGTTCGCGCGCGCGCGGCGTCGAACGCCATCGACACCAACCAGCACCCCGGTGGGCGATGCGCGGTCGCGATCGCCTGCCACGTCGTGCCATCCCACTCCCACGTGTCGTCGTACGCGGTCTGGTCGTAGCCGCCGAACAGCACCATGCGCTGGCGCGCGGTGTCGTAGGCGAGGCTCGCGCGGTTGCGCGCCGCGGGTCCCGTCGTCGCGACCAGCGTCCACGCGACGCCGTCGAACCGCCAGGTGTCGCCGAGCATCGTGCCGGTGGCCACGTCCATGCCACCGAACGCGAGCACGGTGTTGCTCGTGGTGTCGTGCGCGAGCGCCATGCCCACTCGCAGGCTCGGCGCACCGGCGACGGTCGCCGTCTGCCAGGACGACCCGACGCGTTCGCGGTGGACGAACGTCGAGGTCGACGAGTACCAGTCGTACTCGATCAACTGGCGCACGTGCTGCCGCGCGCGGTCGTACCACAGGAAGCCCGGCTGCGCGCCCACGTCCGCCGCCCGCCGCCAGATCGCGCCATCCCACTCGTTGCTGTAGTTCGACGAGCCGATCGTGATCACACGCTGGCGCACCGGGTCGTAGCAGCCGAAGCGGACGGGTGGCGTCCCGTCGACGTAGCGGAGCTCCTGTGCGCGCGGCGCGGCGCTGGCGAGCACGAACAGCGGGAGAGCGGCAAGGCGGGCTGGGTTCATCGGGGAGTACGCTGGCAGTCGTTTCGGAACGGTAACCCTCACTCGGCGCGTGGGTGCTTCGAGGCAGGAGGGTGGAGGGCGATCCGCAGCCGAGCAAATCGCATGCCCGGCGCGGCCCGGCGCACCACGAGGACTCAGAGCGCGCCGATCGTCAGGGTCACGGCATTCGTCGCCGTGGCCGCGACCAACGCGCCACCGAGATCGAACTCGAGCGGCACGTGCTGGTGATGGAAAGCCGCACCGACGAGCGAAGGTGAGTCGGGGATCAAAAGCTCGACCTGGGCAGCGCCGCCGACCGCGAGCACGATGTCGAGCAGGTCGGGAGTCACGAACAGATCACAGCCCGGCCCCGCGGGCAGCACCGCCGCGAGCGGCAACGAAGTGGTCGAGAAGCCGGTGACGGCGACGACGAAAGCGATCGCCGGCACGCCCGTGCTGCGCACGCGCAGCGGACCGCCGATCCAAGCGCGCTGCGTCACTTGAAGCAGGTTGCTGCCGCCGGAGCTCGCGCATCCGGGGCCGAGCGGCGTCACACCCGCGGGGCACGTCGTCGTGATGCGCGCGAACCACGGCGATTGCTCGCCACCTGCGCGTTGGAACTCGCCGCCGATGGCGATGTCGCCGTTCGTGAGCATGCGCACGACGCGGCCCAGACCTTCGCCGAGGCCACCGTCGACGGCTGTCCAACCGGTGCTGGTCCAGCGCGCGACACCGAGAGTGAACAGGAAAGGAGGGCCGATCAGATCGAATGCACCTACCGCAATGAGGTCACCGTCCGGCAAGCCGGCGATACCGAAGACGTTGCTCGTTGCACTGAGGCCGAGCGGCGACCAACCGCCCGCGGTCCATCGCGAGATGCTGGAACTGTGGCAGGCGAGGATCGATCCACCGAGTGCCGTCGTGATCGCATAGGGATTGGGCGGCGCCGATCCCATTGCCGTCCACGACGTGCCATTCCAAGCGGCCATGTTGGTCACCGGCACGCCGCCCGCCGCGCTGAACGAGCCGCCGACGAACAGCGTGCCGTCCGTACGCACGTGCATCGCGGTCACCGAGCCCGGCGCAACGCCACCAGCGAACGAGACCCAGCCGCTTCCCGTCCAGCGCGCCAGGTGGGCCGCCGGCAGACCATCGGCAGTGGAGAACGCGCCACCCGCGATCAGGTCGCCGTTCGGCAGCACCTCGAGCGACGCCACACCGGAGTTCATTCCGCTGCCCATCGCGGACCATGCCGAACCGTTCCACCGCGCGACGCGGTTGGCGGTCAGCCCGCCGGCGGTCGTGAAGTTGCCGCCGACGATCACGTCCCCGTTGGACAGCACGGCGACGGCGTTCACCGTGCCGTTGGTACCGCTGCCCAAGGGCCCCCACGCCGAACCGGTCCAGCGCGCCACGCGATTGGCGGCGACGCCGCCGGCGACCGTGAAGCTGCCACCGGCGACGACGTCGCCGGCCGCTCCTTCCGCGATGGCCAGCACTGCGCCATTGAAGCCTCGAGCCAGCGACCTCCACGCAATGCCGTCCCAGCGCGACAGGTTCTCGCCAATCGTGCCTCCGGCTGATTGCAGCCTCCCGCCCGCGACCAGGTCGCCATTGGGCAGCTGCGCGAGCGCCGAGACTCTCGCGGGCGAGAACGTGCCGAACTGTTGGAAGCCCGGGCCGATGGCCGACCACGACGTGCCGTTCCAGCGCGCGATCCCACGCGCGGACACACCGCCGGCCATCGAGAAGATGCCACCGACGACGAGATCGCCATTGGCCAGCACGAGCACCGACTTCGCACTGCCCGTGAACTGCAAGTCCGTGTTGAGCCCCGAACCGAATGCGCTCCAGGCGAGGCCGTTCCACCGCGCGATGTTGCCGACATAGATGCCTCCGGCCCCCGGGAAGAAGCCGGCCGCGACCAGATCGCCGTTCGGCATGACCGCGAACGCATACGGGCCGTCGATGCCGATGACGGGGATACCCGTGCCGAGCGGTGACCACGTCGCGCCATCCCATCGCGCGACGCAGTTCGCCGAGACCCCGTCGATCGTGCCGAACGTGCCTCCGACCACCACGTCGCCGTTGGGCATGGCGATGATTGCTCTCACCGGCCCGTCCGTGCCCAGGCCGAACGCCGACCACGACGCCCCACTCCAACGCGCGAGCCTCGATGCGGCGATGGCGCCAACGCTCGCGAACTCGCCGCCCACGAGCAAGTCGCCGTTGGGGAGAGCAAGCAGGCAGCGCAGCACCTGATCGAACGCCGGCCCTCTCTGCACCCAGCTCGTGCCGTTCCAGGCCAGCACGCGATGACCCGCTGTCGTCGTGCCGGCGTTCGCCGCGGCGAGCAAAGTGCCGACAGCGTCCACTGCCAGCGCCACGACCTCACCGTCGATGCCGGTGCCGAACGCCGCCCATTGGCCCGTGGCTGGATCGAAGCTCGCAACGTTGAGCGCGAGCGCGTCGCCGGCGACCGTGAAGGACCCACCGATCACGAGCAGTGGACCGGCGGGTCCCACACCGTCCGCGTCCCAGAGCACCGACGCGTTCACGGGGCCACTGGCGCCGGGAGCACCATCGCCGGGCGTGAACTGCGTGATGCACTGGCCACGCGCCGTCAGCGCGGCGAACAAGATGGCGAAGGGAAGCGCGAGCTGGGTGCGGACGAGCCTGGCGAGCATGGCAAGGGTATGGCGAAGCACGAGATCGCTTGGAGCAGGGTGGGAGAACAAGCTGAGTTCCGGACCGCCGGGGGATCCGGTCCCGGCACGATCTCCCTCGCCGGCAATCGCGTCAACGCCCTCGAGCCCGCCTGGCCCGCACGCCTCGGCGACCTGGCGTTCGAGGTCCTGGCGTGGCAGGCTCCGCCCGAGCCGAAATCGCGATACCCTGACCGGCCATCGTCAGGAGGACTTCTGATGTCCATGCCACAGCACCGCCCGATTCTCCACCACCACCTCGTGTTGCCGCTGCTGCTCGTCGCCTGCAGCATCGGCGTCCGCCAGGGACCGCCGTTCGACGAAGTGTTCCCCGATGCGAGCGTGCTCGTCACCACGACCGATCCCGCGTCGGTGCGCGCGCGACTCGACGAGTCCCAGCTGCCAGACTCGAAAGCCCATCACGAGCGCCTGTTCGCGCTGCTGCGCAGCCGCCAACAGCTGCATGCGGCGCACGTCGTGCTGCTCACCAACGCCGTCGGCAGACCCGAGACCATCACCTGCTTCATCGACGGCAAACGGCTCTTCCGCTACGGCCCGCGCGGCACCGGCGAATCGGCGAAGGTCATCGACCAGCTCTTGACCGAAGGCATCGATCGCATCACCGAAATCGACCGCCGGTCGTTCGGCGACCTGATCGCCATCACGCAGTCCGACACCACGCTGCGCCTCTACACCGACCGGTTCCTGGCCAGAGTCGACGACGGCTCGACGGCGGCGCTCGAGCAGATGCTCGACGGCATGACCGGCTCGCCGGCGTTGGCGTCGTTCCTCGGCGTCCTGGCGCCGCAGGGTGGGCTCGACGGCGAACGAGGTTGGGCAGCGTTCGCGCACTCGGCGTTCGACAGCGATCGCATCATGGTGCTGAAAGTGCTGCTCACGCGCGACGCGCCGATCGACGGCGAACGCATGGTGTCGACGATGCGCGCGTTCTCGTTCGACAGCAGCCGCCAGGAAGCGTTCGGCCTCTTGGCGCCGAAGGTGCACCCGCTCGAAGTCGAGCACGCAAGGGCATCGATCGCGACGTTCTCGTTCGACTCGGGCCGCGAGGCCGCGTTCGCGGCACTCGGCAAGCAAGGCGACGTGCAACTCACCGACGAGCTCCTCGTCGCCTTCGTCAAGATGTGCTCGTTCGACAGCGGCAAGCTGCAATGCGTGCAGGCGCTGGCCAACAGCCTTCACGGCGAACCGGACGGCGATGCGGCACGATCCCTGCTCGCGGCGTTCAGCTTCGACTCCGGCCGGCAAGGGGCGGTGGCGGTGATGGCGAAACGCTGGCTCGAACTGCCGCTCGCGGATCGGCAGCGGCTGCTGGCGACGTTCTCGTTCGACAGCGAGCGCCAACAGGCGACGTGGCTGTTGATGAGGTGACGGGACCACAAAGAACCGACGCCGGCACGATCTCTCTTGCCGGGACTCGGGTCAACGCCGCTTCTGAGCCCGCAGCGCGGAATAGATTGGCGCACAGCGCGTCGGAGGACCGCGGTAGTGACGTTCCCGGCCGGTCCTTGGTCGACAGACTCCCTGAGCGCTGATGAAGCTTCCGATCCCACCGTTGCTGTATCTGGTTTCGCTGGGACTCTTCGGCCTTGCGGGCTGGACCGTCTACGCGATGCTTCCGCTGTGGAAGGACTCGGAACGACGGCACGCGTCGGAGAAAGGTGGCAAGGAAGCGCAGGAAGGTCTGCTGCGCGGCAGGGGGCAGGGACCCGCCCTGGAATGGAACTACGCGCATGCCGATTGGTGGGCAGCGCCCAGGAATGTGAATCTCGTCGGCAAGCCGCCGCCTCCTCCCGAGCCGGTGGGTGGACCGGAGGCAGCGCCCAAAGCGCCTGCGGTCGAACTGCGCCCACTCGAAGAGATCATCGAACTCGTTTCCCTGGTCCACGACGGCGAGACCAACGGCCGCGGCGGGAACACGTATGTCATCGTGCGCTACAAGCCGGGCGCCGACGTCAAGCCGCCCGAGTGGTACATCCGCGAGAACATGAGTGGCCCAGCGTCGATGAGCGCGCCGGGCCCCGGGGACCGGTCGCCAGCAGCGCGCCCGAGCGGACCCGGCAAAGGCAACCGGGGTGGCCAGACTCTGCCCCCTCCCCCGTCCGCAACCGCCAGACCACCCGGTGGTATCTCGCCGATCCCGACCTCGATGGCGGGGCGCCAGATCATGCAGAAGGTCTGGGTGGTCGACAACGGTGACCCAAGGCACGGAAACCGCCTCTGGCCGACGTTCGACAACATCAAGCTGGTCGGTGTGTCGTCCGATGCCCAGGTCGCCTACTTCGTGCGTGACTTGCCGCCGCCGAAGGAAGGCGAACCAGCGCCCGAGCCCAAGGAGGAGTCGCTGCTGAAGACGAACATGCACATCAACCCCGAGTTGCTCGAGGAGCTGCGACGCCTCCAGGGACGTGCGGAGCCGACCTCGAGCAGCAGCGGCAACACGGAGCCGTCCTCGAACCCAGTCAATACGTGGATCGACTTGCCCGAGACCAAGGTCGTGAACGGCGTGACCCACATCAGCAAGAAGGACGAAGAGCGCTTTCGCAACCTGGACGAGTTGCTCTCCCAGTTCCACTTCGACCCCTATTCCGGCAAGAGCGTGAAAGGACTGATCCTGCGCAACGTCGATGCGAAACTGGCCAAGATCTTGGGCATCGCAGCGGGTGAGGTGCTGATCGAGCTCAATGGGCGCGCGGTGCGTTCGAGGTCGGAGGCGCTGGAGATCGGCAAGCGCGACTACGAGCGCGGTGTCCGGACGTTCACCACGAAGTGGCTGGCCAACGGCGCGGTAGTCGAACGCACGTGGCAGGCCCCGGACCGGTAGACGGCGCTCGCGCACACGCCGAGAAGGAACGAGCGGCGAGATTCTCCGGAATTGCGTGATGGGCGCGGCAACTCGAACGCGCCGCGACGCGCAAGCGACCGACCCGCCGAAGAAGTAGCCCTGTCCGTACTGTGGGCCGTGTGGTGGAAGGACGCGAGAATCGAGGGGTCAGGCTGCGGCTTGACTCGGTCTCGCGGCGTGGGATCGTGATACCCTGGGGTTAGGGAGGTCCGAGCGTAGCTCGATGTTCCTAGCCCCCGGGAAGAGATGATTGCCCTCGCCACTTTCGCCTGCCGGATGATTGCCGCGCTGCTGCTCGTGGGAGCCGCCGCTGCGCAGACCGACGTCACGCGAACGGGTAAGACGTTCGCCGTCACGCTGCACCCCGGCAAGCTCCCAGAAACTGTCGCTGGGCGGCTCGCCGACGAAGCGCTCGCCGCGGCGGAACGCGTCCGCCCGGCACTGGACAGGCTCACGCTCCGTCCACCGAAGAAACCGGTGATCCACGTCTATGCGGACGAGCGCCCGTTCCGCGCGCTCGCGGCGGAAACCACGAAGCTGGCCTTCCCCGTCGAGGGGTTCGTTCAAGTGGCCGCAGGGTGCGCGCACGTGCTGCTGTGGCCGTGCCTCGAAGCCGGCGACTACGCTCTCGTCGGCCTGCCGCCCGACACCGAGTACCAGGTGATGCTGCAGGCAGTTCAGTTCGCGGTGTTCCAACGCCACGCATGGGTCAAGTCGGATCCGTGGCGCGCTGACGTCGTCGCACACGGCATCGTCGACGAGATCCTGAATCCGGACACGGCGACCGGCGTCGACCCGATGTTCGACAATCGCCGCTACTGGTATGCGGTCCAGTTCGCGAAGGGCATGGCACCGAAACTGCGCGACGAGCTCGAACTGACGGACGCGCCTGCCGACCGCGGCAGCTTCGATGCCAGAACCGAGGCGATGGGGCTCGTCGCGCAGACCCTCGCGGCGGCGGGATCGGGAGCGGTTGGAAGACTGCTGCTCATGCCTGACGAGAAGCTGCCCTGCATTGCGGCGCAGCGCGCTGCCGCCGTCGAGTCGATACTCGGCGGGGATTGGAAGAGGATCGAGGAGCGCTTCACGAAGATCCTGTCGTCGCTGCGTCCGCGGTGGGAAGTCTCCTCACCAGCGGTCGCGTGGCGCGCCGGACGCCTGTTGTTCGTCGGTCCTGCGGGTACTGAGAGCGGCGCAACGCTGACCGCGATCGAGCCACCGCCCTCGGGTGCCTATGCGATCCGTGCAACGTGCGAGCTGGTGCCAGGGCGGACCAAGGAACTGCGAGTGCAGCTCGATTGGGACGAATCGTCGCTGCTCGCGTGCTTCGTCCAGGACGAGGAGTTCTGGGTCGCGCGGTGGGACAACGGCGGCACGACATGGGAGAAGCTCCTCGTCGCGAAGAGCCCGGTCGTAGCGGGCCGCCCCTTCGCGCTGTCGATCGAGGTCGACGCGAAACTGCGCGTCGTCGTCGACGACAAGCAGGTGCTCGAGTTCGACTACGGCCAGCGCACGATGCGGGGCAGATGGTCGATCGCGAAGAACCTCGGGCCGGTGTGGCTGACGGATCTGCGCTGCGAGCCGCTCGCGCCGCCGCAGCAGAAGTAGCGGCAGGACGCTTCCATCGCGGCTCGCGAGCAACCCCGCAGCGAACGCCCGGGCTTTCTTGGTTGTCGTGACCAACGCCCATCTTCATCCGCGGAGGGTGCGTTGCGAACGGTCTCTCGGTTCGCCGCGGTTCGTTGGCCACACTGGTTCAAGGCCGAGCCGAGCGTGCCCGGGCAATCATCACGTCGTGGTCGGGGTATGCTTCGGCAGGAGGAGGAGGCTTCCCCGCGCGGTGCCGATGCATCCAGCTTCGCCTGCAGTTGACCGACGTTCACAGCCCGATGAACCATGACGAACGCAGCGAACCGATGAGCGGCCAAGATGCCGTGGGGCACCGGAAACTCCTTGGGGCGCACGTCCAGGACGCGAGCCGTTGGGCCTTGTGCGGCATACTCGCGCTCTCGGCAGCCTCGAAACTGCTGACCCCCTATCAAGACTCCTATGTAGTTCCCGAGCCGCTCTACTACCTGAGTGGCCTGGTGGAACTGGGCGCCGCCGTGCTCCTTCACACCAAATACCGGCACCACGCAATGGCGGCGAGCGTCGTGCTCGCGCTCGCGGGGATCGCGCTCGCGACCGCCCTCCCCGGCCGGCTGTGCGGCTGCTTCGGCAGCCTGGTGCCGCTCGATGGCTCCTCCCACGTCCTGGTATCCGCAGTAGTGGGCGCGCTCGCCTGCCTGAACTTCCGGTGCGATGGTTCGAGGGCTGTCGGGTCGCGCGCGATCACGCCCACCGACCCGTAGGGTCCGTTACCTTGCGAGGAGGCTGCTGCCACCGCTCGCGCCGAGCAGTGCACACCAGCTTGTTGCTCCCAGGTCGCAGCGCCTCGAATCCACCCTCCTTGAACCGCCTGGTTCAACTCACGCACACACCGACCGCCACGCGGTCGCTCGAAATCTTCATTTCACCGCGGCCCTGCGCGACGCCCTCGCGGCCCGTGCGCCGCGATGGGGCCCGGACGCCGCTCGCATCGCAGCCTCGGGCGACGCGCGCAGCCGAGCCCCGCGTGCGCGGAAGTGACGCCTCATCGGCCCTGATAGCGATCCAATCGCTCGCCGATATCACTCCGAGGAATTTGTGTTACGGTATCATATGTGGACATTGCGCTATCAAAGCGGCCTCTTTGGCTGCACGCAATTGCCATCCCTCAACCCGTATCGACCCCTCCGAACATCTGAACATGCAACTCCCCAAGTCCGTTGGTCTCGGCGCCGCCGGCACTTTCATAGCGGCAGCCTCTTATCTCGCTTTCAGTGGCATCACAGTCAATGAAACCGCCCAATGCTGGGCTCATCTCCACGGTAGCGTGAACACGCTGACCATGAGCAACCACCCCGGCCCCTACATTACGTTTGATGGCGAGTTCACCCTCGGTGCCATCGACGCCGTGCTCATCTTCCGCAACAACGAGCAGGGCACGCACGAGCGCACGGAAGATGTCTCCGTCCGTGTCTCGCTGTCGTCGGAACAGGTGATCCGTTTCAACAAGCAGCCGCCGTTGGGCGGCGTCGGCGGCAACCCGTTCATATTCCTGCAACTCACCGACAACAGGGGAGACACGCTCTCGGACAAGATCCTGCTGGGCCGGGTTGTCCAAGGCCTGCTTCCCGTCGACCTGAACCTACGAAACTTCGTCGACATCGTGGCGCAGATCGCAGGCAGCTGCTCCAACAGCCCGGGGCCGTTCATCACGTTGGACGGTGATGTGGCCTTCAGAGGCATCAACGCCAGGCTGATCTTCCAGAACAGTCCTCACCCGAACGCGCCGCACCAGAGGGACGAGTCGCTCGAGCTGAACGTGGAGCTCACGCAGCCCAGTGGCACGATCCGGTTCTCCAAGCAGCCGCCGCTCGGCGGCGTGGGCGGCAACCCGCGCATCTACGTGCGGTTCGAGTGCCACGGCGAGAGCAGCGACGAGATCTACCTGGGCCGCTGCGTCCAGCTCTCGCGGTAGTAGACGCACTTGCGGGTCAGCGCACGCGTGCGGACCACGGCGTCGACGCCCGGCCCGGCGGGGTGGCCCGCGACCAGCAGCAGTCCCTGCGCGGTACGCGGCACTAGCCGGTTCAGAAGACGACGTCGCGCGCCGCCGTTGCGGCGAAGGCACCGTTCTTCGCCGACGGCGTCAGTACGAACGCCTGCACGCGCGCGGCGATGCCCGCCAGGCCGGGCGGGATTGTCACCGGCAGCGTGAAGCCGCTCGCGCCGACGCCGCTGCCGAACGTGAGCAGCACGCTCGCCCCAGCCGACATGTGCAGCTCGGGCAGCGCCGGCGGGCCGACCGGCGGCACGGGCTGCAACCACCCTTCCAGGCCGAGCAGCGTGAAGCCGGCCGCGAGCGAGCCGCCCGGCGACCACACGCGCACGTCGACGACACTGGCCGCCGGCGCGGGCGACGGGCTCACGGCCGCCGCGAACGCACCGTTGACCGCGACGCTCAGCGCGACGTCTTCGCGCGAGCCAGCGAGCACCTCGTACTCGTCGGCGCCGATGTCGATCGCCGGGCCGACGACGCGCGGATCGCCCTCGAAGTCGAACAGCAGGCCCGCGAACGCGCCGCCCGTGTGGCGGCACGGCGACGACGCGGTCAGGTGCACGTCGCCGGTGGCGAGGCCGACGAACAGCGGGTCGATGCTCAGGTTGCCGGTACCGAACACGGTGCCCATGCTCGCACCGATGTCGCACGTCGCCGCCGACGCTGCGATGCCGTTCGAGTAGAGGTCGGATGGCAGACCGTTGCGGGTGTTGCCCCACAGGATGCAGTTCCGCAGCGTGGCCGACGAGAGCTGCCAGCCGCCGACCGTCAGGCCACCCGTGGCCTGCGCGACCGGAGTCGGTGTGCCGGTCGCGTTGCCGGCGATCGTCGTCGAGAACGCGTTGAACAAGACGATGCCGCGCGACGCGGTACCGCCACCGTCCCCACCGACGCCGCCGTTGCCGCCGGTGTTGCCGACGACGATGCAGTTGGTCAGCGTCACGCTCGGCAAGAAGAAGGCGATCGGCCCGTAGACGTCGAAGCCGCCGGTCCCGCCACCCGTCGCACCGTTGCCGCCCTGGTTGCTCGTGATCTCGCATCGCGTGAACGTGGTGGTCGACGCGAGGGTGAGCATCTCGATGCCGCCACAACCGCCGCGACCGCTCGTCCCGATGCCGCCGACGTTGTTGTCGAAGCGGCAGCGCTCGAGCAGCGGTCCCGTGGCGCTCGGCGCGAGGTACGCACCGCCCGCACCACCCGTCCCGCCCGCGCCGCCGGTGTTGCCGAAGACGTCGCAGTCGGCGAGTCGCAGCGCGGAGCCCGTCGCATGGATGCCGCCAGCACCGCCGGCAGTAGCGGCGCGCCCGACGTTGCCGGTGATCGAGCACGAACGGATCGTCGGCGACGCGCCGTCGCACTGGATGCCGCCGCCTGGATGCGTGACGCCGCGACCGTTCGTCAGCCTGAACCCTTCGAGGACCGCCGTCGGCGGCTCGCTCGCGACGAACGAGACGACCGTGCCGGCCTGGTTGCCGTCGATCGTCGTCACCGCCGCGCCGTTCGCGCTGCGCACGGTGATCGCCTTCCCGAGGAAGTCGACGTTCTCGACGTAGGTGCCGGGCAGCACGAGCACCGTCGCGCCGTTGGTCGCAGCGACGATCGCCGATTGAATCGTCGGAAACACGGTCGGCACGACGAGCGGCGCCTGGGCGCCGGCGACCGCCGGAAATGCCGCAACGAACCACAGGGACCAGCCGCGCGCGTGTGTCTGCATGGTGCCCCACGCTATCAGATCGCCTGCCCGCGGATAGGAACTCTCTCTCCCCGCCGCAGCGCGAACAGACCAAGGCCTCCAAAAGGAACACCCTCGTCCGCAGCTCCGCCCACGCGTACCGCAGCGGCAGCACGCGCACCGCGCCGTCGACTTCCGCAGTCCCGCATCCCCGCCGCCGGTGTGAACACGCCGTGGTATGTCACCAGGTGCCGCTGGCAGCGAGGACGCACAGTCCTCGTTGCCGCGGAGCCGCGAAAGGACTCCGGCCGTCCCGCTACTTCGGCAGGCGCACGATCACCTCGGGGTTCAGGCCGGCGGTGACGATGCCATCCTGCTCGTGACGGATGCCGTCGCCGCTGGCGACGACGATCCGGTGCGGTCCAGGGACGCACTTCTTCACGAGTACGCGACCGCTGGCATCGGAGCGCCACGAGCCGCGCACGCCGGTGTAGATCTCCGGTTCCCGGCGCGCGAACACGAACACGTCGCGCACGGGCTTGCCGTCGGAGGTCAGCACCTGCACGGGCAGCTCGCCCCACGCCTCGACGCGCGCGTGCACTTCGAGGCCCACTGCGGTCGTCGTGAAAGGCCCGACGCGGACCGGCGCGAGCGTGTCGTGCGAGAACGCGGCGCCCTCGGGGCCGGTGCGCTTGTGCGGCCGCACGTCGAACGCGAACACGCGGCCGACCGGCAGCGGCGGCAGCTCGAAGCGATGCCCGTCGATCTTCGCGGCCGCGTCCGTTCCGCCGCTCGGCTTGCCGTCGTCGCCGAACGGCACGACCTCGACGTGGAACTCCGTCACCGGCTGCGCGTCGGCCGCCGTCAGCACGTCGCCGCGCACGACGCAGCCGGCGAGCTCGTCGTCGCGGATCGTCATGACCACGTCGTCGCGTCCCGCCGCGACCGCGGTGACCGTGAAGCGGAACCACCAGTTGTCCGCGAGCGGATACGCGACGACGTTCCACGGCGTGCCCGGATCGACCACCATCGTGAACCGCCCGTCGGGGCCGCTGGTGGCGCCGGTGCCGGGCACGAAGCGGTCGGCGACGTCGGGCGAGCTCGAAGTGCCCATGTTCCAGCCGTCGAGATCCGGGACCACCTTGACGCCGGCGAACGGCTTGCCGTCGCCGTGTTGCACGACGCCGCCGATCGTCGCGAACGCACGCAGCACGAGGCGCGCCTCCGGGTGCGGGCGCTCAGCGGTCGTCTCGAGCCACACCGCGTCGCTGTTCGCGTGGCCCTCCGCCGACGCGATCAGCTCGTAGCGGGCCCGCTTCT
>DASRJH010000187.1:0-30895 GCA_035649575.1 Planctomycetota bacterium
AACGCGCGCTCGGCATGCTGCCGAGGATCAGCACGCGCGCCTCTCTCGAGGCGATTGCAGGGAAGCCAACGTTCGCGGTCACGGCAACGCGCACTGTTACTGGCACACCGTGCCCCGAGAAAACCCAATCTCGATGCGACCACGAAGGCCTGCATTGGCGGTGTCGGTCCGGCGGGCGACCCGCTGTTCACCGGAGCTCGACGCGCGCCGGCAGCTCTCCCGCACCGAGCGCGACGTCGCCGGAGCTCTTCGCACCTGGTCCGGGGCCACGCACGCGCCCGTGCGTCGTCGTGACCCCGGTCTGCGCATAGCGCACACGCAGGCTGCCATTGCCGTCGGCCGAGCCCGCGCGCACGAGCAGCCAGTTGAACTGGCCGATCCACTGCAGCGGCAACAGGTCCCGCTCCGGCGGAATCGGCGCGCCGTCGATCCAGTGTGTGCCGTCGAGGACGAAGTGCGCGCCGGGCACCGCTTCGCCGCCGCGTTCGACGCGAACGTCCCACGTCGCGAACGGCTGCCACGCGAGCGCGATCTCGACCGCTGACGCAGCGTCCTCCGCCGCGCCGAGCATCGCGTGCGCGCAGCCGTCGCCGTTGCCCGCGACGATCCAGCAGCGCGCCGGCGACAGCACGAGCTCGGCGCGTCCGTTCGCGTCGGTGACCGTGCGCGGCTCGCAGCCATACGCTTGCAGCAGCATCAGGTCGGGCGGCGACGGCATCGCGACGACGGGCACACCGGCGATCCCGGCGCCGGCCGCGGTGCGCACGTGCACGACCACAGTGCGCGCGGCGTCGAGCGCGACCTCCTGGCCCGGCAGGCCGTGCAGCGCGATGCACGCCGGCAGCCGTTCGCCGGGCTGCGCAATCGGCACGAGGCGCAGCTCCTTGCCGTCGGCGGGGAAACCCGGCCACGTCGCCTTGCCTTCCGCATCGGTCTCGGCCCCGCCCTGCCAGCCGGACGTGCGGAACGCGAAGCCTTCGGCCACCTGCTCGACGTCGCTGACGCGCGCGAACAGCAGCACGCCGCGACGCGCGAACGGCTTGTCGCCGAGCCGAACAGTGACGTGGAACGGCGTCGCGTCGGCCAGCGTGACGGCGAGCGTGCCGCCGGTGCCGGCCTCGCCGCCGTCGAGCGTGTTGCCGTGCCACGCGACAAATGCCGCGGCATGGCTCTCGTGCACGATGCGCAGCGCGCCGTCGAACGCTACGGCATGCGTCGGGCCGTCGCCGCTCGCGCGCGGCAGTCGCAGCGCGAGGTCGCCCTTGCCATCGGTACGCCCCAGCGCGCGGTGCAGCCACTCCGGCGCGACGGCGAACGGCGCCGCGCGCGTGTCGTCGCTCAGGTCCTGTTCGTGAAACACGGGCGCGCCCGCTACCGGCACACCGGACGTATCGACGGTGTGCAGCTTCACGAGCACCGGTTCGGGCACCGCGACGACATGCCGCGTGATGCCGGGCAACAGCCGCTGGCGCCACAACACGCCGTCCGCGGCCGTGCGCAGCTCGAGCAGCGCGTCGCCCGGCGGCAACGGCGGCAGCGTTCCGGCGCCGCGCCCGTCGAGCGCCAGCGGCAAGCGCCACGCGAACGGCACCGGCAGCAGCACGAACGCGCGCAGCGGACCATCGTCGCGCCACGTGGCGAGGCCGTCGACCTGGAGCGGTTTCGGCTCCGCTGTCGCGAGCACGAGCTCGAGCGGGCCGTCGCCTTGCCGTTCGACGATCACGCTCGCGGCGCCAGTGGTGAAGGCGAACGCGGCGTAGTGCGCACCGACTGCCCGCGGCAGCACGAACGTGCCGTCGGCGGCGGTGCGCAGCGGCGGCACGTCGTCGGCCTCGAGGCCACACGGCTGCACCGTGCACACGTGCACGGTCGCCGCGATGCCGTCGCCGGCGGCGTTCACGACGCGACCCGCGCGCGGCGCGGTCTGCGCGACGACCGGCGCGAGCAGGCAGAGACCGGCGGCCAAACCGACTGCGCGCGGCGACGTGTTCATCACCACCACCCCTTCGTCTCGAACAACTCCTGGTTGCGGAACGCTTCGGCCTCGTCGAGCCCGAGGCTCGCGGCGGATCGCCGCGCGAGGCGGTCGAACGGCAGCTCGCGCCGGTGCTGCCGCCACAGCACCTTGGCCTCGTCGTGCGCACCTTGTCGCCACAACGCGAGCCCGGTCGTGTAGAGCACGGCACCGCTGTGGCGCATCGGCGCCGTGAACGTGCAGAACGGCCGCAGTCGCGCTACCGCCGCCTCGGGCTTCCCGGCGCGCAGCTCGAGCCGCGCCAGCGCGACCTGCACCGCAAGCGTGAGGGCGGCCCCAGCCTCGCCGATCGTTGTCTCGCCGATCGCGAGCAGCGACGTCCTCGCCTCGTCGTCGCGGCCGAGACACGTCAGCGCGCGCGCGTTCAGATACTGCAGCTCGGCGCGGATCGGCGGCGCTGCTTTGCCGAGCCCACGGTCCGCCCGCGACACGACCGCCTCGAACTCGGCGAGCTCCCACGACAGCCGCGCTGCGTCGAGCTGTGCGTCCGCGTCGTCCGGCTGCGCGTCGGCGCGCGCGACCACCGCGCGTTCCTCGGTCGTCGGCTCGAAGTACTTCGGCCACTTCGCGATCACGTCGCGCAGGCCGCGCAACAGCCGTTCGGGCGGCATGATGCCCCAGAGGCCATCGCCGAGGCGTTCGCCGTCGGGCGCGAGGAACAGCGCGGTCGGATAGCCGTCGGCGCTCACTCGGCCGTTGCGATCTTCGCTGCCGCCGCCGCGGCGTCCGCGCCGCAGCTCGTCCATCGGCCCAACCGCGGCGATCGCGTCCGGGTCGTACGCGGAGCCGTCGCCGTAGTTCTTCGCCGGTGGCGCGACGTCGTACATCGTCGCGACGAAGCGGCGCTGCACGAGATTCGCAACCACCTCATCGCTGTAGGCTCCGGACCGGAGCACTTCGGCGACCACTCACCACGAGCCTTCGCAGTCGTTCTTGCCGCCGCACGGCACGCCGCCAGGCTTCGGCACGTTGCCGCCGCCGAGGATCGGCTTGATCAGCAACACGCGGCCGGACTCCCGCGCGAGCTCCTGTGCGCGCGCGAACGGCCGGTTCCAGACGATCTTGTCGAGGTCGCCGCCGTCGTCCCAGCGGCGCTGCGGCTCGGCTTGCGCGGCCGACACGCCGAACAGCATCGAGGCCCAGAGAGAGGGCCAGAGAACGAACCGAAGAGCAGGATGCATGCGGATCTCCACGTCAGGAATCGAGCACTTCGAGCAGGCAACGGTCGTCGCCGTAGCGGGCCGTTGTGCCGGACGCCGTCGGCACGCGCGGCAGCTCGCGCGTGCGCTCGCCGGCGACGGTGCGCAGCGTCAGCTTGTCCGCGGTCACTGTGGCGGTCCACGGACACGGCAGCTGGCGCACGGCGTAGCGCGCTCCGGGCTGCACTCCCGGTGCGCCATCGCGGTCGACCTGCACGTAGCGGGGCAGCACGTCGAGGTCGCGGTCGCGGTGCACGGCCACGCGCACTTCGCCGCCGCCCCTGCGCGGCAGCGTGACGACGACCGACCGTTCGAGCTCGTAGTCGTCCGTCCACGGCTTCAGCAGCAGCGTCGTCGCCTCGTCGGTGCGCACGGTGATGTGCTCGACCTGGCCTTCGGCATCGCGTTCGACCTCGACGATCTCGAGGCCGAACAGGCGCTGCAGGAAACGCGCGCCGCCGGTCGCGGCGAGCAGCGTCGCGGCGACGAGACCGCCCGCGAGCGCCGACCACAGGAGGTGGAAACGCGAACGCCTGCGCGGCAACGCTTGCACGTCGCGCAGCAGCGCCTCGCGATGCTCGCCGGCCTGCCAGGTCTGCTCACGCAGCGGCTGCAGCAGGTGCGCCAGCGGGTCGGGTTCCAGGTCGTTCATGCCGATCCTCCTCGCGCGAGGTGGGCGCGCAGCAGGTCGCGGGCGCGCGACAGCCGCGACTTCACGGTTCCGGCCGGCAGCCTCAGGATCGCCGCGACCTCGTCGATCGGCAGCTCGGCGAGGTAGTGCAGCGACACCGCGTCCTGCAGGTCCCGCGGCAGCGCGGCGAGCAGCGCACGCAGCGAGTCGGCACTCGTCGCGACGAGGTCCGCCGCGGTGCTCGCGGGCCGCGGCGCGAGTCCGTGCTGCAGCGCCCGCAGCTCGAGCTGCCGGCGGCGCAGGCGCCGGCCCGCGGCGCGGTTCGCGATCCGGAACACCCAATGACGCAGCGGAACGCCGCGGTCGCGGAACCGGCCGAGCGCACGGTAGACCGCGAGGAAGACGTCGTGCAGCGAGTCCTCGGTGTCGTGGCGGTCGCCGAGCCGGCGATACAGGTAATCGGCGACCGGCTGATAGAGCCCCTCGTACACTTGGCGGAAGTCCGGCGGCGCGCCGACGAGCCGCAGCTCCGGACGCGGGGCGCAGTCGGTGTTCACGGGGCAGTTCAAGCTCGCAGCAAAAGCCAGGACGGGCCGCGTCGGTTCATGAAAAGGCGGATTTCCCTGCCCCGCCCGCTGCAACCGCGGCCGTTTCCTGGGCACAGAGCGGTCATGAACCCCGCTCCCCTCACGACTCTCGACCTGGTTCACGGCGAGCTGCTCGTGCGCGACTGGCCGAACACCCTGCGTCCGCCGTTCGGCCTCGTGCGCACGGGCTCCGAACTGCGCGGCCATGCCCGCCTGCGCCGGCCGGTCCGCGAAGCGCTGCAGACCGCCGGGCTCGCGTTTCAGGATCACGTTGCGCCGCCGCCGCTCTTGCTCGACGACACACCAACGGCACCCGAACCGACCCCTTCGATGCTGCCCTGCTGGCTCGCGAACGACGGCCGCGGGATCGCCTGCTGTCTGCCCGAAGCCACGCGGCTCGACTTCACGATCTCGGCCCTGCGCACGCGATTGCAGCCGGCCCTCGTGGTCACGCGCGACAGCGGCGCCGAGATCAACTGGACGACGACGCTCGCGGGGCACGGTCTCGTGGCCCGGCCCGGGCAACGCAGCGCGGCCACCGTCGTCACGGTCGCCGAAGCGGCGCGCACGATGCACTGGCGCGCGCGCCGTCACGACCTGCTCGTCGTCGACCGGCCCGAACAGATGCCGCTGCCGGCGGTGCTCGCGGTGCTCGACGGCAGTGCGGCGCTGCTGCGGCTCGGCTTCGTCGATGCACCGGACAGCCGTCGCCTGCTGCGCTGGTGCTCGAGTCTCGGCCCGGTGCTCGGCGTCGTCGACGCCGCACTGCGGCAACAGCGCATCGAACTGCACCTGCCGCTGCCGCCCGCGGATCGCATCGGCTACGACGAAGCGTGGCACACCTTCCTCTGCGTGTTCGACGTGTTCGTGGCCGCGCAGCCGAACGCCGGCTTCGGCACGTTCGTGCAGCAGGCGCGCGGCGACCCGAAGCAGCGTCCCGGCCTGTTCGCGTGGCACCGGGCCCTGCAGCTCGCGAGCTGGAACCGCAACAAGGCCGACGCGGTCGCGGAGCTGCTCGCGCGTCACCGCGACGAACGGATTCTCGTCTTCACACCGGATCGCCGCAGCACCTACGAGCTCGCGCGAACGCACCTGATCGCGCCGGTCACGGCAGAGCTGCCGCGGCGCGAACGGCAGGCGACGCTCGCCGCGTTCGCCGCGGGGCGGCTGCGAACCCTCGCGGGCCCGCGGCTGCTCGACCTCGGCGTGCCCGAGGGATGCGCCGACGTCGGCATCCTCGTCGGCGGCGGCTACGGCCGCAATCAGCACCACGCGCGCTGCCGGCGCATCGCGACGACAGGGATCGTCTACGAACTGATCGCCCTCGACACGGTGGAGGTCGGACGTGCGCACCGCTTCGGTCGGTCCATTGCCCCTGCGACTGCTGTCGGTCACGCCGGCGGATGGTGAGCTCGTACCGGCGTGGTTCTCCGACCGCGACCGGCCCTGGCTGCGCGACCTGCTGCTCGAAGCCGAGGCCGCAGCGGGCCACCCGCTCGTCGCGTTGGAACAACGCTGGCGCCGCAGCGACCCGGATCCCCGCGCCGGCCCCAGGTTGCGCGTCGCGCAGCACGTGCTGCGCGCCTTGCTGCGCCGGGGCACGGGACCACCGCGCATGACGGCGATCCGGCAGCAGCTGTTTGCCGCGGCCGCAGGTGGTCTCGGCCGCGAGCAAGCCCTGGCCAGCGTGGCCGCGGCACACGGACGTTCTGCCGCTGTACTGGCTCGAGAACTGTTCGCCGACCTGCCGCACGAGCGGCGCATCGTGTGGCCGCAGGCGCTCGAGCCCGCCGGATTTGCCCTCGTCGCGAACCGTGCGATCGCGCAGAGTCTGCTCGCGCAGGCGGACGCGGCGACCTTGGACTTGGCCGGCGCCTCGCGCGCACTGCTGCGCACGGCGTGGCTGCTCGGCACGGGTCTCGCGCTCGAAGGCATGACGGCCGACGGCGTGCGTCTGCGCTGGCGGCGAGGTGAGGCGGAACGCGGCGCCCGTTCGCTCGCGGCACTCGCGTCCCTGTTGCCATGGTCACGGCGCTACCGTCTGCGAGCCCGATGCACGGTGCATGGGCTCGAAGGCGCGTTCGTGCTCGCAACCGGCGATCCGATCCTGCCCGGACCCGAGCCGCGGCGGTTCGACAGCAAGCTCGAACGCGACTTCGCGCGCGACTTCGCAACGGCGGCACCGGACTGGGACCTGCTGCGCGAACCGTTCCCCGTCGCGATCGCCGGCGGGCTCGCGTTCCCCGACTTCGAGCTGCGGCGACGCGCGGGTCCTGATCGATGGATGCTCGAGATCGCCGGGCTGCGGGATCGCTCGGTGCTCGCGCGCCGACTCGCGCTGCTCGCGGCCGAGCCACGCTACGTGTTGTGCGTGCCGCAGCGGCTCGTGCCGCCGGAGTGGACGGGGCACCCCCGCATCGTGCCGTTTTCGCGGCGCGTGGCCGTCCCGGACGTGCTGGCGCGGGTCGGCAAGGCGTGACCCCGCGCAACTAGATCCAGCGCCGCTTGCGGAACCACAACGTCATCGCGCCGGCGATCACGACCATCGTGGCGAGACACGCCGGATACCCATACCGCCAGCGCAGCTCCGGCATCACGTCGAAGTTCATGCCGTAGATGCCGACGACGAACGTCAGCGGCATGAAGATCGTCGAGATGATCGTCAGCAGCTTGATCACTTCGTTGAGCCGGTTGTTCGACGTCGACATGTGCAGCTCGATCAGGCTGCTGCTCATCTCACGGCAGTTCTCGAGCAGGTCGAGCAGCTGCACGACGTGGTCGTGCACGTCGCGCAGGTAGGGCTGCACGCTGGCCGAGAAGTGCTTCGTCTCGCCGCGCACGAGCGTGCCGATCGCCTCACGCAGCGGCCAGATCGCGCGCCGCAACTCGAGCATGCAGCGTCGCTGCGCATAGAGCTCGCGCACGGGCGCTTCCCCGCCCGTGCCGAGGATCTGCTCTTCGATCTGTTCGAGCCGGCCGTCGAGCCGCTCGAGCACGGGGAAGTACGCATCGACGACGGCGTCGAGCAGCGCGTAGGCGAGATAGTCGCTGCCGTGCTTCTGCATCTGCCCGCTCGGATCACGCAGCCGCTGCCGCACGGGGTCGAAGCAGTCGCCCGGTCGCTCCTGGAACGTCACGACGAAGCCGGGACCGAGGAACAGACTGAGCTGTTCCGTCTCGGGCGCGGCAGACTCGTCGACCATGCGCAACACGATGAACCCGTGCGAGCCGTAGTCCTCGACCTTGGCGCGCTGCTGCTGGCTCACGACGTCTTCGAGGGCCAGCCGGTGCAGATCGAACATCTCCCTGAGGCGCTGCAGCGTCGCCACGTCGCCGAACCCGGTAACGTCGATCCAGATGACGCTGCAGCTGCCGCGCAACGCGACGATCTCGTCGAGATCGATCGGCTTGCGCTCGACGACCCCCTGGGGTCCGAAACCGATCGCCGCGATCTGCGGCGGCGGCGCATCGGCTGCCAGCTGCAGCGTGCCGGGCGAGGCGCCGACCGGGGTCCGGCGCCGTCGACGCCTGTGTCTCTTCGGTGGCTCTCTCGAGGGTTCGTTGGTCACGCGGTGCGGGCCGACATGGGCGCGCGCCCGCAGATTCTGCCGAGTTGTCCGTTCACCTGCACCAGGTCCACGGACGATCCGCGGTCATCGCAGCGCCGCGAGCACGGCAGCCGCGAGCGGCGCGGCCACGCGTTCCACCTTGGCTGGCTCCGGGGTCATCTCCTGGAACGGTGTGAACTGCGCGAGCAGCAGGTCGCGGCGCACTTCGAGGCAGAGCGTTGCTTTCGCGAAGCGCTCGGCGAACGTGTGGGCGAGCGTGACCGGGTGTAGCGAGTACGTCGCGTTCTGTTTCACTTCGAAGCCTGCAGCCTCGAGCTCGGCGGTCGCGCGCTGCGCGAGCAATGGCGATGCGAGCAGGCGCCCGTCCGGATCGTGCGTGATCAGGTCCACGTCGGCCCGCAGTGGCCACGTCTCGATGCGAGCGGGCGCCCACGCAGCGCGCAGGTTCGCGACGATGTTCTCGTCGACGGGCACGTCGACGCTGCGCGGCGCGTAGGTGTGCACGAAGAGACCGAGACCGCCGTTGCCGCACACCCATTCGAACGCGGCGGTCACGACGTCGCGATACGCGAAGTAGCGCTGCAACAGGAGCTCGCGGTCAGACGGCTCGCGGATCCACGGCGGCAGTCCGGGCGTCATCTCCCCGGGGCGCGACGCGGCCGGGATCGTGTCGCGGTCGACGCGCCGATTGCAGTCGACGAAGGTGCGCGGCAGCAGACAGCACACGACGAGTGCAGCGCGCCGCGGCTGTGCCTGCACGATGCGCCGCGCCACCGCGCGAGCGACTTCGGGAGCGCCGACGTCGGTGTTGACGAAGAAGAACTCGCGCAGGTCGGCCGCGTAGTCGCCGCGCAACTGGCCGCGCAGGTCGTCGAAGTGCATCGAGCGCGTCGCGCCGTGCGACACCTCGAACAGGACGTCGGGCGGTGCGTCCGGATCCGCGGCCGTGCCGCGCAGAACCTCGACGTCGCAGACCTGCCGACCCCCGCTGGAGCGAACAACGCCGGCGATCAGGCGGATCGGATCGTTCATCGTGTATCGGGAATACCGGCGCGCGGGCGCACTGCAAGAGCCGCTCAGCGCGGACGCACGGTGAGCCAATCGGCTCCGGCCTCGAGCGGGAAGTCGGCCGTGCTGCCGCCCTCCCACCGCAGCGCCAGCTGTCGCGTCACGCCGGCGATGGGAACGAACGGGATCGCGATCCGCCCCTCGGCATCCGTGCGCAGCAATCGCCACTGCGCTTGCGGCCGGCCTTGGAGGTTCCACAGGATCGTCTGCAGTGCGTCGCCCGTGCCTTTGGTCCTGCTGCCGCGCAGCTCGAGTTCCGCGTTGGCGATCGCACGGTTGTCGCCGTCGAGCAACTGCACGCGCATCAGCGCGAGCGGTTCCATCGCGAGCGCCACCTGCTCGTGCTCGCCTGGCTCCAACGCACATTGCGTCGCCGCCCAACCCGCAGCCGAGACGACGACGACGATCCAGTTGCCAGGCGCGAGATGCAACGCAGCAGCCCCCCGTGTATCGAGCGGGAACCGCACGAGCGAATAGCGGAACAACACGCGGCGTTGATCTGCAGGGGCGATGAATGCGACGACGCCGCGCGCCGGTCCCCCACCGGGATCGGTGATCTGAACGTCCAGGCTCGAGCCCACCATCACTGACGTGGCGCGGCCATCGCCGGCGTTCACCTCGAACGGCAGTGCGCGACCGGGCATCGCCGGAAACAGCGGCACCACGCGCGGCTTGTCGGCCGGCGGCACGACGGTGAGCCGGCAGGAATCCAGTTCCGCCGGCACGTCGTCGAATACGAACTTCCCCTGCTCGTCGACCGTCGTCACGAAGGCACGCGAGTCGTGCACGAAGCCCCCGCCCACCATGAGCATCTTGCAGACCGCCGACAGGTGTGCCACCGTGCCCGCGGGCATCGGCTCCCAACGCCCCGAAAGCGGTTCCCCGCGCTTGCACGTGAAGACCAGCTCGTTGCCCGGCACCTTGTCGACCTTGTGGTCGTCCATACAGAGCTGGCGCATGTAGACCCCGCCGGACACCTGTGGTCTCGAGGCTGCGCCCGCGAACAGAACCAGGTCGCCGTGGTTCTGCTCCTGCAGCGGATCCGCCGGATAGGGAACCTGCACGACGGCGCGACCATCGGCGTCGGTCTTCGCCAGTTCGCGAAAGCGGTCCTCGACGACGCCGTTGCCGAGACCATCGGTGCGCCACGGCAGCAACCGGTGGACGCGGTGTCTCACTCGAGCGCCTGCGAGCGGCGCGCCGTTCTCGTCGACGACTCGCACGGCCAGCGACTGCGGCGCAGGAATCGCGACGACTTTCTCGTCGGCGGGAGTAGTCCAGAGCGGCTGTCCATCGCGGCAACGCACTTCGATCACGCTTCGGTGCGCTGCATTGTCTTCGAAGGCATCGGGGCCCGGTGGCACGCTGAGGGCTCCGTCCTCGAGCACGAGTGCGGTCTCGGTCCCTTGCGTCGCCGTGACCAGGAAGTAATCGAACGGACCCAGCGAGTCCCATGCGTCGGCGCCCTCGACCCGCAGGCGCCGCGGCTTGTAACGCTGCGTGCAGCGCAGTTCGAGCAAGGCCCCGGCGCCGAAGTACCCGAGGACCGGCGAGAGCATCCCGCGTCCCGCGTCGTCGCCCGGCCCCACGGCCCACGCGACGTAGCAGAGGCCTTCCTGCAACCTCGCCATCACGCGACCGCGAGCATCACTCGCGACCTGCAACTCGTCGCGCGGACCCGCGGCGGCGCCCAGATGCGGGATGTTGCCGATGAACGTCACCACGGCATTCGCGATCGGCTCACCGCCGGCCGACAGGACGCGCACGAACGTCGGCTGCCGCCCGACTTCGCCAGCCGACCCAGCCGCCTGCGACCGCAAGCCGACGAGGACGCCGGCCAGCACGGCGGACAACGCCCAAGATCGATGCGGCAGGGATCGAAACGACAACGCCATGCCATGAGTATGCCGGCCCCGCGTGCTGGCCTGCCAGACAGACTCCAGTCCCGGTCTGCGACATGACGATCTCCTGCGCATGCGATGGTTTCTCGCCGCGCTGGCAATGGTCGTTCCCGGTTGCGCGAACGATGGCGATCACGCCGAGGCCGTGGCCGCCTTCGCGCGGTTCCAGGCCGCCTTGCAGCGTCATGACGCCGAGGGTTGCCGCGAGGTGATCACGACGGAATCAGCGGCGGCCCTCGGCGAAATGCCGTGGGACCGCATCAGCAAGCGGCAGCCGCTCGAGGTGCTGTCGGCGACGAGCGAGCAGGGCCAGTTCGATGTGCGGCTGCGCGTCGCGGATCCGAACGAGGGCGGCCGCGTCTCCGAGTTCGTCGTCGTGCGCGAATGGGGGCGCTACGTGGTCGATCTCGTCGCGACGGCCGGGCTGCACACCGAAGTCGTCGAGGGCGCAGCCTCGCGCGAGGAGCTCGCGCCGCGTGCCTTGACGCCGGCCGACTGCGATCGCATCCGCCGCTACCAACTCGCGCAGCCAAAGCGCTGAGGTTCGGCCGGGAACTGCTTCGGCGGGGCTCGTAGCATCGCTACCCTCGCCCACCCCATGACCGCCGCACACAAGACGCTCATCCTCGGCTCCGGCCCCGCTGGTTACACCGCCGCGATCTACGCCGCGCGCGCCAATCTCACGCCCATCCTGCTCACGGGCAAGCAGCCCGGCGGACAGCTCACGATCACGACCGACGTCGAGAACTACCCGGGCTTCCCGAAGGGCATCATGGGGCCCGAGATGATGGAGATGTTCCGGGAACAGGCCGCGCGCTTCGGCACCGTGATCCACGACGAAGTCGGCACGGCGGTCGACCTCAGAAAGCGCCCGTTCACGGTGACGACCGAGAACGGCAAGGTCTTCGAGACGGAGACGCTGATCGTCTCGACCGGGGCGAGCGCGATCTACCTGGAGCTGCCGAACGAGAAGCTGCTGCAGGGCCGCGGCGTCTCGGCGTGTGCGACGTGCGACGGGTTCTTCTTCAAGAACAAGGACGTCTACGTCGTCGGCGGTGGCGACTCGGCCTGCGAAGAAGCGAATTTCCTGACCAAATACGCGAGCAAGGTCCACATGGTCGTGCGCCGCGACGCGCTGCGCGCTTCGAAGATCATGCAGAAGCGCGCGATCGAGAACCCCAAGATCGAGGTCCTCTGGGAGCAGAACGTCACCGACGTCTTCGACGTGAAGAAGGGCAAGGTCACGGGACTCGAGCTCACGCACAGCAAGACCGGCGCGAAGAAGCAAGTCGCCGCGGACGGGCTCTTCCTCGCGGTCGGCCACACGCCGAACACGCAGCTGTTCCGCGGCGTGTTGAAGATGGACCAGAAGGGTTACATCGAGACCGTGCCGGGCAAGACGGCGACCAACGTGCCCGGCGTCTTCGCGGCCGGGGACTGCCAGGACAGCTACTACCGGCAAGCCGTGACGGCGGCGGGCTCTGGCTGCATGGCCGCGATCGAAGTCGAGCGCTGGCTCGAAGCGCAACACGACCGGTGAACCGACTCGCGCGGAGCCATCAGCGCCCCGTGCCCGTGACCGGTGCGACGACCGTCGACTTGGCCAGGAACAACACGGCGAAGCACGTCGCGTCGAGTAACAGCGCGCTCGGATGCTCCGCCCGGAACGAGCCGTTGCCCTGCTGCTGCGACAAGAGCTGCAGCCCGCCTTCGTAATACCAGTCGCGATCGTGCAACCGCGTGATCGTGGCCAGCTCGCACGATCGCTCGAGCCCATAGAGCCAGTAATACCAGTGGTGATCGGCGCGCTCGGCGAACCCGGGGTTCGCGCGCACCGTGAACTCCGAGGCGAGCCATGCGAACCCGTCGCGCACCGCGTCTTCGATCTGCGAGTCGAGCGCACGATCGGCGCCGCCCTGGGCCGACATGCCGGCTCGCGCGAGCAGCAGACCGCTGATGCCGGCACTCGTCATCGAACCGAACGGCGGCTCGTTCGGTTGTTCGTAGGCGAAGCCGCGCACCTTCGCATTCTGTGCCGGCCCGCCCGGCAGCTGGTCCGTTCCCGCGACCTCGCGCAACTGCGCATAGGTCGCTAGGCGCAACGCGAGGCGGCCGCTCGCTGGCCCCTGCACCGCGAGCAGCTGGCGCGCAGCCGCCGCGAACACGCCGGCCGGCAGCTCGATGCCGCACGTCTGCGCCGACCACAGACCGAGCAGGCCGTATTGCTGCAGCGAGGTGTCGTAGCGCGGACCCGCCGTGTAGTTGAAGCGCAGCACCTGGGTCGGGTCGGTGCGCGGATCGATGTTCACGAGCAGCTGCTTGACCCACTTCTGCGCGACCTTGTGGTCGCGTTCGTCGAGCTTGCGCGGCAACGGCGCCGCCAACAGGCCGGCGCGGATCCGTTCGGCCTCGCCGGGCGGTGCATGACGCGACGCCATCGCCATCAGTGCCGCGGCCAGCGAGTAGCTGTCCTCGATGTTCCGTCGCCGCAGCTCGTCGAAACCGCGCACGAGCACGGGGTCGGAAGCGGGGCAGAGTCCGTGGACCATCGTGAGCAGGCCCAGCGCGAGCCGGCCGCTGCCGTAGTTGCGTTCGTCGCCGCCGCTGTCGACGAGGAACGACTTCTTCTCGTCGATCGCTTCCCTCACGAAGGCCGTGCCCGCCGCGATCGCAGCCATCACGCGCTCGCGGAAGTCGGCGTCCTGGTTCTCGTGCACGGCGACGAAGTCCCAGCGGTCGCTCATCACGAACCGGCGACAGACCTTGTCGCCTTCGTCGACGACGAGGTCGAGGCTGGCCTTCCAGCTCCGGACGAGCCCCTTCTGCGCGTCGATGCGCCGCTCGAGCGTGAGGCTGCCGTCCGCATCGCGCAGACAGAACGGGCGCAGACGCTCGATCGTGCCGGGCAGCTCACCCGCGATCGCCGCGGGTGGCCGCGCGGACAGCGAAGCGCGCAGGGTCTGGCTGCCATCGGGTCCGAGCACGCTCCAACTGCCGGTCACCGTCACGTCGCCGAACGGCACGACGCGCGCGAACCTGCTCCTCACGCTGCCGCGGCTGCCGAGGTCGAAGGCCACCGCGCGCAGCACATCGCGCAGGTCCCGCACGGGGTCGCCGAGCGCTCGTTGGTCGGGCCGCAGCTCGCTCTGGCACAACCACGGTGCCGGCGCGAGTCGATGCAGATACCGGTCCGGCACCTTGCCCACGGCCGGCAGCGCTCGCGCCGCGGCCGGACTGCGCGCGGCCTCGCTGGCACTTGCCTTCCATTCGCGGCGGAACTCCGCCGCACCGAGTTGCGGCAGACGCCATTGCAGTTCCTGGGCGCGGAGCGGCACCAGGTGACAACCGCACAACCACATCCAGCCACACAGCCTCGTCCGCAGTGTTCGCATTGCCATGTCGCGAAGTGGCAATGCGGGGGCAAGCCGGCCGCAGAATTCGGCGCGACTTCGCGGCCGCGGTAGACTCTCCGTCCCAATCGAAACCAAGAGGAAACCATGGAGATGCCAAAGCCGACTGCGGATCACAAGAAGCTCGAGAAACTCGCCGGGATCTGGCAAGGAACGGAGACCGTTTACCCCTCACAGTGGGATCCAAAAGGCGGCAAAGCCGACGGCACGACCCGTTCGCGCATAGCACTCACCGGCTTCGCGATCATCAGCGACTACGAGCAGACGCGCGGCGGCCAGCGAACCTACGAAGGCCACGGCGTCTACACGTGGGATGCGCGCGCCAACCAGGTCGTGCTGCACTGGTACGATGCCATGGGGCAAGGCTGCGAGGAGTTCCGCGGCACGTGGAAGGGCGACGTGCTGCCGCTCGCCAGCAAGACCCCGATGGGTCACGCGCGGATCACCTACGACCTGTCCAAACCAGGCGTCATGGGCTCCCTGATGGAGATGTCCCAGGACGGCGCCAAGTGGACGAAGGTCTTCGACGGCAGCTACAAGCGAAAGGACTGAGCCCCATCGGGGCAGAATGCCGTTACCGCCAGCGGGCAGGCTGCTATCCGCAAAGTCATGAGACTTTGCTCCTGGTTGCTGTTCGGCCTCTGCGTGGCCTGCAACGGATCCCGGTCCGGGAGCGGCCCGCCGATCCTCGCCTCGGTCGCGATCGGTCCCGAAGGTGGCGTCATCACCGTCGACACAGGTGTGCAGGCCGGGCTGCGCCTCACCATTCCCGCGGGTGCGCTCATCGAGCCGGAGCTGGTCCGCATCCGCGATCTGACGCCGCTCCCGACGCCCGGCATGTACAACCTGAGCATCCTGCCGCCGCCGGGACAGCCGTTCCTCATCGAGCCGTCCGGACTGCATCTCGAACAACTGGCGACGCTGCGCGTGCCGTATCGCACCATGTTCGTGTTCGAGACCGGCCCCGGCAACGTGCGGCTGCGCCAGGTCCGCAACGACATCACGATCGACTTCGAGCCGACCGCCATCGACGTGGGCAACGGCTACCTCGAGTTGCCGATCCGCCACTTCGCGCGGTACCAGGTCGTCCAGGGACTGCGGGTCCAGCTCGCGAGCTACTGGCCGGTGACCGGAACCGCCGTGGCACTCGCGGACGGCTTCACGTTCGCCGTCGAGGAGGTACCCGGGGAGTCGCCGTTTGCGACCCCGACGGCGCGGAGGTGGCGCATCGCCGGTCCCCAGGACACCGACCTGCTCTACTTCGACGACGAACAGCTGCGCGGGCGCGAATCGCTGACCGCCGATTGGCGTGAGATCTGGAACGAATCGTACCCGGTGTGGACGCACCTGCCCGTGGCCACCTCGGTCGGGGCGTTGACGACGACGACAGCCGTGCATCACCCCATGAGCGGACTTCCGATCGGCGGGCAGATGACCGTGTCGGGCTCGTGGAACTGGACCGGGCCGCGTTCGGTCGGCGAACGGCTGCTGCTCGACGTCGTGCTGCTGCGCGTGAACCTCGCGTGGAACCGCTGGGATCTCGGCGTCGGCCAGCGCCAGTACTCGTTCTGGTTCGCGCCCGGCGTCGGGCTGATCGCGTTCGGGCAGGACGGCGTCGTGCACGGCCGGCTCACGCTCTGACGGGCATGGTTCGTCAGCGAGGCACAGCCGCGATGGTCGCGGCATCGGCGAGCCGCTGCGCGCACGTCGCCGCGTGCGGCCAGTCCTCGGGCGCCAACGAACGAGCCGTCGTGAACGCCTTCACGGCGGCTTCCGCCTGCGTGGCAGCCGCGTCGGCGCGCCCGAGCGCCCGCAGCACCGTTGCCTGGCGTAGCGCGACGAGCCCTGCGTTGAATCGTGCAGCCGGCATCTTCGCATCGAGCTCGATCGCTGCACCCGCGTCGGCTCCGGCTTTGGCGCGCGCCTCGGCTGCCGCTGCGCCGTCCCCGGTCTTAGCCTGCAGTCGATCGACGACCATCGAGCACACCGCGCGGTTGTTGAGCGCCCCGGCGAGCTCGCTGTGGAGCTTGAGCGTAGCGTCGTGGTCCTCGACCGAACGCTGCGCCGCGTCGAGCGCTGCGTCGAGGCTTCCCTCGCGCTCGAGCCGCAGCGCGCGGCGCAGCTGCACGAGGCCCCGCCACGCGAGGGCCGGCGAATGGTCGTCGGCATGACGCACCTTGTCGGAATAGTCGACGAGCGCTCCTTCGAGACCGAGGATCGACGTCGGCAGGGTCGTGCTTTCGCGCGCCAGGAAGAGAGGTCCGAAACCCTGCCGCACGTTGAGCGCGCTCGCCGAGTAGTAGACCGCCAGACTCGCTTGGCCGAGCGCCCGCGCTGCCTTCGCCAATGCCACGCGCGCCGGCACGTGCATCGCGTCGTACTCGAGCACTTCCTTGAGCAGCTCCATCGCCTGCTGGTGCTCGCCGCGCAGCTTCGCGAGCTCCGCCATGCCGAACAGCAGATCGACGCGCAGGACCGAACGTGCCGCCGCGGCCGCCCCGAGATCGGCGATGGCAGTCGCGCGCTCGGTCGCCCCGAGATCGTTGCGCGCCGCGAGCAGCAGGCCGCGTTCGAAGCGGGCTTCGGCGAGGTCGGGCTCGCTCTCGAGCGCGCGATCGAGCTCGACCAACGCTTCGTCGGGCTCCTCGCGGGCGCGCAGCAGCCGGCCCAGCAGATAACGCGCGCGTGGCACCTCGTGGCGGCCGAGGAACTCGCGCGTGTGGTCGATGCCCACCTCGAGCTCGTCGTCCGCCGAATCGCTGTCCCCGAGGCGCCGGAACAGCTCCGCTTCTTGCAGCACGCTCGCGACGTGGCCGGCGAGTTCCACGGCTTCGTTGGCCGCGGCGCGCGCGGCGCTCTCGCCCAGCGCGATGGGCCCGAGCACGAGAACCGTCACGGTGACCGCCGCGAGAGCGGACAAGGCGAGCGTACGTTGCCGCTGCAGCCGCTTGCGCACGCGATAGAAGAACGATGTGGGCCGCGCGCGCACGGTCTCGTGACGCAACCAGCGATCGAGGTCCTCGGCGAGCTCGCGCGCGGACTGGTAGCGACGTTCGGGCTCCTTGGCGAGGCACTTCGCGAGCACGAGGTCGAGGTCGCGATCGCGCGCCGCCGGTCTTGGATCGTCTTCGACGACGCGCCGCAACAGGGCGGGCAAGTCGCGGGCCGTGAACGGCGGTGTTCCTGCGATGCAGTGGTAGAGCGTCGCGCCGAGCCCATAGACGTCGCTGCGTGCGTCGATCCGGTCGCCGTGCCCGAGCGCCTGCTCGGGCGGCATGAATGCCGGCGTGCCGACGACCACACCCGACAAGGACACCGAGCTCGCCGCGTCGATGGAGCGCGCGAGGCCGAAGTCGACGACGTAGACGTGGCCGCCTTCGACCAGCAGGTTCGAAGGCTTGACGTCGCGGTGCACGACGCCCTGTTCGTGCGCATGGTGGAGCGCAAGCGCCGCGTCGCGCACGAGCTCGACCGCGAGACGCGGTGCGATCGCCGGAGCAGCGGCAATCGGTTCGCCGTCGATCAGCTGCATCGTGATGTAGTCGGGCGTTGCGTCGTAGACGGCGGCGATGTGCGGGTGCCGCAGGCGCGCTGCGGCCAGGGCCTCGCGCGCGAAGCGGCGACGCCCCTCGTCGTCGGTACCCGCGCCGGCGCCGAGCGTCTTCAATGCGCAGTGCCGGCCGAGCTGATGGTCGATCACTTCGTACACGACGCCCATGCCGCCGCGGCCGATCTCGCGCACCAGCTCGTAGCGAGGCGGCAAGGGCGGCGGCGCCAACCCATCGCCTTCTGCGGCAGCCATCGCGAGCAGGCGCTGCAGCGCGCGTTCCCCGAGCGGCTCGTTCACGGCGTCGCCCGCTGTGGTTTATTGCTGCCGAACAGCCAACGCAGCTCTTCCTGCAGTTCGTCCTCGGACGTCACGGTCTCGGCGACGACTTCGCGCAGGATCGCGCGGTAGCGGCGCTTGCCGTGGTCGAGCCGGTTGGACACGTCGGTGCGCGTGATGTGAAACCGCGCGGCGAGCGTCGCGTGGTCGGGTTCGTCGCCGGCCGCGAGGAAGTAATCGCGGAACAGCTCCCAATGCACGGCGCGGCCGCCCGCTTCGAGCTCCTGCTGCAGCCGTGCTTGCGCCATCTCGAGCAGCTCGCGCCGCCACACGTCGTCGAGCACCTGGTCCGGCGTCCTCGAGTTCGGATCCGCCGGCTCCGCCCCCGCTTCGAGCGTCTCGAGAGTGATGTCGCCGCCGCGTTTCTTCGCCTGAGCCTTGCGCCACTGTTCGCCCGCGAAGTTGGCGAGCGACTTCTTGAGGAACCCGCGGAACCGGCCGCGCGCCGGGTCGGCCTTGTCGAGCAGGCCCGTCGTCATCAACCACGCGAACGCTTCCTGCGCGAGGTCGTGCGCGTCGTCGTTGCGGCACCGCATCCTCGCGGCCAGATACGCCTGGATCGGTCGCGCGTAGGCACGCGCGAGACCATCGAGGTCGCGCTCCCCTGCCGGTGCCAGGATCCGCGACCAGCGCGTCGAGGGAAACACAGGCCGTTCGTCCGGGCGCATTGGCAGCGCGGCATGATAACGGTCCGGCCGCGGGCGGGCAGCGCGCGGAGGTCAGCGCGCGGATTCTCTCGAGCCAGCGATGAACCGGGCCGCCGACTGCATACAGGGGGACGAGCGGGCATGATCGCTGGCCGGTGCGGCCGCGGCACCGCTCACCCTCCAACTCCCGAAAGCCATGAACCTGATCTCCGATTTCCTGGTGCCGCTGACCACGAGCACCCTCGTGTTCGTTTCGGCGCTGTGCGCGCAAGCGCCGGCGAAGACACCGAGCAAACCCGCCGATCCTGCCGTGGAGGCACTGCTCGCGAAGGTCGCTGCCAACATGGGCGTGCCAGCGGGCACGAAGGCAACCAGCATCGTGATCGAAGGAACGTACACCGTCACGTTCAAGGACCAGTCCGAACCGATGGCGAAGGGACCGTTCCGCGAATTGTTCGCCGGCGCGGATCTGGCGCGGTCGACCATGCAAATGGGCGAGTTCGGCGCGATGGAGCGCGGCATCTACAAGGACACCACCTGGGAAGTCGACCCGTCGATGGGCGCCAAGGTGCACCGCGGCGTCAACGCGGCCGCGACGCGCCGTTGGTTTGCGCTGCTGCGCGGCGAGGATCCGCGGAACACCTACCGGGAGTTCACGAAGACGGGCACGCAGGTGATCGACGGCCGCGAGCTGACCGTGCTGCGCATGACCGCGGCCGAGGGCAAGCCGGACGTCTGGTATGTCGACGCCGACGGCACCGTGGCTCGCATCGACATCGCGTTGCCCTCGCCGGAGTCCGCCGATGCGACTTTCGCGATACCCGACTTGATGGACACCGAGATGACGTTCGCCGACTGGCAGAAGGTCGATGGCGGGCGTTTCCCGATGCGGAGCACGCTGCGCATGGGACCAGCCAAGGTGTCGTCGGTGCGCAGCAAGATCACCGTCGGCGCCGAGATCGACCCCGCGAGATTCGCGCCGCCCGACGCGGTCGCGAAAGTCGTGAACGAGCCGACCGTGCCCGCGTTCACGCCCGAGGGCGCGCCGACGTATCAGATCGTGGACCGCGCGGGCCAGCCCGTCGCGAGCATCCGCGTCAAGATCAAGCCGGCGGACATCAGTGGCCAGCTCGCGATCCTGCTGCCCGAAGTGTGGTCCCGCATCCGAGCAGCTGGCGCGAAGGAAGCCGGACCACCTTTCTCGCGCTACCACAGCGTCTCCGACACCGAGATCGACCTCGAAGCTGGCATCCCCGTGAAGAAGCCGTTCGAAGAGAAGGGCCGCGTCAAGAACAGCGAACTGCCGGCGGGCAGGGCCGTGACCTGCTGGCACATCGGTCCCTACGAGAAGCTGACCGACGCGCACGCGGGGCTGCGGGCGCACCTCGCCGAGAAGAAGTTGAAGGCGCGCGGCGGTGTCTGGGAGGTCTACTGGACCGATCCCGGCATGGTCCCCGACCAGTCGAAGTGGAGGACGCAGCTGTTCGCGCCGATCGAGTGAGCGCGCTCGACGCCACACGAGCCGCGACCTAGAGTGCGCGCCCATGCTCGCCCACATCACCGCCTTCGAAGCCCCGATCGTCTGGTTCGCATTCGCCGCGGGGCTCGTGCTCGGCATCCTCGGCACCGTTTCCGTCATGCGTCACCGCGCGGCCAGCCGGTCCTGACGCCCCCACGAGCCCGCGATGCCCTACAGCGACTTCGAGCGCAAGCTGCTGCAGACCTACTTCTCGGTGGTCGACGGCAGCGCACACGCCGACATCTACCTCGTGCGCAACCTCCCCGCGGAAGTCGCCGCGACTTTGAACGGCGTCTACTCGCGCAGCAGCAAGTCGATGCGCGACCAGTTCCTCGACCGCCTGCGGCAGGGGCTGGAAGCGCAGGGCAAGAAGCTCGAGGACCTGCCGATCGACGGCGGTCCCAGAGACCTGCTGTCCGCCGCGATGGCCGACAAGTCGGGACAGTTCCTCAAGACCTATGCGATCGACCACGGCCACAACTCGCTGCGCGAGGGATCCGTGGTGCACCTTGCGGTCGAACGCGTGTCGCAGCTCGTCACGCGCTTCGTCCAGCGCGAACGGCGCTGTAGCTTCGAAGAGTCGTCGACGCGCTACATCTCGTTCTCGGCCGAGACGCACTGGCGCGATCCGGACGTGATGGATGCCGGCGGCGACGTCGCGCGCGCTTACGAGGCGGTGTTGCAGAGCACGTTCGCGCTCTACGGCAGGGCGACGCAGAACCTGCTCGCGCACCTGCAGCGCGTGCGGCCGCTGCAACCCGGCGAGAAGGACGCGGCGTGGCAACGCACGCTGAAGGCCGAGGCATTCGACGCCGCGCGCTACCTGCTGACGCCGGCGATCTTCACGAAGTGGGGCATGGTCGTCGACGCGCGCACGCTGAGCGACGTCATCACCGAGTTGAAGAGCCATGCACTCGCGGAGTTCCGGCTCGTCGGCGAGCGCATGCAGCGCGAAGCCGAAGTGGCACTGCCGACGCTGTTGAAACACGCGCGACCGAACGTCTTCGCGCAGGCGCTGCAGCAGGCGTTGCCATCGCTCGTTGCGGAGCTCGGCGTCGCCGATGCCCCCGTGCACAAAGGACCGGCCGCGGGCCACACCGAACTGCTCGCCTGCGATCCGCACCTCGACGACCGCCTGCTCGCGTCGCTGCTCTACGAACACAGCCAACAGCCGTTCGCTTCGCTGCTCGCGCGCGTGCGCGGACTCACGCAGGGCCAGCGCGCCGAACTGCTGCGCAAGCTCATGGCCGAGCGTGGTAAGCACGACGCATGGCCGCTCGCGCTCGAAGGGGCCACCCCGTTCGAGTTCGAGATCGTGCTCGACTTCGGCGCCTACCGCGACGTGGGCCGCCACCGCAAGGCATTCCAGCAGCAGCAGGCGCTGACGACGGCGCACGGCTTCGCGGTGCCGCCGCTCGTCGCCGACGCGGGCCTCGGCGCCGAGTATGCCGCCGTGCTCGAGCAGGCGGCCGTGCAGCAGCAGGTGGTTGCCGCGCGGTTCCCGCACGCGGCCGGCTATGTGACGCCGTTCGCGTTCCTGCAGCGGGTGCGCATCGTCTTCGATCCGCGCCAGACCGCCTACTTCATCGAGCTGCGCAGCGGTCCTGAAGGTCACTTCTCGTATCGGCAGGTCGCGCTCGACATGCTCGCTTGCGTGCGCAAGGTGTCGCCGCTGTTCGCGCAGTTCATCCGCGGCGTCGAAGGCAATGCGTTCCTGGGTCGACTCGAGAGCGAGATGACCGCCGACGAACGGCGCCAGCGGCGCATGCACGCAGCCGGCGATTCTTGAGACGGCCGCGGGCCGACATGCGGCGCGGCGGCGGCCGATCAGGTCGCCACGGCTCCCGCGAGAACCCTCGCTGCGATCGCCTGAGGCGCCCAGTCCGCGACGATCGCGCGCTGCGGCACACCGCTCGCCGCGAGCAATCCGGCATCGTCCTGCGTCTCGACGAACACGGTTTCGGCGGCGAGCAGGCCGGCAGCCAGCAGGTCGGACCGATTGAGCAGTTCGGTCCGGTGCGGGTGGCCCCAACGCGAAGCCCTGCAACAGAGCCGGCATCGCTCCGCATCGTCGAACTTCGTGCACGCGGCACCGGTCGCATGGATCAGATCGCCGCGATGGCACACGACTTCGGCCGCCCGCAACACGGCGATCGGCGCGCTGCCCAAGCAGTCCGCGAGCCACAACACGTTCGGCGAGCCGCGCGCACCCACCCCGAGATGCACGACGGCGTGCGCGGGACGCTCACGCAGCGACCGCGTCAGCAGGATCTCCAACGATGAATCGGTCCGGCCCTTGGTGACGAGGGAAAGCGGTGTCGGCTTGTCGTGCTGCGTCGCCCTCAGGTGGACCGCCGGTGGGATCGGCGGCAGGTCCTGACCGACGTAGGTCACGGGCAGCCACTGCACGTTCGCCCCTTTGAGCACGAGCAACTGCGCCAGCTCGGCAGCGGCACCGTGGCTCCAGTGCAGTTGGGAGCTGGAACCAGGCGAGCTGACGAGGACGACGCGCACAGGCTCAGGGTAGCTCGCCGCGCAACGCCTGCCACAGTCGCCATCTCTGCGCGGTCGGAAGTTCTGCATCGAGACACCCGAACCGGAGCAGGAAGTCGAGCGTGACCATGGCGCTGTTCGGCTTCCACGGCGTGCCATCGCGCAGCGACTCGGCCACCCTCGTCGCGGGCCACAGCGCGAACTCCTCGACCTCGCCATCGGCGGGGTGCGGCACGAATGCAGCGGGCAATTCCAGATCGAAGCAAGCGAGTGTGTCCGACTTCAGCAACAGCCGATCCTGCTGCACATACGAAATCGCTCCGATCGGAACCGCGCGCGCGGCGAGATCGGCGGGCAGACCGGCTTCCTCGTCGCACTCCTTGACGAGGGTTTGCAGTGGTGTGGACCCAATCGGCTGGCCACCTGCCACGATGTTGTCGAGATGACCCGGAAACGTCCGCTTCCCTCGCGCCCGCACCGCGACCCAGAGGCACAGATCGCCGCGTAGCCTCGCGTAGCCGTTCAGGTGCACGCCGGAGGAGCGCACGCCGAACCAGGTCACCGCGGACCGGTCGACCTGGAGCAACGGCGTCGGATCGGCGACGCCAGTCACCGGGTACATCTCGCCGAGCGCTGGTTGCACCTCGTTCGCTGCCCACAACGAAGGCAGCAACGTTGCGAGCTCGTTCGAGCGGGCGACGAAGTCTTCGCCTTGCAGCACGAGCCGATCGGCGACGAGCCGGAACGGCGAGCCGGGTCGCATCAGTCTCGGCACGCGATCGCGGTGCACGAAACCGCAGTTCACGAAACCTGCCGAGGTCCCGACATGCCACGGCACGAAGGCCGCGAGGTCCGCCCGCCGACAGGCCAGAACGATGTCGAAGTAGTCGATACACGCATGTAGCAGCGCGAGGGCGCCAACGGAAGTGCCTCGGACGCCGGACGCGCATCGAGTATGGTCGCCCCCTGGTCTGTTTCATGGCGCCACACGCGTCTCCGTGCGCCAGCGAACGATGAAGAAGATCCGCGCGTTGATCCACGCCTGGTTGGTGCTCGACTTCTTCGAGGACGCGCGTCGCACGGGCGGCACCGGCAGCAGTCTGACGACGACGATCTTCACGCAGTCGTTCCTCGCGCTGGTCTTTGCCGCGTTGCTCTACCCCGAAACGCCGCCGGTGCCGTTCGCGGCTGCCAATCTCTGCCTCTCGTCGCTGCTCGTCGCGATCGGCACGCTCGGCAACCAGGATCAGCTCCATCGGCGCCGGGCCGAACGGAACCTGCTCGACCCCGCACCGATCGGCCGCGCCACGGTCGTGTTCGCGCGCGGCGGCCACGCGGCGTTCTACGTGTGTCTCGTGACCATCGGCATGGCGCTGCCGCCGGCCGTTCTGCTCGCGTATCTGCCGCAACACAGCTGGACGTCGGCCGTCGGCTACGTCGTGCTCGCGTGTGTATGCAGCGGGCTTGCAACTGGTGCACTCGGCGTGAGCATGCGCATCCTCGTGCGCTGGCTCGGTCACGCGCGCGCAGCACTGCTCGCCGCGTCGGGCAAGGCCGTGCTGCTCGGCGGCGGGTTCGTGCTGTTCGCACTCGGCATGCAGCGCTTGCAGAAGGATGCCGCCTCGTTGCCGATCGGACGCCTCGGCGCCGAACTCCTGCCGCCCTACCACGCCGCGAGGCTGCTCGGTACGGGCGGCGGGGAGGCGTGGCGCATCCTGCCTCTCTTGGGCGCCGGGGCGCTGCTGCTGCTGCTGTCGCTCCTCTCTCTCGAAGTGGAATCGCCACGTCGCTCGCGCGCGGGTCCTCCGGATCCCCTGCGGTGGCTGCTCAGACTGTTGGCACGCCGCGGTCCGCGCTTGGGAATCGCCGAGTTCGTCGCGGTGTCGATGTGGCGCAGCGCGGGTTTCCGGTCTCGGGTGCTGCCGCTGCTCGGGTTGCCGGCCGGGATGGCGTTCTTGAGCTTGCAGGGCGAGGGGCAGCAGAACGGCGATGTGCTGATGTGCCTGCTGCTGCAGATTCCGGCCATCTACCTGCCCTTCCTGATCGCGTTCCTGCCGCGCGCCGACCAGACCGACACGGCATGGGTGTTCGGTCTGGCTCCGGGCCTCTCGCGTGGTCTGGTGCAGGACGCCACCTGGCGCGCCCTGGTGACGCACGTGCTCGTGCCCGTGCACGCGATCGGATTGCTGCTGCTCTGGAGTTTCTCTTCGAACCGGCTCGACGCGACCGCAGCGTCCCTGTTCGCACTCGGCATCGCCGTGGTCGCGGCCCGCGCGATGGTGCGATCGCTCGACGACATTCCGTTCACGCAGAGCCGGGAAGCCGACGCCGCCACGGACCTCGGCGCCCTGTTCGGCGCCGCCGTCGTGCTCGGCGGGCTGGGAACGGTGTTTGGGGCCGTGCTCCCTCACGCCCTGCGTTGGCCCATCGCGGGGCTCGTGTTCGGCGGCGCCGTCTGGTGGCTGCAGCGTCTGGGCCAGCCGGACGAGGCTTTGGATCCAGCTTCTGGCGTGGCCTCGGCGGGATCCGATGGGGGAACCGAAGCTCCTGAAAGAGCCGAGGATCCGGCCGCCCGAGGCCGTCCTCCGGTGGGCTCGTTGGCAGGCGAACTGCGCGCGATCGCGGCGCTCTACGGGGCCCTCTGCGTGCTTCCGGTGCTGATCGGCACGATGTTTACGGGTTGAGGGACGAGGCGGGTTGTCAAGCACGCCGCAGGTGACTACGGTTCTCTCTCCCCTGTTGGACACCGAGGAGTGCCTATGGACGCAAGAACCGAGGTGCAGGATCCGACACCAACGCTGCCAGAGGGCAGCCCGGATCGCATGAGCTATGGGCGAGAGAGCAAAGCCGCGGGAGACCAGGCGACGACGTTGGCGGGGAAGAGGGCGACCAGGACTGAACCGAGACTCAGTGTCGACCCGATGCGCGCGACGGACAAATACCGGCTCGTGATGCCGTACTCGGGCCGGGTCTAGATCGAGACGGTCTCGCGACCGACTCGGATTCAGCAGTACCGGGGGATTTGCCGATCTGCTGACCATGAGCGACAAGCGTGGGAGTCGCCGTGGGGAACGGGTTCGCGTGGCAGCTGTCGCCACGCTCGAGACCACCGGAAGGTATGCCGGCAATCAGGCGATGTGCACGGTGCGCGACCTCTCTCGCACCGGCATCGGTCTCGAAACGGGACAGCCGCCGATGCCCGGACAGATCGTGCGCTTGCGCCTCGCACTGGGCAACCGGACGTTCGTGCTCCGCACTCTCGCAACGCGCGTGGACCGTCGCCCCGGCAGCAACTTCTATTCAGTAGGGCTCGACTGGAGCAAGTGCGCGCCCGAGGAGCTCGCATTCCTCGACGAGGTGCTGGAGTCCGTCGAGACTGAAGAGGCCCAGCGTCCCGGTCCCGCGGCAACATCCACCGGCCCTGCTGCCAACCCACCGGGCACAGCAGGAGCGCCGACCAAGCCTCCTGGCCCGGCTACCTATTCCCCCGGCTTGGGGCCTAGGCCACCGGCGGGGATCCAACCTCGCGCGCCACTGGGGGAGCAACCGCCCGCTGCAGCAAGACCCGCCGGCCCTGCGGCCAACCCACCGGGACCAGTTGCAAGATCCCCCGTGCCGCCGACCAAACCCACGGGGTCAGGTGGCCCCCCCCCGGGCCCAGGGGCAAGGCCCTCCGTGCCTGCGGTCCCGAATCGCGCCCCAGTTGCGCCCCCAGTAGAGCCACCCGGACAGGCAAGGCCCAGCCAGGCAGCCAAACCCCCGGGCCCAGCTCCTAGCACTCCGGGTCCAGTGCCAAACTCGCCCGCGCCGGCGACGAAACCGCGCGGTCCGGCTGCGTACCAACACGCGCGAGCGGCAAGCCCACCCGTGCCGCCGGCCGGAAACCGCGCCCCTGTGGCCGAGCGAAGCAGCCCAGCGGCGAGGCCCGCTCCAGAGGCAGCGCCACCCAGCCCGGTGGCCAAGCAACCCCCTCCGGCGCTCGCGCCTCGCAAGCCATTGGGCAGTCCCGAACTCGAGGATGCACCCGTGGACAGCCCCGCCCCGGTGGAGGAGCGTTCCGACCTGCTGGACGATCTCCCCAGCCTGGTGGACGAGGATCCCGCCGCGGTGGGCGAGGATCCAGACGCACTGGACCAGGATCCAGACGCCGTGGACGTGGATCTCGACGCACTGGACGCGGAACCTGACGCACTGGACGAGGATCCAGACGCAGCGGAAGCGCATCCCGGCTCGGTGGAGAGCAAGTCCGTGAGCGGGCCAGCGCCATCGAAGCCTGCCGAGGACAGGTCCGGAAAGGACACGCGACGCGGCAAACGCGTCAAGGCTTCGGGCATCGCCACGCTCGAGACCGGCGGCCTCAATGCGACCAATCAGGCGGTGTGTACCGTACGCGACCTCTCGCGCAGCGGCATCGGGCTCGAGACCGGACAACCACCCGAAGTCGGTCAGGTCGTGCGCCTGCGGCTCGTACTCAACGGCCAGATGGTGACGCTGAGCACCATCGCAACGCGTGTGGATCGCCGCGCCAACAGCAACTTCTACCAGGTCGGGCTCGACTGGAGCCGCTGCAAGCCGGAAGAACTCGCGTTCCTCGACGAGGTGCTCAAAGCCGTCGAACCGCCCGAACGCGTGAAGAGCAAGCCCCGGAGATAGCCGGCCTACGGCACGAGGGCCGCCATGTCGGCGGGCAACGGTGCTACCAGCGTGGTCTCGCGGGACAGCATCGGATGGAAGAACGTGAGCGTGTGCGAGTGCAGCGCATGTCGATCGAGCACCAGATGCGCGCGCTGAGCTTCGCCGAGCGTGCCGGCGAGCTGCTGCAAGAACAACTGCTCGTCGCCTCCGTAGAGTTTGTCGCCGACGATCGGACAGCCGATGGCCGCGAGATGCACGCGGATCTGGTGGGTGCGACCGGTCTTCGGACGCACTTCCAACAACGAGTAGAGGGCTCCGCGGCGCACGACGCGGAAGTTCGTCAATGCCGGCTGGCCCGCGCCTGAATCACTGGTCGTCAGCTTGAGCCGCACCGACGACGTCTTGTCGGGCACCATCGAGAGGTCGATCGAGCCTTCGGGCTGCGACGGGCATCCGTGCACGACGGCCAGGTAGGACTTCTGCACGAGCCGATCTTCGAACTGACGCGCGACCAGGTAGTGGAACCGTTCGTCGAGGCCCACCGCGACGACGCCCGACGTCTCGACATCGATGCGATGCAAGAGACGTGGGACCACGTCGTGTTCGGGATCGTCGGGATGGCGGTAGCGGCGATGCAACGCGTGCATCAGCGTGCCGTCGAGGCGGCGGCCCGACGGGTGCACGGCCATGCCGGCCGGCTTGTCCACCGCGATCATCCATGCATCCTCGTAGAGGACCGGGAACTCGACGTTGGCTCCGGGGTCCGGATTCGCGGTCGGATTCGGCGGGATGTCGACGACGATCGTCTCCCCGGTCCGAACGCGACGCGATGACTGCACGCGGCGGCCGTCGACGAGCACGAAGCCGCCGCCGATCAGGCGATGGATGCTCGATCGCGACCGCCAGGTGAGGACCGCAGTCAGCGCGAGGTCGAGGCGCTGGCCCTCGAGCCGGGCATCGACGAGGATCTTGAGCTGCTCGAGCGGCTTGCTGAGGTCGCGTGGACCTTGCCCCGGATACTTCGGCAGCATCGCTGCACCGACGCGCTTACGTGTCGCCGCGCTGGATCGTCGTGTCGGCGGTCAAGGGATCGAAGTCAGGTCCTTCGTTGTTGCGACGGTCCACGGTCTTGCCCGGACGCGTCCTGCGCTTCCTGTTCGAGCGACCCCCGCTGTTGCCGCCGCGCTTGCGTTCGGCCATCACGATGTTGCGCAGACGCTCGCGCTCTTCGCGACGCCGCTTGTCGCTCGATTTCTCGTGGTAGGCGTGTTTCTTGGCGAGACGGAAGATGCCCGCATAGTTGCACTGGCGCTTGAAGCGGCGCAGTGCAGCCTCGAGCGGCTCGTTCGGGCGGACCTGGACGCGAATCATGAGGAAGGAAGTAGCAGGGAAGCCGGGCGGATCCGGCCGGCAGCACCACGATGGCGGCGCGGGCCAACCTCGCGTATCGTGCGTGCGAACCCGAACCGGGGAAAGGGCGAGAGACCATACCCAATCGCCATCGCAGGGCAATGCCGTGGCTGCTGCTCGTGCCCGATGAGTGCAGAAACCGAACGCGACGTAACCGTGCTGGGAACCATCGAGCGGTTCACGTTCCGCAATCCCGACACCGGTTGGGCGGTCGTGAGGCTGCTCGACGAGGCCGCGGGCCGGCCCATCACCGCCGTGGGATCGATGGCTCAACTAACTGAGGGGCAGCGGCTTAAGATCACTGGCAAGGAAGCGACCCATCCGCGGTTCGGGGTCCAGGTGAAGGTCGAGACGTTCGAACCCATTGCCCCGACGACCGCGGAAGGCATCGAGGCCTACCTCGCGTCGGGCCTCGTCAAGGGTGTCGGCCCCGCCACCGCGAAGAAGATCGTGCAGGCTCTCGGCACCGACGCACTGCGCATCATCGAGGAGGAGCCGGAGCGAGTGCGCAAGATCCGGGGACTCAACGCGCGCAAGGCCGAGGATCTCTCGAGTGCGGTGCGGGCGCAGAAGGACATGCAGAACGTCCTGATCTTCCTGCGCACGTACGGGCTCGGTGCCGGACTCGCAACGCGCATCGTGCGACGCTACGGCGCCAAGGCCTCGGCGCTCGTGCAGGCCAATCCCTACCGCCTCGCGGACGATGTCATCGGCGTCGGCTTTCGCACCGCAGACCGTCTCGCCGGCCAGTTGGGCATCGCCCCGGAGTCTCCGGAGCGACTCGACGCGGGGCTCGAGTTCTCGCTCACGCAGGCAGCCAAGGAGGGCCACTGTTTCCTGCCCGAGGAGGACCTCGTGCAGCGCACGGCCGAGTTGCTGGCATGCGCGACGGATCCGTTGCGAGCGCGCTTGCCCTTGCTCGGCAAGGCCGGCCGCGTCGTGCGACAGCTGCCACCCGGCCCCATCCTTCTGCACGAGGATCCACGCCCCATCGTCTACCCGAGCATGCTCGCGGCCGCAGAAGACGGCGTCGCGCGCGCGCTCGACAACCTGCTGACAGGAAGCCACAGTCGCACGCCGATCCGAGCCGCGGCTGCTGTTGCCTGGTTCGAGCAGACCTCCGGGATGTCGCTGCCCGAGGGACAGAAAGACGCCCTCGTTCGCGCACTCACCGAGTCGGTATCCATCGTCACGGGCGGTCCGGGTGTCGGCAAGACGACCATCGTGCGCGCGCTCGTCCAGATCCTTGCACGGAAACGAATGCGACTGCTGCTCGCGGCGCCGACCGGCCGTGCCGCCAAGCGTCTCGAGGAATCGACGGGGCATGCCGCCTCCACGCTGCATCGCCTGCTCGAGTTCACGCCCGGAACCAACAAGTTCGCTCACAACCGCGAGAACCCGCTCGAGGGAGAGATGCTCGTCGTCGACGAGACCTCGATGCTCGACGTGCAACTCGCCTACGCGCTGCTGCGCGCTGTCCCGCCGACCATGAGCCTGGTCCTCGTCGGCGACCGCAACCAGTTGCCATCCGTAGGTCCGGGCAACGTGCTCGCGGACATCATCGAGAGCGGACGTGTCGCCACGACTGCGCTCACGAAGATCTACCGCCAGCAGCGCGGCTCGGACATCGTGCGAGTCGCGCATGGGATCCTGCACGGCGAAGTGCCGACAAGTGGAGGCGACGGCAGCGACTTCTACTTCGTCGAAGCGCGGAGCTCCGCGCACGCGAGGACGTTGATCCACGAGTTGATCACGCAGCGCATCCCGAAGCGGTTCGGCCTCGATCCACTGCAGGACGTGCAGGTCCTGTGCCCGATGTATCGCGGCGAGGTCGGCGCCGATGTCCTGAATCGCGATCTCCAAGACCTACTGAACCCGGGGCAGATCGAAGTCGAACGCGCCGGC
>DASRJH010000188.1:0-28332 GCA_035649575.1 Planctomycetota bacterium
CGCCACCTTGAAGATCACGGGGCCGCACGCCGTGTCGCGCGTCTCCTGCCACCGCTCGAGCACGGTGCGCGCGACCCGGTGGCGGCGCACGCCGAGCGACGAGGATTCTTCGAGCAGCAGGTTCGCGAGCGGCAAAGCGCGCGCATCGTCGCACAACACGGTGATCAAGAGACCCGGCCGTCCCTTCTTCATCGTCACCGGAACGGCGAATGCGTCGACGGCGCCCTTGCGCAGCAACTCGTCGAGCAGCCATCCGATCTGTTCGCCGGTCGCGGTGTCGAGCTGGCACTGCAACTCGACGAGTTCTGTAGCCGCAGCGGCCGCGGTGCCGACCGTGACCCGCAGCAGGTTCGGCAAGCCGGCGTCGTCGCGCGTGCCGGCACCGTAACCGATCGCCTCGGCAGTGAACGTCACAGCGCTGTCGAACTCGTGCACGAGCGTGCGCAACAGCGCCGCGCCGGTCGGTGTCGTCCGTTCGCCATCGAGCCCACCCTGGCGCACCGGAATGCCGCGCAGCAGCGCTATCGTCGCGGGTGCCGGCACCGGCAGGATACCGTGCTCGGCGCGCACGGTGCCCGAGCCCACCGCGATGCCGTTCGCATGGATGCGCTCGACTCCGAGCAGGTGAGTGCCGAGGCACGCGCACACGACGTCGACGATCGTGTCTTCGGCGCCGACCTCGTGGAAATGCACGGCATCGATCGAGCAACCGTGTGCTTTGGCTTCGACCTCGCCGATCGCGCGGTAGATCTGCAGGCAGTGCTGCTCGACTGCCGGCGGCAACTTCGCGCGCTGCACGATCGCCTCGATCTCGCGCAGACCTCGGTGCGAGTGGGCCGCCGCCGCGCCGCTGCGCGACAAGCGGGGGCTCGCGGCCCCCAGCGGCGTGAACCGACTGCCGGCCGTACTCTTGCCGCAGTCGACCGTGAAATGCGTGCCCGAGAGGCCCCCGCGCAGGACCTTCGTGGCGCGGATCGACACGCCAGGCAACCCGAGCGAGGCGACCGCAGCCTCGAGCGGCGCCATGGGCACTCCCGCGTCGAGCAGGGCTCCGACCCACATGTCGCCCGCAACGCCTGACCACCCATCGAAGACTGCAATCCGCATGGCGAGGGAACGACCTTTGCCGGATGAGCACCGGGCGGCGCGGCGCACCGCGGCACATTGCCGGGTCCGACCACCACGCCGCCGCACGAACGTGCCATACTACGGCACCCGAACTCAGGTTGTGGACAAAGCTGAACGAACATCAGGGACTGGCCGCGCCCCGCAGCCAGCGCGAGCCCGCCCTCGGTGGTGGTCGGACTCGCACCTGCTCGCCCTCCTCTGCCTGTGGCTGGTGTGCGGTTCCGCGCACGCGCAGGCCGACGGCATCGCCCTCTCGCGCCTCGTCCGGACGCAGGCGGCGCAAAGGTTGCAGAATGCGGATCCGATCGTTCGCGGGGAGGCAGCCCTCGTCGTCGCCGCGAGCGCCGACGTGTCGCTTCAGGCCGCGATCCGCTCCCTGACCACCGACGGCGAAGAGCCGACGCGGCTGCGCGCCATCCTCGCGATGGCTTGCCTCGCTGCACCGGCTTCGGTCGTGGTGCTCGAGCACATCCTCGAGGATCACCAGGCGCGCGTATCGCACGAGGGGGTCGTCGCGGCCTACGCGCTCGGCATGCTCCCACCCGAACTCGGCGGCTCCGCCACGACCAGGGTGCTGACGAGCTTCACCCAGACGAGCTGGAAGCGTCAACGCGACGTCGCGATGGCCCTGCTGCTCGGTTTGTCGGTGCAGGATGCGAGCAGCCAGGCGGCGGTGCTGCGGCGCCTCTACGACGACGAGTCCAACCGCGATCCCGAAATCCGTTCGCAACTGCTGCTGCTTCTGCTCGCGGTCGATCGCACGCTCGACGCCAAGGCGTTGCTGCGTGTGCTCGAGCGCGGCAGTGACGACGAACGCGTTGCGCTGCTGCGCTGGCTCGCAGTCAACTCGTCGCCATTCGACGACGCGCTCGCGCCCCAACTCGAGACCATCGCGGCGAAGGGCCCCCCTGCCGAGCGCGCCGCGGCACTCGCGGCTCTGACCAGGATGAAGCTGCCGTCCGCGATGGTGATCGCCGAAAAGGCGCTGCACAGCAGCGACGCGGCCGAGAGTGGGCAGGGTCTGCGCTCGATGCTGAGCCTCGGCGGGGCCGGCGTGCTTTCGGTCCTCCAACGACATCTCGCGAACGAGACGAACCACGAACGCCAGGCGGCTCTGCTGGCCAGCTACGCAGCGCCGCTGTCCTGCGATCTCTGCGACCTGTGCGCACGCCTCGGTGCCGACCCGCTGCAACCACTCTCGCTGCGCACCGCGGCGGTCACTGCTCTGGCGCGCACGGCGCCGCAGCGCTCGATCCCGATGCTGCGCGATCTGTTCCGCACGACGCCGCAGAGATCCGCGTTGCCGGCGCTCGCGAGCATGTTGATGCGCGCCGAGCTCTCCCCACCACCACTGGTCCGGCTGCTCGAAGAGCCGGTCGACCTGCGCCAACATCCCGAACGTTGGGAAGCACTGCTGCAAGCGGGGCATCCCGAAGCGACTCTGGCGGTCTTGCAATGCCTGACTCCACCGAGAGACTCCGCCGCCGACGTCGCGATGGCGCTCGCTGTCTGGCGACGTACCATGGTGCTGCCGCCGGTGCGCGCGGTATGCGCTGCTGCCCCCGCAGTGTTGCGCAAGGTTCTCGGCGGGTGATCAGCGAGCCTGCGCGTTGTCGAGGATCGGTGGCGCTGCAACTGTGAGCGAGACGACTGGCTGCAGTTCGACGAGCGCAGTCAGCATGCCGTCCGCCGGCGCCTCGCCCTGGAGGGGCAGATCGCGGTCGAACCCCGCGATGCGGAACTTGCCCGAGCCGACAACGGTGCCGCGCGCGCGAAGCCACATGCGTCCGGGACGGTAACCGGCGCTGCGCACCGCTGCGGGCAGGCCGGCGAGGTCCGGCGCACGGCCGGGCTCCGGCGTCACCTCGCAGATGTTCTGCTGCAGGTCGATCAGCACATCGGCGACGCCATCCAGGCGCCGCAGGCCGTTGGCCACGGCCTTCTCTCAAGGCAGTCACTCCATGCCAAGAGACTCGATCCACAGGCGTTCGAGGCCGTGCTGCCCGATGACCGCAGCCGGCGGCAGCGGTGTCTTGCAAGCGGCCAGCAGCAGGAACGACAACGCGTAGACTCGTGCAGGCATGGCTAGAAGAAGCAGCGGACGGACAGCGGGAACATGAAGCGCTCGTCACCCGCGGGATGGTCCAGATCGCTCGCCAGTGGCGCCCGCGCGCCGACTTCGACGCGCACCGACGGCACCACGCTGCACTGGAGTCCGAGCGCGGCAGCGACCTCGCCGCCGCCGTTTTGCTGCGATTGCCCAGCCAACTCGTCGTCGGCGACCCAACGCGACAGCAGTTCGACGGTCATGCGCCATTCGGGCCCGTCCATCCCAGGACCGAAGCGAGCCGGCGACAGGCGATACCACCACGCCAGGTCGAGCGACAGCTCCTCCCCCGGCGCAAAGCCGTCGTGCTCGGCGAAGTGCCAACCTCGGAACGCCACCGCAGCCCGGTGCCGATCACGCACCCAGGTGGCGCCGAGGCCCACCGCCGCACCCGGACAGCCGAGCCCGAGCTGCAGCCGGCGCGGCAGCGGCACGCCCTGTTCCGAGTCTTCGTAGTCGCCGGTCGGCAACAAGACACCGGCGAGCAGCGACACGCGATCCGTCTCCATCGGCTCGTCATTGCGCAGCAGCGCCCACTTGGTGTTCAGCACGACGTCGCCGAGCCCGTCGACCTCGCTCGACACGAACCCGCCGCCGCTCGGAAAGCGCGCGCGGCGGTGCAGGAACGGCACCGTCCAGTCGGTCTGCAGCCAGTCCGCCGGCGACCACACGAGCGTCGTCGCCGCCCGCAGATCCTCGCCGCGATCGCGCACCAGGTAGTCGACTCGCTCCTCGAGCTGCAGCAGCTCCGGCGAGGCGACGCGGGCGTCGGTCGTGTAGATCTGCGCCGCAGCCATCGTCGTGAAGGTCGAAGCTGCGAGGATGCGCGCAAACAAAGACTGCCTCGACTGAACCATTACCCCTTTCGTCACCGGTCAGCCGAGCGGCGGGAGTCAGCCATGCGACTCCCGAGTTCCACGGGCCCGGTGCGACACGAACTTCGCCGGCAGTTCCGCCGAACGCCAGAGGTTTCTGACACCACGGTGGTGGCTTGACGAACGGGCAGGCGCTTCGTGAACCTGCTCGCGGAGTGGCAACGTGCGCAAGCACGCTCTCTCTCCTGCTTGCCCGAGAGGCGCAGGCTCAGCGGTCGGCGGCAGGCCGAGGGACCGGCGCGCCGTGCAGCTCGGAGACCCTGGCCGCGGCCTGATCGAGGGCCACAGCCATCGCCGCCGCAAACGAAGCCGGCTGCCGGTCCGCGGCCGGGACGACCAGGTCGATCGTGCGCGAACCGGCCGGGGCATGAACGGCAAGACGCACGTGGGCCTGCGGCGCTGCCTGCAGGTCCAGTTCGAACGCCTCGACGTCGATGGCCAGGGCCCTGGCCTCCGGAGACCGCACGCTCGGACCGAGCAGACGTTCGACGGCGACCTGGACGAGCTCGCGCGGGTCGGCAATCCAGCTGTTCAAGCCGTCGAAGACGACCTCGTGCTCTGCCACGCGCACGACGAACTCGCGGCCGAGATGGCCGGGCGCCGTCACGCGCAGGTCGCAAGCGACCGCGGGACGCTGCGGCGCGCCGTCCCTGCGCGTCGTCGGATCGAAGTAACGGACCGGCGGCGGCGGCGACGACGTCGAGAGACACGCCGGCAAGGCGAGCGCGAACAGCACCGCCGCAAGACGCCAACGAAGAGGCACGGACGATTTCACTTCGTTCCCTCCAGTGGACGCTGCAGCGGACCCCGCCCGCGCAGCAACGCTTCGGGGTCGCGTTCGAGCATTGCCGCGAGCCGCTCGACGGCAGCCAGCGTCGCACGCAGTTGCGGCAGCTCGCTGCTCAAGTCCGACCTCACCCCCGACAAGGACCCGGCCGCGCTTCTGACGCTGCCCATCGTCTGCGCCAGATCCGACGCGTCGACCTGCGCGCGCAGCGCACCCACGAGCTGCTGGATCTCGCGCAGCGTGGACGTGAAGGCCCCGCGCTCGTCGCGCAAGGAGGTCGCCGCGTCGCCGATGGAGGCGATCGCCGTGGTCGCCGCGGCCACCGTGCCGTGCTCGCGCAGCGACGTCAGCTGCTCGTCGAGGTGGGACAGCACGGCTCGGAGCTCGCCGGCCAGCTCCGGAACGCGCGCCGATTGCAGGTCGCTGCGCAGCTGGTCGAGCAGTTCGCGGGCCGAGAGCGCGACGAGCGGCAGTTCGCGCAACACTTCGCGGCTCGCGTCCTCGAGGCCCTTCGCGGCGCTCGGCACCGTGCGCAGGGTGGGTTGCTCGGTCGGGAAGGGCAGCATCTGCGGACCACTCGACGGGTCCGGAAAGAAGTCGACCTGGATGAACGCCGTGCCCGTCACCCAGGACATCACGACCTGCGCCCGCAGGTTCTCGGGCAGCGGGTATTCCTCTTCGAGCATGCTGACGTCGAGCCCCAGGTCCTCGAGATAGGTGTCGTAGAGCGAGGCGCGCACTTCGAGGTGCTTCTTGTCCTTCGCGACGCGGATCCGTTCGACCACGCCGATCCGGACACCGCGGAACTTGACCGGGGAACCCTCCTCGAGACCCGTCAGCGCTTCGTCGAAGTAGGCGTAGGCGGTGTGGTAGGAGCGTTTCAGCTCGCTCATGCCGACGACCGTGAGCGCGGCCAGCGTCGCCGCACTGCCCGCGACGACGAACAGCCCGAGCTTCCAGCGGTTGGCGGGCGCCGTCACGACGACCTCGCGAGCGGCGTGCGCCGGAAGAAGGCGAGCACACGCGCATCGTTCGATCGCTCGGCCAGGTCGCGCGGCGCGCCGCGCGCGATGATGCCGCCGGCGGTGAGGTCCAACATGATGCACTGGTCGGCGACCTTGAAGATGCTCGGCAGTTCGTGAGTCACCAACACGATGGTAACCATGAGCCCCCCCGCAAGCGTCAGGATCAAATCGTCGAGTTCGGCAGCCGTGATCGGGTCGAGGCCGGCCGACGGCTCGTCGAAGAACAGGATCGGTGGATCGAGGGCCAGCGCGCGCGCGATGCCGGCGCGCTTGCGCATGCCGCCGGACACCTCGGAGGGCAGGTGATGCGCGAATCGTTCGAGACCCACGAGACGCAGGCGTCCCATCGCGACCGCCACGGCCGCGGACGCGGACAGACTGGTCCACTTCTGCAGCGGCAGCAGCACGTTCTGCAGCAGCGTCAGCGAGCCGAACAGCGCCGCCGACTGGAACAGCACGCCGAACGAGGGCGGCGTCATCGCGCGCGCCGGCGGCCCGATGCCCGTGAAGTGCACGCGCCCTTGCAACGGTTCTTGCAGACCGATCAGCGTGCGCAGCAGCGTCGACTTGCCGCTGCCCGATCCGCCGAGGATCGCGAACACCTCGCCGCGCTGCACGTCGAACGCGATCTCGTCGAGCAACACTTCGTCGTCGTAGCCGATCGCGAGGTCGCGCACCTGGAGGACCTTCGGCATTCACCACCCCAGCATCGAGAAGGCCCACGTGAACACGGCATCGAGTGCGACGATCACGAAGATGACGACGACCACGGCCGAGGTCGTCGACCTGCCGACGCCCGCCGCGCCGCCGCGCGTCGCGAGGCCGCGCTGGCAGCTGATGAGACCGATCGCGACGGCGAACGCGACGCTCTTGAGCAGGCCCGTCGCGACGTCGTCGATGCCCACGGACTGCTGCAGCGACTGGAGGTAGACGACCGTCGGCTGCTCGAGGTAGGTGACCGCGATCGCGAGTCCGCCGATCGTACCGATCAGGTCGCCGAGGATCGTCAGGATCGGCAGCACGAGGGTCAGCGCGAGCACGCGTGGGAACACGAGGAAGCGCTGCGGATCCTGGCCCAGCGTGCGCAGCGCGTCGATCTCTTCGTTGACGGTCATCGTGCCCAGCTCCGCCGCATAGGCAGCGCCCGACCGCCCCGTGACGAGGATCGCCGTCATCAGCGGGCCGAGCTCGCGCACGATCGAGAGACCGACGAGGTTGGCCAGGAAGTAGTCACCGCCGAAGCGATGCAGTTGGATCGCACCCTGCAGACCCAGGATCGCGCCGACCAGGAAGTTGATCAGCAACACGATCGGGATGCCGTCGGAACCGGCGCGTTCGATCAGGCTGCCGAGGTCGCGCAGGTGCACCGTGCGCGGTTGCCGCACCGCGTGCACCATGCCGACGACGAGGTCGCCGCCGAACGCGAGAATGGCCTTGGTCGTGCGGATCGCGCTGTAGGTGAACTCGCCGATGTCGACGAGCAGTCCGGGTTGCTTCGGGATCGGATGCTCGCAATCGCCGAGCCGACTGCAGTCGTAGAGACCGAGCAGCTTCGCGGTCTCCCCGCGCGCGCCGACCAGACGCAACGTGGCTCCCTCGGCCGAGCGCTTCGCGGCGAACGCGGTCAGCAGCGCGGCAGCACCTCCATCGAGGCGTTCGATGCCGCCGACGTCGATCTCGGTCGCCCCGTTCTGCGACCCGGTCGTGTGCAGTTGCTGCCACAACGCTGCGCCGTCGGCGAGGGTCACCCGACCTGACAAATGCAGCCGCAGGCTGCCTCCATCGTCAAGCTTGCTCGTCAACGAAAAGCCAGGTGCCTGCATGCGGCGCTCGGCTCCGATCAGGTCTGCTGCTCCCTGCCTTTGTGCTTGCCCCTCGATTTCGCGGGGAGCGCGGACGGGAGCGTCCTCGCGGCCTGCGTCGGCGTCGGCGTCGGGGGCACCGCCGATGGGACGTGCGGGGCAGCCCTCGGGGCTGGTTCTTTCTGGTCTGGGGCTCTCGGGGCCGGGGCCTTCGCCGTCGGGACCGCAGCGCGCCGCGGCGCGCCGATCAGGGCAAGCGTCTTCACGACGCTCGCTGCATCGATGGCCGCCGGACGGTTGTGCGCGGCGCGCACGATGTCGTTGATCGCAACGATGCCGAGCAGCACGCCGCGTGCGTCGACGACGGGCAGGCGATGCACTTGCGCCTGCTGCATCAGAGAGAGCACGGTCGTCATGGAGTCGTCGGGCCGGCAGGTCCGCAGCTGACGCGCCATCGGACCGGCGACCGCGATCTCGTCGAGGGGACGCCCCTGCGTGTAGCTCGCCATACAGAGGTCGCGGTCCGTCACGACCCCCACCAGCACGTTCGTTGCATCGACCACGGGCACGATCCCGCAGTCCTGTTCCCACAACACCCGGGCCGCTGCATCGAGGCGATCGGTCGTGCGCACCGAGCATGGTCCCCGAGTCATCAGGTCGTTCGCGTTCATGTCCCGCGATCCTGCCCGTGCCCTGACGGCCGCGCGAGCTTTTTCCGTCGCGGCGATGCGCGACGCCGCCGGACCGCGGCACACTGTGCGCGTGGCCGACGCTGAACCGTCCGACCCGACCCCTGCCCGCGGGTCGGGGTTGCACATCGGAGCCTGGGTCCTCTACGACCTCGCGAACACCGTCTATTCCGCGACGCTGACCTTCATCTTCACGCCGTTCGCCAAGGAGCAGCTCGGCGGCGAACGCACCCTGATCGGCTTCGTGAATACCGGCTCGATGGTGCTCGCGGGGTTGCTCGTGCCCGTGCTCGGCGCGCTGGCCGACCAGACGGCCCGCACGCGCGGCTACCTCGCGATCGCTACGCTGCTGTGCATCGCGGGCACCGCCGGATTCGGTCTCGACCTCGGCCCAGCCGCGCTGCTCGGCTGCTTCTTCGTCGCGAACATCACCTACAACCTCGGCTTGCTCTTCTACAACGCGCTGCTGCCGGCCGTGGCGAGACCCGGCCGCGAAGGCCGCGTCAGCGGCATCGGCGTTGGCCTCGGCTACCTCGGTACGATCGGCGTGATCGTCGTCGTGATGCCGCTTGCCGACGAAAGATCGCGCTTCCTGCTGGCGGCCGGGCTGTTCCTGGTCTTCGCGTTGCCGTGTCTGCTGCTCGTGCGCGATCCGCGCGCGCCGCGGACCGGCCCGCGTGCGGAGGCGATGCGCGCAGCCGTTCGCCAACTCGCATCGACGCTGCGGGCGCTGCCGCGATACCCCGCGTTGCTGTGGTTCCTGCTCGGCAATTTCTGTCTCGTCGACGTGCTGAACACCGCGATCCTGTTCTTCGCCGACTTCACGAAGGACGTGTTCGCGACGGCGGCCCATGCGGGCGGTCTGCGTCTGTTCGGCCTCGAACTGGCCGGCGAGGAAGGGCTCACGACGCTGCTCATGATCACGGGCGTCGCGCTGAACGGACTCGCTCTGCCGTTCGGGATCCTGCTCGGCCCGTGGACCGACCGCGCCCCGCTCTCGGTGATGCGCGCGAGCGCGCTGGCTCTGCTCGGCGCGCTCGTCGGCGGAACGGCCTTCGGCGGGGTCAGTCCGCTGGGCTATCTCGCGACGCTCGGCGTGCTCGGCGCCTTCGGTCTGGCCGGGGTCTGGACCGCAGGCCGCAAGATGATCGTGCTGCTGGCTCCGCCGGACCGGATCGGCGAGTTCTTCGGCCTGTATGGCATCACGGTGAAGCTCTCCGTCGTCGGCAGCGCGGTCTACGGTCTCGTCGCCGACGCGTATGGCTGCAAGCCCGCGATGCTCGCGCAGGGCATTCAACTGTTGATCGGGCTCGGTTGCCTCGCGATGGTGCGCGTAAAGCACCCCGACGCTGCGGCTGCCACGGCATGAGCGACGACGAACAGGACCACCGCGAACGCACCAGGGAGGCGCTCTGGCAGCGGCTCGCCGTCGGCGTGTTCGCCGCGTTCATCTGGGCCGTCGGCGCGCTGCCGACCTGGCTCGCCTATGCGTTCGCCGACGTGATGGCCGTGCCGTGGTATCTCTGGTGGCGCTGCAGCGACCCACGCGGTCGGCGCAGCAAGGGCTACTGGCGCAACGTCGCGATCGCCTTCCGGGAGGGAGCCCCGCTCGGACCGGTCCGTCCGAGGCGACACCTGTGGCGCTGGTCGCGGCACATCGCCTGGCTCATGGTCGACTTCTGCCGCATGCGGCGCATCGACGCGACGAACCTGCGGCGGCACTGCGACGTCTCGGCGTGGGACAACATCGCCGGTGCCTACACCGAAGGCAATGGCCTCATCTTCGCCACGGGCCATGTCGGCGTCTGGGATGTCGGCGGCTACGCGGCGGGGCTGCTCGGCCTGCCCATCAACTCGGTGTTCCGGCCGAGCCCCATGCCCGCCCTGAACCGCCTCATCGAGAGGCTGCGCACGGGCTCGGGCCAGAGCGTCTTCGCGCGCAGGAACGTGATGTGGACGCTCAAGAAGGTGCTGGCCGACAAACAGGTCGTCGCCATCATGAGCGACGGCGGCGGCAAGCACAGTTCCGTCGTGGCCCCGTTCCTCGGCACGCCAGCGCGCACGGTCGCGACGCCCGCCGTGCTGCACCTGCTCACGGGTGCCCCGATCGCGGTCGTCGCGATGCTGCGCACGGGCCGCATGCGCTACCGGCTGCACGTCTTCGAAGTGATCAAGAACGCCTCGACCGGCGATCGGGAGCGGGACCTGATCGACATCACGACGCGCGTCAACGCGGGCCTGAGCCGGGCCGTCGCGTTGGCACCGGAGCAGTGGTTCTGGCAGAGCCGGCGCTTCCGGCACCGGCCGCCGGGGGAGGTCGCGGGTCCGGACGGCTTGCCGCCGCTGGCGCTGACCGCACCACGGAGCGCCGCCGCGGACCTTTCTTGATCGATTCTTCACGCAGCGTCACGTGAATCTTCACGGGCACGCAACACCATTGTTTCAAGGAAGATCCAACCCCCCAAGAAAGGACCAAGAAACCGTGAAGGTAGCCCGCCTCGTCCCCCTGTTCCTCGCCGCCGGCAGCATGCTCTGCGCCTGCGGCGGGTCACGAACCCTGATCCAGAACAGGGGTTCCGACACGATGCTCGAAGTGGCCCAGAAGTGGGCGGAGAAGTTCCACGAGCTGCGGCCGGAGATCGGCGTGTCCGTGACCGGTGGCGGCACGAGCGTGGGCGTCGCGGGCATCATCAACGGCACGACCGACATCGCGAACTGCAGCCGCCGCCTGACGCCCGACGAGATCGTCGAGGCCAAGGCCCATCAGCACGACCCCGTGGAGCACCACGTCGGCTACGACGGCATCGCGATCTTCGTACACAAGGACAACCCGCTGACCTCCATCACGATGGACCAGATCAAGCAGATCTACGTCGAGGGTGGCTCGCTGACGAAGTGGTCCCAGCTCGGAGTCACGATCCCCAGCGGCCGCGACGAGATCGTCGTGGTGTCGCGGCAGTCGAACAGCGGCACCTTCGAGTACTTCAAGGAAGCGGTGCTCGGCGGCAAGAAGGCGAACTTCCGGCTCGGCACGCTCGACATGAACGGCAGCAAGGACGTCGTCGATCAGGTCCTGAAGACCGTCTCGGCGATCGGCTACAGCGGTCTGGCCTACGGCAAGGGCGTCGACGTGAAGAAGCTGCCGGTCACCACGAAGCAGGGCAAGCCCGCTGTCGCCCCCACGATCGACACGGTGCTCGACAAGAGCTACCCGATCTCGCGCGAGCTCTTCATGTACACGAACGGCAAGCCTCAGGGCGCCACGAAGGAATACCTCGATTGGATCCTCTCCGATGCCGGCCAGCACGTGCTGATGGAGCTCGGCTACCCGCCGCTGCGGAAGGTCTGAGTCATCCCACCCGCGTCGATGCTTTGCGCACATGCAAGCGGCGCGGGCGCGATCTGCCCTGGCGGTTCCCCAGCGCGGTTCCCCCATGCGGTTCCTCTGGATCGCGTGTCGCCATGCGGATAGCCATAGCGTGATGCTCCACCCGACAGCAGGCTGCTGATGACGCACTACGAAGAACGTCTCCAGAAGGACTTGGGCTGGATCCACGAGCTCGTCGGTATCGTCGGCGCGGCGATCACGAAGGCCATCGACGACGCCGTGAGTTCGGTGCTGAACCTCGACAAGGGTCTCGCTGCGCTCACGGTGATCGGTGACTACACGATCAACCGCCAGACGCGCGAGCTGGACCGGCTCTGCCACGCGTTCGTGGCCAGGCACCTGCCGAGTGCAGGCCACCTGCGCTACGTTTCGGCCGTTCTGCGGCTCAACATCGCGCTCGAACGCATCGGCGACTACGGGGCGACGATCGCGCGCACCGCAGCGCAGTTGTCCGCGGTGCCCCCGGCCGTGGTCGCGCGCGACATCGAGACGATGTCCGAGCACGCGCGCCGCATGCTCAACGACTCGCTGCGCAGCTTCCAGCAGCGCGACGTGCAGCTGGCCCAGGCCACGCTGACGGCGGCGGCCCAGTTCGCGCAATACTTCGACCGCGTGTTCGCGGACCTCGGCAAGGAAGGCGAGACCCGCAGCCGGCCCATCAACGACCTGTTCTCGCTGATGGCGACGTTCAACCGCCTGGAGCGCGTCATCCACCAGGCGAAGAACATCTGCGAAGAGACGACGTTCGTCGCGACGGGCAAGACCAAGGGCGAAAAGGTCTTCAACATCCTGTTCGTCGACGCTGCCAACAGCGGCCCGAGCCAGCTGGCCGAGCACTTCACGCGAAAGGCCTTCCCGCAGAGCGGACTCTACCGCAGTGCCGGCTGGGAGCCGGCGGAGGACATCGAGCCCGCCTACCAGCGCTTTGCGGAGACGGTCGGCATCGACCTCGCCAAGGCCTGGCCGACCCCGCTGTCGACGCTGCTGGATCAGCTCGACGACTACCACCTGATCATCGGGCTCGCCCCCGATGCCCGCGAGCGCATCGGCAAGGTGCCGTTCCACACGACGGTGCTCTTGTTGGACGTCGATGCGAGCAGTGGTCCCGAAGCGGTCTACCGGCAGCTCACGCCGCGCCTGCGGGAGCTCATGGAGCGCCTGCGCGGCGAGCAAGCGAGCTGACCCGTGACGGACCGAGCCCCACTGATCTCCGCGGAACTCGACCGGCGCGACTCCAGCTGGTGGGTCGACCTCGCAGCACGCCTGTTGGTCTTCGGCGGCGGCATCTCGGCGATCGTCTTCGTCGTCGGGATCTTCGTGTTCATCACGACCCAGGGGCTCGAGTTCACGCTGCAACGTCTCGACTGGGCAGAGTTCTTCACCTCGATCTACTGGCGGCCCACGGGCCACCCGCCGACCTACGGGGCCTTGGCGCTGATCGTCGGCACGCTGTCCGTCACGGCCGTCGCGATGGCGATCGCCGTGCCGCTCTCGTTCGGCGCAGCCATCTACATCGGTGAGTTCGCGCATGGCCGCCAGCGCGAGTGGCTCAAGATCCTGATCGAACTGCTCGCCGCGGTTCCCTCGGTGGTCTGGGGTGTGATCGGGCTGCACCTGCTGAGTCCGCTGATCCAGCACTACCTGCAGCCGGCGTCCGGCGTCGGCACGAACCTGCTCAATGCCGGGATCATCCTCGGCCTCATGGCGGCGCCGATCATCACGACGATCGCGGAGGACGCGCTGAAGGCCGTGCCCGAGACCTTCCGCGAGGCTGCCGAGGCACTCGGCGCCACGCGCTGGCAGGTGGTGTGGCGGGTCGTGCTGCCGCACGCGCGCCCGGGCTTGTCCGCGGCGGTCCTGCTCGGTGTCGGACGCGCTGTCGGCGAGACCATCGCGGTGCTGATGGCGAGCGGGCACGCGATCAACCTGCCGAAGACCCTGTGTGATCCCGTACGCGCCCTGACCGCCACCATTGCAGCGGAACTCGGCGAGACGAGCGCCGGCAGCGACCATTACCAGGTGCTGTTCACGCTCGGCATGCTGCTGTTCCTGATCACCTTCGTGATCAATCTGATAGCCGACCGCATCGTGCGCGGCGCGAGGCAGCGCGGATGACCGAACCCGCACCCGGCTTCGGCGCGACCCCGCTCGAGGGACGCAACAACGCCATCCAGCAGGGAGTCAAGCTGCTCTTCGGGCTGATGACCGTCGTGCTCGTCCTCCCGGTGATCGCGATCCTCGGCACGCTCGTCTACGAGGGCGGCCCGGCACTCACGCTCGGCTTCTTCCTCGACATGCCGCGCAACGGGATGACCGAGGGCGGCATCTTCCCGGCTCTGATCGGCACGATCTGGCTGACCGCAGGTGCACTCGTCGTCGCGGTGCCGCTCGGCATCGCAGCGGCCATCTACCTCAGCGAGTACGCGCCCGACACGATGCTCACTCGGACCATCAACCTCGCGATCATCAACCTTGCCGGCGTGCCGTCGATCGTGCATGCCCTCTTCGGCGTAGGTGCTTTCGTCTATTTCCTGCGGTTTGGCACCTCGATCCTGGCCGCCAGCTGCACCCTCGCCGTGATGACGCTGCCGGTCGTCATCGTCGCCACGCGCGAGTCGCTGCAGGCCGTACCGCGTGCTTTCCGCGAGGCCTGCTGGAGTCTCGGCGCAACCCGCTGGCAGACCATCGCGCGCATCGTGCTGCCGAACTCGGGCAGCGGGATCCTCACGGGCATCATCCTCGTGGTCTCGCGCGCCGTCGGCGAGACCGCGCCGATCATGTTCACGGGTGCGGCGTTCTTCGTGCCGTTCCTGCCGCAGGGGGTCTTCGACCAGACGATGGCGCTGTCGTTGCATCTCTACAACGTCTCGACCCAGGTCAATCTCGGTGAGGGGCACAAGCACCTGCCGTTCGCGGTCGCGCTGACGCTGATCCTCGTCGTGCTCGCGATGAATGCGCTCGCGATCTTCTTCCGCATGCGGTTGCGAGGGAGGAAGAGGTGGTGACTGCTTCCGACGCGGCTACGGCGCTCTTGTCGGTGCGGGACCTCTCGATCCGCTACGGCGACAAGGTGGCACTGCAGGGTGTCGAGCTCGAGGTCCGGCCACACGAGATCTTCGGCATCATCGGTCCGGCCACCGCGGGCAAGACGTCGTTCCTGCGCGCGCTGAACCGCATGGACCAATTCGTGCCGGGCATGCGAGTCGGCGGTTCCGTGATGTTCGCGGGCCGCGAAGTGCGCCACATCCGCAACCAGTACGCGCTGCGCCGCCACATCGGCGTCGTGTTCCCGCTCCCGGTCGGCCTGCCGCTGTCGATCTACGACAACGTCGCGCTGGCCCCGCGCCTCGCGGGCAGGGCCACGAAGAGCGAGCTCGACGAGATCGTCGAACGCTGTCTGCGCCGGGCCGCGCTCTGGGACGAGGTCAAGGACCGGCTCAAGAGCCTCGGTTCCCTGCTGAGCGGCGGCCAACAGCAGCGGCTCACGATCGCACGCGCGCTGTCGCAGGATCCCGAGTTGCTGCTGCTCGACGAGTTCTCGATCGCCGTCGATCCCGTCACGACGATGCGAATCGAAGAAGTGCTGAAGGAACTGCGCGCCGAGCTCACGATCGTACTCGTGACCAACCTCGTACAGCAGGCGCGGCGCCTCTCCGATCGCATCGCGTTCTTCCTCGGCGGCAGGTGCGTCGAGATCGCCAAGACCGAGGATCTGTTCGGCGGCGCCGCCAAGGACCAGCGCACGGTCGACTACCTGGAGGGGCGTTTTGGCTGACCTCGGACCTCAGCGTGCAGGCATTGCGCCGAACGCCGCGCCATCACAGCTCGCGATCGAAGTGCGCGACCTCAACCTCTGGTATGGCAAGTTCCAGGCGCTCCACGAGGTCGACCTCGAGATCAAGGCCGGCATCGTCACGGCGATGATCGGTCCATCCGGTTGCGGCAAGTCCACGCTGCTGCGCAGCTGCAACCGCATCAACGAACGCCTCGGCTACGTGACGACGACCGGCACGATCAAGGTGCATGGCCACGACATCTACGACGAAGCCGCTTCGCGCATCCAGGTGCGCCGCCACGTCGGCATGGTGTTCCAGCGGCCCAACCCGCTGCCGCTGTCGATCCGCGAGAACGTCCTGTTCGGCCACGGCCTGCACCGCGCGCAGCGCATGAGCCGCGCTGACGCGGACGCGATGGTCGAGTCGGCCTTGCGCGAAGTCCTGCTCTGGGACCGCGTCAAGGACCGCCTGCATCACCGCGCCACCGGCCTGTCGCTCGAGGAGCAGCAGAAACTCTGCATCGCGCGCCTGCTGCCGACGAAACCGAGCGTGCTGCTCATGGACGAGCCCTGCTCCGCACTCGACCCCGAGGCGACTTCGGCGGTCGAGGATCTGATCTGGGACATGCGCGGGCACTACTCGATCCTGATCGTCACGCACAACATGGCGCAGGCGCGGCGCGCCAGCGACGAGTGCGTGTTCATGCTGATGGGCCGCGTCGTCGAGCATGCGAAGACCGAGACGATGTTCATCGCCCCCGCGCGCCAGGAGACCTCGGACTACATCGAGGGGCGTTTCGGCTGAACAGCTGCCGAGAGCTCGAAAAGCCGCCCTGCGTATCGAGGATCTGCGGGCCCGCGGCGAACGCCGCACGCCGATCTGTTATCTTCAGCGGCCGATGTACGCGTTCGCTCTTGTCCCGTTCGTGTTGCTGGCCACGCGGCCTCAGGACCCACCCGACGTTCTCGCCACCTTCAAGCTCGAGGGCAAGCCCGCCACCGTGACGCGCAACGACGTCGCCATCGAGATGGCGTTCCACCTGCGCCGCCGCAGCCGCGGCCAGCAGGCGTGCGAGATGATGGTCGACACGACGCTCGCGCGGCGAGCCGCGAAGAAGCAGAACCTGATGCCGACCGAGGCCGAGGTGCGCGCGTTCTGGGAGGAGCTGCAGAAGCAGCTGCGCGCGGCCGGCCAGAAGCCCGAGGACTTCGCAGCCGTGAGGAACACGAGCATGGCGCAGTGGTTCGAGGACATCGCCGTGCAGATTGCCCAGGAGCGGCTCGTGCGGGCCGAACTTCGCATGCGTCCCGACGAGCAGGTGAGCGGCGACATGCAGAAGCTCTGGCTGCAAGAAGAACGCAAGAAGCACAAGGTGGTCACGGACCCCGACCAGTTGCCGCAGGGCACTGCGGCCCGCATCGACGACGACGACCTGCCGATCGCGGACCTCGGCAGCTTGTTGCTGCGCACGAGCGAGGACCACGAACGCGACGACTTCGTGCGCCGCATCGTCTACCTGCAGAGCATCGAGGCGCTCGCTCGAAAGGATGGCGTGCAGTTGGCCGACGCGGATCTCGACGAGGCCGTGAAGCGGCGCCGCGTCGATGCCGCGCGCGACCCGCGATACCGCGGCATCCCTTTCGAGCAGATGATCAAGGCCGAGGGCCACACGATCGCATCGCTGCGGGAACTGCGCGTGTTCCGCGCCCAGGTGCTGCTCGACAAGCTCGCGTTGCGGCGCTTCCCGACCGCGGACCTGCTCGCGGAGCTCGAGCGGAACCGTGCTGTGGTGCTCGAGCTGGTCGGGCCGCGGCGGCGGCTCGGACTCATCTTCGTGCGAGCGCTCGACGAAGCGAACGCGCTCGTGCCGCTCGACTTCGCCGCCGCGACGGAGCACCTCGAAGCGGTGCGGCAACGGCTCGCCAAGGAGGCCTTCGCGACCGTGGCGAAGATCGAGAGCCAGCATCTGGAAAGCAAGATGAACGGCGGTGACGCCGGATGGCATCGCCGGCGTTCTGACAAGCTGCCCGAGCCCGTGCTCGCTGCCGCGTTCGCGCTCGCTTCGGGGGATTGTTCGGCGCCGGTCCGCGGCGAAGAAGGCTGCTACCTCGTCAAGGTGCTCGAAGTGGAGCCGATGCCGACCGACGACTTCCTGGTCGGAGAGCTGCGCGCCTACCGCGCCCAGGAGCTCCGGCAGAAGCTGCTCGAGGATGCCGACATCCAGATCGCCAACAAGGCCGCGGAGACCGCCAAATGAAGCGCTGCGTCTTCGAGGGCCAAGAGCGGCTGCGCACGGCACCATGTCCTGGGCGCTGGCTCACGCAGTTGCAACTCTGGCGCCCGAACGACCCCGACGTGATCACCACGGGCGACGTCGAGACGGCCGTGATCCTGCTGTCGGGCACGTTCGATCTGATGGGCGGCTCGACGGCCTGGCCGGCGCGCGGCGCCCGGCAGACGTCGTTCCAGGGCCGGCCGATGGCCGTGTTCCTGCCGAAGAACACGCAGTTCCGCACGCAGCGTGGTCAGGGCGAGATCCTGCTCGTCGCGGCGCGGCAACCCGCGGCGCCTGCCGCGGAGCAGGGCCGCGGCGTGTTCGGGCAGAGCCCGCTGCTGCAGCTCGCGGGCAGCGGCAAGGCGTTCGATCCGACCACGGGCGAGTGGCGTCCGGCCGAGACGTTCCCGACGGCTGCCGAGTCGCTGCCGCCGCGCCGCATGAGCCAGCTGCAGGTCGGTGCGTGCGTGGTCGAGCGCGTGTTCGCGAGCGATTACAAGGCGGCGACACTGAGCGTCGACGAGGTCGTGCTGCCTGCGGGACAGAGCCTGGCTGTCGCGGACATTCCGGGTCGGCCACGCGCCGATGAAGTACTCGTGTTCGTGCGCACGGAAGCGGGCGCCACGGTCGCGCATGCGGGGCAGGCGTCGGCCGTGCGCGGCGACGCGGCGTTCTGCATTGCAATGGCTGGTGAGCCCGGCGTGTCGATCGTCGCCGAAGGCAGCCCGGCCTACGTCGTGCTCGCCTACGCTGGCAAGGGTTGAACCGAAGGACGAGATATCGCGATCTCACGCGCGAAGGCCAGTGAGCGCGCGCTGAGAGTCGAGCTTACTTCGCGAAGCCGACCACCGTGACACCGACACCATCGGGCAGCGACAGCTTCGTGCCGAGCGCCTGGAAGTCCTTCGGCAGGTAACCGAGCCCCACGCGCCGCGCGTAGTCCGGAACCGGCACCGCATGCATCACGCGGCCGACGGGCGTCTGGTCGCCGGGATCGTGCAGCGCCACGGGTGAGGTGATCATGGGTCCCTCGGGCAGGTGCAACAGGCAGAGTCTGCGGTTCACGTGCCCGTAGGTGTTGATGCGCGCGACGATCTCCTGGCCCGTGTAGCAGCCCTTCGTCGTCGAGCAGTGGTCCTCGAGATCGGCTTCGAGCGCCAGCGTCGACGGCTCGGTCTCGAGACCGACGCGAACGAGGCCAGCCCCCATGCGCAGGCACTCGGCGAACTCGCGTGTGAGCGGCTTCCTCTGGACCTCCCCTGCATCGCCGCCTCCCACGAATACAGTGCCGCCGTAGATGCGCGTGTAGGCCACGCCACGCCGCGCAAACCGCACGAGCACTATGCCGCGCCTCTCGGCCTTGCAGTCCTTCTCGGGCACGCCGCTGGCTGCGCCGACCTCCTCCCGGGGCCGCCCCACGGAAGCCCGCGCAATCGCGAGCTTCTCCGTGAAGTGGTAGCGCTCGAGCAGACCGGCGAGCTGTTCCTCCTGCTCTTTCTGCGTCTCGAGAAAGAACGTCTCGCCGATCCGGAACACCAGGCACGTCGCTAGCACCTTGCCTTTGTTGTCGAGGAATGCCGCGGGCTTGACCTGCCCCTGCGCGAGCCCCAGCACGTCTTGCGTGCAGAGCCGCTGCAGGAAGTCCCCCGCGTCGGGACCGCTGACCTCCAGCAGTCTGAACGGCGCACTCGCTCGTTCGAATGGTCCGGTGGCAAGGAGCTGAGCAGTGAGAGCGTCGGGTCTCATGGCGGTCTCGCTAACGATCCAGAGACGAGCCCAAGAATGTGCCTACATCCAGGGCTTTTTCGAGCCGATGGTTGAATGAGCCCCAATTCAGGTCTAGTTTGGCAGCTCGTTGCGGGCGGGTCGACGCCCGCGCCCACCTCTGCAAGAGGACTCGGCCACCTACCCGATGCTCCGAATCTCCAAGAAAGCCGACTACGCCGTGTTCCTGCTGGGCGCGATCGCCCGGCAAGGAGCCTACCCAGGCGGCCCGGCCGCCGACACGGTAGTCAGCGCCCAGGAGATCGCGCGGCAGGCGGGACTCAACAAGTCGGTGGTCGCCAACCTGCTCAAGGCATTTGCGAAGCAAGGTCTGCTCGAGTCGGTGCGTGGGCTCAAGGGGGGTTATCGCCTCGTGCGCCCCCCTGCCGAGATCTCGCTCGGTGAGATGCTCGAAGTCGTCGAAGGCCGCTTCACGCTCGTCGACTGCGTGTCCGCGACCGGTTGGGCCGGCCCGAGCCTCACGAAGGCAATCCCGCCGGCACTGGCCCTCGCCCCGGGCCAGCATGGTAACGGCAAGATCGGCGAGCATGGTCACGACTGCACTCTGATCGGGTTCTGCCCGAGCAAGAACCCGATGCGTCTCGTGCACGAACGCATCTCGCAACTGTTCCGGCAGATCCGCCTCGACGAGCTGTGCAGCATGACGGACGCGCGCAGCCCGACGACGAGAGAGCCGGCCCTGGCCCAGACTGCGACGCCCAACCTCGGATCCCCACGATGAAGTCTCCGGTCTATCTCGATTACAGCGCGACCACGCCGTGCGACCCCCGCGTCGTGCAGCGCATGCTGCCGTTCTTCACCCAGACGTTCGGCAACGCGGCGAGCCGCAGCCACGCGTTCGGCTGGACCGCCGAAGCGGCCGTCGAAGAAGCGCGTTCGCAGGTCGCGCTGCTGATCGGCGCGCACCAGAAGGAGATCCTCTGGACCAGCGGATCGACCGAAGCGAACAACCTCGCGATCAAGGGCGTGGCGCAGATGTACCGCCCGAAGGGCAACCACCTGATCACGGCGATCACCGAGCACAAGGCCGTGCTCGATCCGATGAAGTTCCTCGAGACGCAGGGCTTCGAAGTCACCTGGCTGCCCGTCGATCCCAAGGGCCACGTCGACCTCGACCAGCTCGCCGCTGCGATCACGGATCGCACGATCCTCGTGTCGCTGATGGCGGCGAACAACGAGATCGGCACGCTGCACCCGATCGAGCAGATCGGCGCGATCTGCAAGCAGAAGGGCACGCTGTTCCACACCGACGCAACGCAGGCCACCGGCAAGATCCCGCTCGACGTGGAGGCGCAGCACATCGACCTGCTGTCGATGTCGGCGCACAAGATGTATGGCCCGAAGGGTGTCGGCTGCCTCTACGTGCGGCGCAAGAACCCGCGCGTGCGACTGACCGCGCAGATGGACGGCGGTGGCCACGAACGCGGCATGCGTTCGGGAACGTTGAACGTCACGGGCATCGTCGGCATGGGCGAAGCGGCGCGCATCTGCCGCGAGGAGATGGCCGCGGAGATCGTGAAGCTGCGCACGCTGCGCGATCGGCTCGAACAGCGCATCCTGAAGGCGCTGCCCGACGCGGTGCGGAATGGCGACCCCGAGGCGCGGCTGCCGCACCTCGCCAACGTGTCCTTCCCCTACGTCGAGGGCGAATCGCTGATCATGGGCGTCAAGGAACTCGCCGTGTCGTCCGGTTCGGCGTGCACCTCGGCGAGCCTCGAGCCCAGCTACGTGCTCAAGGGCCTCGGCCTCGGCGACGAGCTCGCGCACAGCTCCATCCGTTTCTCGCTCGGGCGCTTCACGACCGAAGCCGAAGTCGACTTCGCAGCCGACCGCATCGTGCAGGAAGTGAAACGCCTGCGCGAGATGTCCCCGCTCTGGGAAATGGTCCAGGAAGGCATCGACATCACCAAGGTCAAGTGGACCGTGCACTGAGGAATGCTTGCCGCAGGCAAGCACTTCTCAGTGCGACTGCCTTGCGGCCGGCGAAAACAACAACGCAAAGAACATGACAACTGGAAGCCGGCCGCAGCCGCCCGGCGTACAAGACGAAACGAGATTCCAAGAACCTGGGTGCGACTGATCAGGTCTCGCCCGCCAACTCCAAGAGACAACCATGGCCTACAGCGACAAAGTGCTCGACCACTACCAGAACCCGCGCAACGTGGGCTCGCTCGACAAGAGCGATCCCAACGTCGGCACGGGCGTCGTCGGCGCACCGGAGTGCGGCGACGTGATGAAGCTCCAGATCAAGGTCGACGACAACGGCAAGATCGTCGACGCGAAGTTCAAGACGTATGGCTGCGGCTCGGCGATCGCTTCGTCCTCACTGGCGACCGAGTGGCTCAAGGGCACGAGCGTCGATGCAGCCGCGCAGATCAAGAACACACAGATCGTCGAAGAGCTGTCGCTTCCACCCGTGAAGATCCACTGTTCGGTCCTCGCCGAAGACGCCATCAAGGCTGCGATCGAGGACTGGCGCAAGAAGCGCGTCGCCAGCAAGCAAACCGCCGGAGCAAAGTCATGAGCGATGCCGTGTCCGCGAACCCGCCGGGCGCGCCGACGCAGCCCGTGCCGACCGAGCCGAAGCCCGGCCGCGGCGTGCACCTGTCCGAACGCGCCGCGAAGGAGATCAAGCGCGTGATCGCCGAGCACAACTTCCCGGCCACGACCTGGGTCCGCGTCGGCGCCAAGGGCGGCGGCTGCTCGGGCTTCACCTACGTGCTCGACTTCGACCAGCAAGGTCCGACGGAGTTCGACCTCGCCTTCGTGCAGCACGGCGTGCAGTTCCTCATCGACAAGAAGAGCGAGTTCTTCATGGGGGGCACGATCCTGGACTTCAACGACGGGCTGCTCGACCGCGGCTTCGTGTTCAAGAACCCCCAGGCGTCGGGCACCTGCGGCTGCGGCACTTCGTTCTCGGCGTGATCCACGTCCCCCATCGCGATCCGTTCACGGTCTTCGGACTGCCGCGGTCGCTCGATCTCGACGAGCGCACCGTCGAAGCGCGCTACCTGCGGTTGTCGCGCGAGTGCCATCCGGATCTCCACCAGGGCAAGGCGACCGGCGACTGCATCGCCGTGCTGCAGCGCTCCGCCGAGGTCAACGACGCGTGGAAGGTGCTGCGCGATCCGTGGCAGCGCGCCAAGGCCCTGCTCGAACTGCTGAGCCCGGGCGCGCTCGAGCGCAACAAGAAGCTCGATCCGGGCTTTCTCGCCGAGGCGCTCGAGCTGGCCGAAGAGGTCTCGTTCGCAGCCGGTGCCCAGATCGCGCCGCTGCGCGCCCGCCTGCAGGCCACGATCGACGCCGACTTCGAAGCCCTGCGCGCGGACCTGGCCCGCGGCGCGTTCGACGCCGCGGCGCGGCGATTCCACGCTTCCCACTACCACAAGAAGGCCCTCGCGGACCTGGACGCGAAGTCGTGACGAACGTCGCTGCTCCCACGAACACAGCGCGCCTCGTGGTCGGCATCGACCTCGGCACGACGAACAGCCTCGCCGCGGTGCGCACCGGCAAGGCAGCGCGCGTGCTGCGCGATCGCGATGGCGAAGCGCTCATCCCGTCCGTGGTCTGCTTCCAGCCCGACGGCACGACGATCGTCGGCCGCGCGGCGAAGGCGCTGCGCCTGTCGTTGCCCGACCGAACCGTGTTCTCGGTCAAGCGTCTCATCGGCCGCTCGATGCGCGACGTCGCCGAAGACGCGCGTTCGCTGCCCTACGAGATCGTCGCCGGCGAACGCGACCTGCCGCGCGTCCAGATCGGCGCGCAACAGCACTCGCCCGAAGCGATCTCCGCGCTCGTGCTGCAGCAGGTCAAGACCACGGCCGAACAGGCGCTCGGGCAGCCCGTGCGCGAAGCCGTGATCACGGTGCCCGCGTGGTTCGACGATGCGCAGCGCCAGGCGACCAAGGACGCAGCCACGCTGGCCGGGCTCGTCCCCGTGCGCATCCTCAACGAGCCGACGGCGGCCGCGCTCGCCTACGGCATCAACGGCAGCAAGGACGGCGTAGCACTCGTCTACGATCTCGGCGGCGGCACCTTCGACGTGTCGATCCTGCGCATCGCGGACGGTGTCTTCCGCGTGCTGTCGACGGCCGGCGACACCCACCTCGGCGGCGACGACTTCGACGTGCTGCTGGCCGAGCGCATCCTCGCGGCCCTGCCGCGCGCAGGTGCCAAAGCACGCGCCGAAGACCCCTACGTGCAGCAGGCGCTGCGCAGCGCCGCGGAGGGCCTCAAGATCCGGCTCAGCGACGCGCTGACCGCCGACCTCGAGCTCGACCTCGGCGAGCACGGCGCCGTGAAACTCACGGTGACGCGCGCCGAGTTCGAAGCGGCGATCGCCCCGCTCGTGCAACGCACGCTCGACTGCGTCCAGCTCGCCGTCAAGGACGCCCGACTCCGGCTCGACGCGATCGACGACGTCGTGCTGGTCGGCGGCAGCACGCGCGTGCCGCTCGTGCGCGAACGTCTCGCCGCGCTGACCGGCAAGCCGCCGCACACGGGTGTCGACCCCGATCTCGCCGTGGCGCTCGGCGCTTCGATCCAGGCCGACGTCCTGGCCGGCAACGACCGCTCGCTGCTGCTGCTCGACGTCATTCCGCTGTCGCTCGGCATCGAGACGCTCGGCGGCGCCGTGCAGAAGCTCATCCTCCGCAACAGCACGATCCCGACCAGCGTCACCGAGGAGTTCTCGACGGGCGTCGACAACCAGACCGCGGTCGACCTCGCGATCTACCAGGGCGAACGCGAGCTCGCGCGCGACTGCCGTCTGCTCGGCCACTTCAAGCTGCGTGGCTTTCCGCCGATGCCGGCCGGTCTGCCGCGCATCGCGGTGACGTTCCTCGTCGACGCCGACGGCGTGCTGCGCGTGACCGCGCGCGAACAGCGCACGGGCGTCGAAGCGAGCATCCAGATCGTGCCGTCGTTCGGGCTCACGCGCGACGAGGTGCGCCGCATGATGCTCGAGTCGATCGAGCACGCCGAGGCCGACTACAAGGCGCGCGAGGCGATCGAGGTCAAGCACAAGGCCGAAGCGATGGTGCGCGGCACGCAGAAGGTGCTGCAGATGGCCGAGCTGCCGCCCGACCAGACCTACGCGGTCATGAAGGCGCTCAAGGCGCTCGGCAAGCTGCTGGCCGCGAATGCCGATGCCGCGGCGCTCAAGGCGGGATGTGACGAGCTCACGAAGGTGACCACGACGATCGCCGACGACGTGATCAGTGCGGCCGTGACGAAGGCCCTGCACGAAGAGCAGCAGCGATGACGAAGGCCCGCCTGTGCGTGCGCGGCGAGGGCCGCGAGATCTCGCTCGCCGTGGGCGAGTCGATCCTTCATGCCGCGCTCGAACAGGGGCTCGCACTCGACCACGCCTGCGGCGGCGTCTGCGCGTGTTCGACCTGCCACGTCAAGATCACGAAGAACGCCGACTGCTTCTCCGAGGCCAGCGAGGACGAGCTCGACCAGCTCGACGAGGCGCGCGACACGGGCCTCGATTCGCGGTTGGGCTGTCAAGCGAAGCTGATGCGCGTGCCGAAGGACGGCGTCGTCGAGATCACGATCCCGACGTGGAACGTGAACGCCATCCGCGAAGGTGCGGGCCACTAGGCCAAGCCGAGCGTTCGAGTTTCCACGGACTCCACACCTTCAACAAGCCGCGCGAGTTGGCCAGAGTTGGCCGCCACGTCTTCCCCCGACGCACATCGCGCGGCTAGAGTCCGCCCCCCATGACCGCCGTCGCGCAGGATCTCACCCTCGTCGCCAACACCATCCGCGGCCTCGCGATGGACGCCGTGCAGAAGGCCGACTCGGGCCACCCGGGCATGCCAATGGGCATGGCCGAAGTCGCCGCGGTGTTGTGGACGCAGTTCCTGCGCTGGACGCCGAAGGACCCGGAGTGGCCCGGCCGCGACCGCTTCGTGCTGTCGGGCGGCCACGGCTCGATGCTGCTCTACTCGCTGCTGCACCTCGGCGGCTACCCGGTCACGATCGACGACCTCAAGCAGTTCCGGCAGCTGCACAGCAAGACGCCGGGACACCCCGAGTTCGGCGACACGGTCGGCGTCGAGACGACCACGGGTCCGCTCGGCCAGGGGTTCGCAAACGCGGTCGGCATGGCGATCGCAGCACAGATGGAAGCTGCGCGCTTCCAGAACCCGCTGCTGCTCTCGCGCGTGTTCGTCACCGCGGGTGACGGCGACTTCATGGAGGGCATCACCTACGAAGCCGCGTCGCTCGCGGGCCACTTGAAGCTCAACAACCTGATCTGCCTGTTCGACGACAATGGCATCACGATCGAAGGGCACACCGATCTCGCGACGAGCGAGAGCATCGCCGCGCGCTTCGAGAGCCAGGGTTGGTCCGTGCAGTCGATCGACGGCCACGACTACGCGCAGATCCAGAAGGCGCTGCAGAACGCCACGGCCGCGAGCGACAAGCCGCGGCTGATCTGCTGCAAGACGACGATCGCCAAAGGCAGCCCCAACAAGTGCAACACGCACGAAGCGCACGGGGCACCGCTCGGCAAGGACGAGGTCGCGCTGACCAAGAAGGCGCTCGGCATGCCGCCCGACGACTTCTTCGTCGACACCAAGGTCCGCGCGGTGTTTCAGCAGACAGCCCAGCGCAACGAGCAGACGCGCCTGCGCTGGCAAGGCGAGATGGAGGGCTGGGCGGCCAAAGCACCCGACCAGGCCAAGGCCTGGCGCGCGTTCCGCGAACGCCTGTTGCCGAAGGACCTGCTCGAACAACTCGCCGCCGCCGCGGGCGCCGAACCCGCCGCGACGCGCGCGCTGTCGGGCAACGTGATCCAGAAGCTCGCCGAGCTCGTGCCGAGCTTCACGAGCGGCAGCGCCGATCTCGACCCGTCGACGAAGACGCGCATCAAGAAGAGCGGCTCGTTCACGGCGAAGGACCGCACGGGCCGCACGCTGCACTTTGGCATCCGCGAGCACGCGATGGGCGCCGTGCTGAACGGTCTCACGCTGCACGGCGGCTTCCTGCCGTCGGGCAGCACGTTCCTGGTGTTCACGGACTACATGCGCACGCCGATCCGCCTCGCGTCGCTCATGAAGATCCCGACGACGTTCGTGTTCACGCACGACAGCCTGATGGTCGGCGAGGACGGACCGACGCATCAGCCGGTCGAGCACCTCGCCGCGATGCGGCTCATTCCCAATCTGCACGTGTTCCGGCCCGCCGATGGCGCCGAGACCGCTGCAGCGTGGACGCATGCGATGTCGCGCCGCGATGGACCCGTGCTGCTCGCCTTGACGCGACAGAACGTGCCGAAGCTGCCGCATGCCGCGGGCTTCAATCCGCGCGAGGTCCTGCGCGGCGGTTACGTGCTCGTCGAGGTGGCGGCGGCGAAGGCGACGATCGTCGCGACCGGCGCCGAAGTCGGTCTCGCGGTCGAAGCCGCTGCGCTGCTGGCGCAGAAGGGCACGCCGACGCGCGTCGTCTCGATGCCGTGCGCGGAGTTGTTCTTGCGGCAGGATGCCGGGTACCGGAAGCAGGTGCTCGGCACGGCGGCTGTGTTCACGTGCGAGATGGGCCGGCCCGAGTGGTGGTGCCAGTTCACGGGGCGCCTCGACCGCTGCATCGGCCAGTCGACGTTCGGCGCCAGCGCGCCAGCGAAGGCCGTCGCCGAGCACTTCGGGTTCACGCCGGCCAAGGTCGCCGAGCGCGTGCTCGCGGCGCTGTAGTCACTAGACGCGGTCGACGCACTCGGACAGCCACTCGCGCATGCTCTCGTCGCAGGCCATGAACACCTTGGTCGGCGGGCGGACGAGCCGCACGACCTCGGGCATGTCCTCGAAGAAGACGTCGACGCCGAGGCGGGCCACGACGCCCGCTTTCCAGTCCTCCCACGGCGCTGCGTCGCGGTTGCCGAGCGCCGGATCGTTGATCAGCACCAGCGCGTCGTAGCGCACGCCGAGCTCCGCGAGCAGGCGGCGCGCCTCGCTCTCGTCATCGCGGAACGACACGACGGTGATCCGCGCGTCCCGGACCACGCGCGTCAGCAGCGAGAAGAACTCCGGCGCCTCGGTGATCGTGCCGTCGATGTCGAGTGCGATGTGCAACGGGTCCTCGTTGGTCCGTCCCGGACCTGGTCCGCACGTTGTACCCGCCCGCGGGTCGCTGTTCGCCCGGTTCGAGGCATCACGCGCGCAACCACCAAGATCGCCGGGCACGTGCCCGCGGCGCTGCAGTCACTCGCGTGACCGCAAGCGAGCGGCGAACGCAGCATGCGCGGGGTCGGCAATGCCGCGTTCGATGCACGAGCACAACGCGGCAACCCAAGCATGGAGCACGCTGTGCGCGTGCCCGTGATACAAGTGCCGGACTGGCGAGGCGACGTACACGATGCCCTCGATCAGCTCGGCCCGCTTCAGGTCCGGCGTCGCATCGAAGCGGCGCTCGAACTCTCTGCGCGGGAGCCTGTCGCCAGGATGAAGCGTGGGAACGGCGCCGGGACGGGTGGTCATGAGGAATGCCATGCCGGTGGTGGAATGGCGAGGCGACAATCTATCAGGAATCCGCGAAAGCCCCGCCGCACCACAGCCGCACGCGTTCGCCTGGCGCGCCTCGTCACTCGCTACCGCTTGTTGGCTGGCCATCCTACAGCGATCAAGGCGAACCATGCAGTAGGCATGCAGGGAGCACGCTCAGCACCAGTGTTGCATAGGCCGCACGGGCA